>NC_014364.1:0-310264 GCF_000143985.1 Sediminispirochaeta smaragdinae DSM 11293 | reverse complement strand
GCAGTTCCTTAATAGCCGCTACACAAAAGGCTATATCCTGATCAAGGAAACAATCAAGAATAATCGGTTTAACCCGGTCCCCGTGGCGTGCATGAACGAGGGCCGCAACCGAAGCCGCACCGAGAGGAACGGCACGGGATCCCCGATCGATATGAATCGAGACCATAACAAGCTTTTTTATGGAACTAGGCATAGCCGAGAGTATATACGTGGAAAAGAAAAGCGTGTCAACGGCCCTTCCCCGCAAAGCTTTCATGAATTACAATATCAGCATGGTTACGAAAGAAATGATACGGCAGATTCCCAAAGTGGAGCTGCATGACCACCTGGATGGAGGATTGCGGCCAGAAACCATTGTCGAACTTGCTGATGAATATGGCATTGCTCTTCCCGAAAAAGATCCCGAACGCCTTGCTCAGTGGCTTCACCGGGGTTCCGACAGAAAAAGCCTGCCCCTCTACCTCGAAAGTTTCGGGGTGACGGTGGCTGTTCTACAGAAAGCCGAGGCCCTTGAACGCGCTGCTTACGAGGCGATTCTCGATGTGGCAAAGGAACATGTGGTCTACATCGAAATACGCTTTTCTCCGGTACTGCACCTCAAAGAGGGACTGAACGTGGAAGCGGTAGTTGAATCCGTTCTTAAAGGACTTGAGCGAGGCCGCAGGGAAACGGGGACCGAATACGGGTTGATTCTCTGCGCCATGCGAGATCAAAGTGTCGCCATCAGCCTTGAAATCGCCGAGCTTGCCGTTGCCTTCAGCGACCGTGGCGTCGTCGGCTTCGATATTGCAGGTGACGAAAATGGACATCCCCCTAAAAAACACCTTGAAGCCTTTCAATATATACGCAATCGGAATTTCAACATCACCATTCACGCAGGGGAAGCCTTTGGTTTGGAATCGATCTGGCAGGCCATTCAAATCTGTGGAGCTCACCGCATAGGCCATGCGACCCGCCTCATTGAGGATATGTCGGTCCACGGTACCAGGATCGAAAAAATGGGGACACTTGCCCATTTCATCCGGGATAAACGTATTCCGCTTGAGGTGTGCCTCTCAAGCAATATCCAAACCGGTGCCGCCCCCAATTTCGACGATCATCCCTTTCACATCTACTTTCGCAACGGTTTTCGTGTTTTTCTCAATACGGATAACCGCCTTATGAGCAATACGACCCTCAGCAAAGAGATGGAATTGGCGGTAAAGCACTACAATCTAAGCCTAAAGGATCTTGAACGGCTGACCATAAACGCCATGAAAAGTTCATTTGCTCACTACGATGAACGAATCAAAATCATCTATGATGTTCTGAAACCGGGATACGCTGAGGTGGAAAAAACATCAGGTTATAATGGACATTAAGCAGAAGGCGGATTCTAAAAGGCCCCATAGGGATGGAGATCTTCAAGATCGATTCTGATGCGAACGGTGCTCCGATATCCGCCCGCAGAAACTGCGGATATCGGTGCTTCGGTCAACACGGCACGTCCGGTAGCGACGCGAGGTTTATTCGGTTCTATGGAGCGCAGATAGTCCCGGAAGGCCTGTTTGATTGCCTGCCGATGAGCCTCGATGCGGCCGAGATACCCGAGAGAGAGTGCCGCCTCCGCACTAGCCGACGCAGAAGCGTGCACCCCGCTATTCCAGAACCGCAGACGAAGCATCTGATCCGACGAGAGATCGTAGCGGATCCTGGCAAAAAATTTATTCCCGCGCATCCAGGTATCGAGTACGCGCAAGGCAGGATCACCCCAGGGGATAGTCGCCACAGGATCGGCATGAAAAACCTCGCTGACCCCTCGGCTACGATCAAGAGGAGTATACTCCAGTCGATAACCGTAGATCATCCCCGAAATCACAAACTGAGCCTCCTCAAGAAGCCGATGAATTGCCTCCTCCCGTTTTAACGGAACAGGAGCGATCGGAAGAATCTCAGGCTTCTGAGACTTACTCTCTTGGGAATCGCCTTTATCAGTCGTGGGAATGGAAACAGAGGGTGTAAGTTCGACCCATAATTCCGCAGTAAGAAAATCGACTTGCCCATCATACGCCCAAAGGGGAACAACAAGAAAAAAGAAAAGAAGCGGCCACCCAATTCTTTTTAGGGAAAAACCAATCCTCATCTCCTTCTGCCGCCGCGAAACACCTCTATGGGATTGATGTTAAGACGAATGAGGAAGTAGAAAAATGCGAAAACGAAACCTGCCAGATGCGTGAGATGAGCCACACCCGAGTTAATGGATAAAAGTTGGCTAAAAAGTTCGATAGCGGTATATCCGATGACCAAAAGCGGGGCCTTTACCGGAATAATTCCCATAATGTAGATGTTTGCATACGGAAAGTAGACGGCAAAGGCAAGAAGAACCGCAAAAATCGCTCCTGAGGCTCCTAACAAAACAGCGCCGTACATTCCGGTGAGCGTATAGACAATAAAAGAGAAGAGACCGGCCAGGAATCCCGTCAAAAGATAGAAAAGCAGGAATTCACTGCTCCCTATGCGGCGTTCGACCTGGGTTCCAAAGAAAAAGAGGCCGAGCATGTTAAAAAAGATGTGGCTTATATTGGCATGCGTAAACATATAGGTAAAAAACTGCCAGTAGAAGCCTTTACCGATAATTAAACCGGGAATCAGGGCGGTATAATAGCGGCTTTGGGGCGATATGGTATTAAAAACAAAAAAAACGATATTGACGATGATAATGCCGAATGCCGCGTTGTAATAACGATAGCGGAACGGTCTTCTGATGATCGATCTGTTATCCATGCTTTCCTTCCTACAAAGAAAGTAGTCAGTTTTTCTCCTCGGGTCAACCGGATAAAAAGAAAAGAGAAGGAGGCGGCTCTATCGTTGACCGATAAGGCCTTCTGTTCGTATGCTAAGAGAAAACCACTAAACGGAAAAAGGAGAGACAGATAGCTTCAAATAAGCGTGCAACAGCCGACTACTACAGCCAGTTGGCAAAAAAAGAGGGATATCCCGCTCGGTCGATCTACAAGCTTGAAGAGATCGAGAAACGTTTTGGGGTGATCAACACAGAACTTCCCATCCTGGATGTCGGAGCAGCACCCGGTAGTTGGAGTCTCTTCATTTCCAGATTAATCAAAGCTAAGGGATTACAACCGACCATTGTTTCTGTTGATTTAAAAGAAATGACGGTCTCAAAAAAAAGCGGTATCACCGTCATCACCGGAGATGCCTTTGCGGGAGATGCATACCAAAGCATTCGAGGCATGGGCCCCTATGGTACCATTGTCTCCGATGCGGCTCCGGCTACGACCGGCAACCGTATCGTCGATACGGGAAGATCGTTTTCGCTTGCATCATCGGTTATCACCCTTGCAGAAGAACTTCTCGCCCCGGGTGGAAACCTGGTTGTTAAGATTTTCCAGGGAGGAGATGAGCAAGAGTTGATGGAGATGGTGCGCAGCCGCTTTTCTCAGCTGAAAACCCTCAAGCCTAAAGCGTGTCGTAAAGACTCTTTTGAGACCT
Organism: Sediminispirochaeta smaragdinae DSM 11293; assembly: GCF_000143985.1. Lineage (GTDB taxonomy): Bacteria > Spirochaetota > Spirochaetia > DSM-16054 > Sediminispirochaetaceae > Sediminispirochaeta > Sediminispirochaeta smaragdinae. The sequence continues at coordinate 306,775 of NC_014364.1, read as the reverse complement.
ATTTGATCGGACTAAGGAAAAAACACAATGGGTGACGCAAAAATCGCCGCACGTGGTTCCACATTACTTTTCCTCGTACTAGGAACCTATACCGCCCTCATCTTCTCCTCCTGTGCGTCCCTGTCCCCAGTCGGTTCTTCGAGAACCTCACCATCCGCAGCGGGAAACATGCTCACAGGCCCTGCCGCAAAAACCCAGCAAGCACTGATCGATTCCGCCTATACCCTACTCGGAAAAAAGCGGCTTGCCGTAAGAGGTAAAAACTTTCGCCTGGATTGCACTGGAGTCGTGCAGGCAGTCTACTGGGGAGCCGGTATCGATCTCGTAGCCCCTCTTTCCCGCTATACGGGAAACGGTGTGTCACGATTATATGCCTATCTCAACGATCAAGGACTACTTGAAGAAGCAAGCACTCCGAGTCCAGGAGATCTCATCTTCTGGGACGATACCTACGATCGGAACGGCAATGGCAAAGTTGATGATTCTCTTACCCATATTGGTATGGTTGTTAACGTTTGGGAAAACGGCGATCTTGAGTATATTCATCACAATTATCGAAAGGGCATAGTCCTCGAAAAGATGAATCATAAGACTCCATCCTTATACACAAGGAAAGAGAATGGTAAGACCATTATTGTCAACAGCCCAATGCGTATGCGGGGAAGTCCGGCATACGATAAGACCTTGTCGGGAGAGCTCGTGCATGCCTGGGGCCATGCCTACCTTCTTGCCTATTAGCTAGTGTTCCGAATCCTGGTGGTAATGTGTTCTTTTTGCAGGAAAGCTCCTTGATTTTTCCCTCTTACCTGATTTTTATATGTGTATCTTTGTAAGTGCCAATAAGAAAAAGAATTGCATGCTGTGAACCACCAATATTCGTAACACTAACAAAAAAACACTATAGGACTTGATATCATACTGTTTTAATAGTATTTTACTCTCATTGAATAGTTCAATACGGAACTAATGGTCATCGGTCGGAGGAACACAGCATGAGCACACATTACATTGGTAGCGAAAAGGAACGAGTCGCCCTGGATACCTTTATAAAACTAAACAGGGCCCTCCAGGACCTTTCCGATCGAACCTTTGCAAAAGCACCGTTACCGGCTTCGCTTTCTCCTGTACGATTCGGAATCCTTGAGACGCTCTATCACCTTGGTCCGTTGTATCAGAACGAGTTAAGAGAGAAGCTCCTTAAGTCGAAGGGAACCGTTTCAATCTCTGTCGAGCAGCTTGAGCGAGCCGGCTTGGTGTCACGGAGCGAGGGAAACGAAGATCGCAGGTTTCGTAAGGTGGCTATTACCGAAGAGGGAACAGGATTGATTAGTGCCTACTTTCCGCAGTATACGGCAGCACTAACCAAGGAGATGGAATCGCTGACCATCGAAGAACAGCGATTATTAGGAAATTTGGCGAAAAAGCTCGGAAAGAAGGAGGAGCAAAAATGAAAATCGCCGTTGTATTTTATTCAATGTACGGTCACATGCATGCCATGGCAGAGGCAGCCCTGGAAGGAGCCGTAACCGTGCCGGGAACAGAGGGAGGCCTCTATCGATTTCCCGAAACGCTTGATCCCAAGGTTCTGGAGATGCTGGGAGCTACTGAAGTACAGAAAAAATTGTCGTCGATACCGGAAGTGACCCTTGATGTCATCAAAGATGCGGACGGTATCATTTTCGGCATTCCCACCAGATTTGGAAACATGCCTGGCCAGGCTCGCGCTTTTTTTGATACGACCGGTCAGCTTTGGGCCCAGGGAGCTTTGATCGGTAAGGTTGGTAGTGTGATGTCCAGCTCGTCTACCCAGCACGGTGGTCAGGAAAGCACAATCCTCACCTCCATCGTAACACTTATGCACCACGGAATGGTTATTGTTGGGCTCCCCTACTCATTCCAGGGACAAATGACCATAGACGAAATATCAGGAAGCTCTCCTTATGGAGCCTCGACGATTACCGGAGGAAAGGGGGAACGCATGCCCAGTGAGAATGAGCTGTCAGCGGCGCGGTTCCAAGGGGAATACGTGGCCGAGATTGCAAAAAAACTGAGCACATAACACCATCTTCCGCAACACGCATAACAGGGCCTGTGACACTAAGAAGATGTCATGGGCCCTTCCTTTTTGTACACCTCTCATCTGTCGCTTCCGGACCGTTTTCCTTTTGTCCCCTTCTTGCCTCCCGAGCCGCCGAGGCAAGGACCGGTTTATAGGGGGTAAGCATGAATGTCTTCATATTCCTGACCATCTTCCGTTGAACGGGAGGTAATGATGTTATTCCCCCGATTAATCGATATCCCAATAAGGCAAGAGGACGTTTGTGAGGCAAGGTTTTATAGATCTTGTTCCGATGATAAAATCGATGATCCCCGTGGAACACCATCCGAAGATGCATATATACTTCATCGCGAAAAAGGTTCATGCCTGCGATTGCAGGAAAGGTTTGCGATTTCCGGTAGGAATATTCCTGTGCCGTGTCTATCTTTTCGGCCAGGGTGTCAATACAGCCGTCGATAAAGGAGCAATCTTCCGTCTCATCACATATGGTATCGATAAGGCTTCCCCCCTGGCACGCTATGTAGTCGGAAAGTCCTGAATGCAAAACAGGGTTGGAGGTCAAGCTTCCATCCAGAAAAAGCGCAACCTGCTTTCCCGTCAGGAACGGCTGGTGGGTATGAAAAAAACCTCGATCAATAAAGGCTTTCAAAAGAGAGGAAACCCAACGTCCCCGGATGGTCCCGGCAATGACTAACACATCTGCAGGATGGATCTTTTCCTCATAGATCCGCCGAACTTCGTCGGCCTTGTCGTACCGGCACATATTTTTGGGCCCGCAATGAAGGCAGCCCATACAACCACTAAGCATCTTGATACGATTCAAATCGACAATCTCCACTCCACCGGAAAAGCAGGAGGCAAAACGTTCTATCATGTTCCCAAGGCTGCCTTCCGTAGAGTCCGCAATTACCGTTATGTTACAAGCTTCTACAGAGTGGATGCTCACTGGCGTTGAAACTGAGTGATACCTTGGTTTCTGCGGAGGAATCGAAGGAAACTGCTGGCAGGCAGGATGTTTTTGTCCTGCAAGATGAAGAAAAAAGGAAAAAAAGTGTTCAAGGGCCTGACGACCTTCGGCCTTTGTCAAATCATCCATGGCGGGAGAGTGCATGGCAATGAAGTTCATTTTCCAATCTTCGCAGACCGCCTTGATATAGTCATGAGCAATGTGGTCGAAAAAGTGGATTGAGGTAGAGAGACTCGCCGCAGGCTTTCCTGCAAAAGCCTCAACAACACCTCGTTCCTCCACTAATTCGACAAAACGAAGATACTGGGAACAAACGCAGAGAATATAGAGGGGAAAAGCCCAAAGAATTGCATCCGCCCGGCGGATATCCTCTATTAACTGCTCAAAGGCCTCTTCATTTTCTTCAAGACGCCGGATATCATGTGCGGGAAATCGCTTCTGAAATATAATCTCGGGATATTGTATCTCAAGATAATGTACATACTGCATTGTTACACTGATTTCACCCTTGGGGCTTCCTCCCAAAACAATCATCTTCATCTCTTTTCCCCCTTATCAATTTGAGAAAGTTCATGCAGGGAAGCATCACACCACTCCCGGATGCCTTGGTAATACCGAAGTCCAAATTCGACTGTCATTTTCCAATACGGTCGTCCTGCCGCAAACGTACCTACCGACTGCTCAGGAAGGTTTTTTCCATGATCTTCCTCCAGATGAGCCTTAATCTGCTGAAGATTTTTGATCATGGCAGAGCAAAATGCGGATTCATTGTGAAGCTTGTCTTCAATAATGTTAGGAGATATCCATTGTCCGAAAAAAAGTTGCAACAGCAATTCTTCCCGCAGGATTTGCCTTTCCGGACTTCCGGCAAGCCAATCCAGAAAAAACTGTCGCCCCTTCGCCGTTATGGTGTACACCTTTCGAGGCGGAGCGGAGCCGCCTTGCTGGATATCCATAGTAACAAGGCCCTCTCTCATCATTCGTTTAAGGACTGGATAAATGTTGCCGTAGTTTTCATTCCAGAAATGTCCAATGCTGTGATCACTTATCTTTTTTATGTCGTATCCGCTCATTGGTTGATAATTCAGCATGCCGAGAATGGCATATTGCGTTTTATTTGTACGTGCCATGATGTCTCCTTGCGCATGAATATATTTAAGATATATATCTAAAATATATAGTAAACTACAAAGACCTTTTTGACAACACCGCGTTACAATACGGAGGCGATTCCTAACTCAAAAAAAGCGCTGTCTGGTAACTGGTAGGTAATTCGTCAGCCGTTCTGCTTCTGTTGATGCTGTTCCAGCAGATCTACCACATCTTGGAACTCATGCCGGTTCGCATCATCAAGATTAATTAGGGCTTTGTGGGCTCGAAGGATCATGTTGAGATTATCATTCTGCTGGGAGGCGGTATGAGAGCCTCCCACTTCAAGTTCCTCAAGGCTTTCCGGGGTATCGAGGGATGAAACGATATGAAAAATGCGATCAAACCTGACACTACGAAGTATTCTGTTGATATCGTTATGGGGGCTTATGAGGGTAACGGGGGGTTTGCCCATGCGTCGGGAACGCTCTGCAATTCGAGCAAGGAGGCCAAGATTCGTTGAGTCGATAAAGACCGCATCGGAAAGATCGACAACAACATCACGGTATTCCTGGGAAAGAAAATCATCTAAAAACATATCAAAACCGGAACTTCCGGTATACTTCAAATTCCCTACCATTCGAATAAAGGTGATGCCCTCGCGTTCAGCCACAAAGTATCTACCGCGCTCCAAGAGGCACCTCCCTACGAACAAGCAATAGAGTAATATCGTCCGGCAGCGCAGCAGGCATTGCAAGCCCAAGTTTTTGCAGCGCATCGCCAATATCAGGCTCGTGTTCTCCGAAAAGCGTAAGCAATTTCTGCTGCTTTTCTTCGATGCTCCCCTCTTTCATAAACTCGAGAATCCCATCCGAGATAATCAAGAGCGATCCGCCCTCCGGCAGTACGGTACCTGCTTCGATAAAATCAGGAGCGGAAAAAAGCCCCACAGGTGTTCCACTTTCTTCCAAGGTCTCCTGCCTGCCCCCTGCAATCCTCATCGGATAGGGAAACTGTCCGCAATTACAGTAGTCGATCCGTCCGGAATTCGTATCAAGCACTCCGAGGAAAATCGTTAAATACTTACCAAGGTTTTCGCGTAAAAGCTCCGAATTTATCCTGGAAGCAAGATCGAGCGGACGAAGAACGAGATCAACACCCTCTTCTTTATAAAGTTCAAGATACGTGTCCATAAAATTCTTCAGCAAAACCGTAACAATAGCCGACCCGATGCCATGTCCTGAAACATCGGCAATGTAAAATCCGATATGTTGATCATCTATTTCATAGTAATCAAGGAAATCGCCGCTGAGAGACATCGAGGAAAAAAGCCGACTTGAAAAGGTATAGTCACCGAAACGACGGTCCTGGTCCGGTAAAAGTCGTTGCTGCATTCTGCCACCTGCCGCGTGGTCGCTTTCGAGCTTTGCGATATAGGAACGAAGCTTCAAGTTTGCATCATTCAGTGCACGGGTACGATCTGCAACCTTCTGTTCCAGCTCCCTGTTCAAATCCGCAATGGTCAGCAAATCGGCATAACTTCGAATCGCCGCGATCACCGAGGTGATCAGCTTTTGCGAGGTAAGATCAACCTTTTCTTTGTAGTCATTAATATCATAATCAATAACAACTCGGGCTTCGGGGGCCTGACCGGGCTGACCGGTACGAAGGATGACACGCATGAGCTTATCATGGAGCTTATCTCTTACGGCCCTGACAAATGTCAGACCGGCATCATCCCTCTCCAGGACGACATCAACAAGAGCGACGGCAATATCCCGCTGCCGCTCGCAAATATCGAATGCTTCTTCTGCAGTATGCGCACTTATCAGTTCCAGGGGCTTATCCCTAAATTCAAGCCCTTTCAAAACCATCCTGGTGACGATATGAACCTCTTCCTCATCATCAACAATGAGAATTTTCCAAGGGCTCTTCGAATTTCCGCTCATATCACTAATGCTCCGTGGATGCCAGCGCCAAATTTAACACCCGACTCAATTCAAGAATCGAATACGGCTTGTATAAAAGATAAAAAACTCCTACCGCCTTTGCCGAACTGATACTCTCTTCATCTACGTGCCCTGTGGAAATGATCACAGGAAGCAAAGGGAAGGTTCTCCGAAAATAGCGGAAAAGCGCAACCCCATCCATATCCGGCATTTGAAGATCGATAATAACCGCAGAGGCCTCTTTACCCTGCTTTTTTTCGACATAATCGATCAAATCTCTGCCTGTGTCGAATACCTCCGCATCATAACCACACGCAATGATCATTTTCCGTGCAACTTTCCGTAAGATAAGCTCATCATCGCAGAGAAGAATCAAACGCCTTTTGTCGGTGCCAATGCCCTCGACTTGTGCCACAGTTCCAGAATAGGAAGGAGGCGCAAGGAAGTCAACAGGGTGTTTGTAGTCTACCGGTAGGAATGGAGTCCGCTGGCGAGAAAATTAACTCCAAGAAAAGTAAAAAGCGTAAGTGCAAAACCGAGAACCAAAACAGCCATGGGAAAAGCTCCCCGACGCTTTTTTCCCAGCCGAACATGAAGATACAGGGTGTAGACAAGCCAGGTTACCAAGGCCCAAATCTCTTTGGGATCCCACCCCCAGAATCGCCCCCAGGCATACTGAGCCCAGATGGCTCCGAACAGAAGTGCTCCCAAAGTATAAACGGGATAACCGAGAGCAACAGCAGCCGAGGCAACAGCCTCAGCCCTATTCTTCGTTTCCGGTTGCCTCGCAAGAAACCAGGTGATTGCTGCAGCAAAGGAGACGGTAAAGGCGGCTTCACCGAGAAAACTGAAGGAAACATGCAGTACGAGCCAACCGGACCGAAGAGCCGGGACCGGATAGGAAAGAGATGAAGGGGCAAGAGGGCTGGAGGCAAGAGCAAGAAGTATCGCAGCCACCAAGAAGCCCCATAGCCTGATCATCCGAGATGCCTGCTCTCCCTTTCTAATCATACAGAGAGTCAAGCCGCCGACAGCCCCAGAGAAAAAGGTCAAACCCTCATACATACCGGTCAACGCAGGAAAACCGATGGAAAATGAACGCCAAAGAAGGAGGATGAAAAGCCAAATCACGGCTATGGCTGCAAGAATACGAGCGATCAGATCGCAAAAAGAAGTAGCGCGTTTTGTAAAAAGGGAGCAAGCAGATACAGCCGTTGCCGCAAGAAACAAGAAGAAAGAGAGGGTAGCGTTCATGATGCCTCCAGAAGCGATCGCAATTTCGGAACATAGGTCATACCCAGCCCTATTACCATAAAAGCAATGGAGACAAAGACAAGGGGAGAAGATGGATCTTTTACCGCAAGGAGAACACTCACAACACCTTGTTCACGTTCCTGCCAAGAGGACTGGTATACCAAATAGGGACCAACGTGGGCCGGATGATTAACCCGCACCTCCGCATGTTTTATCTCTCCTTCTTGGGAAGATACGGCAAGCACCGAAACCCATTCTTTCGGTGCCCCGTTTTCATAATGTTCAATTCGAAATTCCTCGAGAACGACCACATACGTCTCATCGAGGCGAGCCGCCTCACCGGGCGAAAGAGCAACCTGCCCTTCCCAACGACCGAATAACGAAATCAACCCTGATATGATCATCAGAATAAGCGCAATATGGACCAGATCCGGACCGATATGCCACACCTGCCGCCCCGAAATCTCTCGGTACAAACGGTATGCCGTACACGAAATTAAATTCAGAGCGAACAATCCAAGGGGAAACAAAAAGAAGGGAGAGCGAAACGCCTCGGATCCTTTTCCTGTAATGCCGGAAACAGCAGCATAAAGGGCAAGGAAGATAATAAGGATGAGAGCGAGTTTCATGGAGCGCAAAAATTTTTTAATAGCTAAGAAAGTCAATTGACGCTTCCTTCGACGAATTGTCCTCAATGGCAGCAAGGACCTTATTGGGAAGGCAGGCGGTCCATTCACCGGGATTCTCAAGCCACCCATAGGCAACACATATCTTATCTCGACACGGAGAATCGACAAATCTGGCCCGCCCGTCACGTATCTCTATGGTAGTTATGCCCAGGGGGCCTTTTACCTCAAGGATGCGGTCCTGGTCGAGGGGATAGACAAAGGTACGCCCCTCACTCTGAACAAGCAGACGAGCAGCACTCCCCCTGCCTCCGTACACCTCAATGGAAATCAAAACGATAACAAGTACCGCTATAATGATAATGACCGCGTCCAAAGGACGCGGCCACCGTTTCAGCCGGGTGGTATTCATACCACGACTCTACCACAAATCAGAGAGCTTTCTCCAGAATGCGGTTGAGATGCCTTACAAATTCTGCAGGTTTTTTTAATTCTACCCCTTCGATCAACAACGCCTGATCAAGCAAGAGCTGGGCAACATCATCGATCAGAGCGTCATCACCGGAGGATTCAAGCCCTTTTACTATGGGATGGGTCGGGTTTACCTCAAGAATGGGTTTGAACTCGGGCATGTTTTTTTGTCCCATCGCCTTGAGCATCTGCTGAAGCTGGGCCGTGGGATCATCCTCGTCGGCCACGATACAGGAGGGACTGTCGGAAAGACGGGTAGAGGCGACAACATCCTTAACGCGATCACCAAGGGCCTTTTTCAGTTTCTCCATCAAGGGCTTTGCCGATTCTTCAGTTTTCTTATCGTCGTCACTTTTCAGGTCGTCTGCAGCACCTGTGCGATTAACAGCCTTTAATTCCACATCGTTAAACTTACCGATGGAAGGTACCACGATCTCATCAATCTCATCATTCATGACGAGAACCTCGACACCCTTCCCCTTATAGGCCTCAAGAAGCGGGCTGTTGCGAAGGGTTTCTTCATCACCTCCGGTAATATAATAGATCGCCTTCTGATCCTCTTTCATGCGCTCTTTGTATGCGGCAAGACTGGTAAAGCCTTCTTGCGATGTTGACTTAAAGCGAACAAGTTCCAACAGAAGATCCCGGTTAGCGAAATCAGAATAGAGCCCCTCTTTCAAGGGCCTGTTATACTCGGTAATAAACTCGTTGTATGTTTCAGGATTGTTCTCGGCCAGGCTTTTAAATTCGCCCAAAACTTTCTTAACCGATGCGGTCCTGATACTGTTCAGAACCCTGTTTTGCTGAAGAATTTCCCGGCTTACATTCAAGGGCAGATCCTCGGAATCGATCACACCGCGGAGGAAGCGGAGATAGGTAGGCATCAACTCCTTTTCATCATCGGTAATGAAGACCCGCTTCACATAGAGTTTTACACCGGGACGGTAATCGGCCTGATAAAGATCAAAGGGGGCATGCTTGGGAACAAAAAACAGGGTCGTGTACTCAAGGGTTCCTTCCGCTTTCGTATGAATATAGAGAAGCGGCTCCTCGCTGTCGTGGCCGATACTTTTGTAGAACTCGTGATAATCTTCATCGGTAAGCTCATTTTTGGGACGCTTCCAGAGTGCCGCGGCACTATTGATCTGCTCCCGTTTATGTTCGATCTCTCCAGTCTCTTTACCTTTATCGTCGTATTTCTTCTGGTCGTAGCTAAGAAAAATCGGAAAAGGAATATGGTTGGAATACTTCTTCACCAGTTGATCAATCTCCCAACGACTGGCGTATTCCGCACCTTCGTCGTTCAGGAAAAGCGTAATAGTTGTCCCGGGCTCCTCACGCTGTCCCTCTTCAATGGTAAAATTGCTTTTCCCATCGCTTTTCCACAGCCATGCCTGTTCTTCTCCTGCCTTCCGCGTCAGAACTTCCACCCTGTCGGCGACCATGAAGCAGCTGTAAAAGCCGACTCCGAATTGACCGATTAGGTTTGCATCCTTTTTCGCATCCCCTGACAGCTGATCGATAAAGGCCTTGGTTCCGGATCGAGCAATGGTACCAAGCTGGTTGGTGAGATCTTCTTTATTCATACCAATTCCGTCATCGGATATGGTAATAGTTTTGGAAGGGCTCTCCCGGAAGGAAATATCGATTTTTGGGTCAAAGGCAATTTCCTTATAGGCGTCATCCGTAAGGGTGAGGTATTTCAGCTTATCCAGCGCATCGGAAGCATTGGATACCAACTCCCGCAAAAATATCTCCTTATGTGAGTAGAGAGAGTGGATGATGAGGTGAAGAAGCTGGGACACCTCAGTCTTAAATGTGTGCTTTGACATAAACAGATCTCCTGAATTCAGTTTTTTCTTGAGGTTGAAGAAAATATACTGATAATCCTCTTCGATCGGCAAATTCCGAGATTGGATTGTTCGGAAAAAAACTGCTATGATAATAAAACTCTATGGTCGTTCCACTATTCACATTAATAGTACTCATTTTTTTGTCCGCGGTCTTTTCTTCCACGGAAACAGCCTTTACCAGTTTGTCGATTGTGCAGCTCCAAATTCTGTCCAGCAGACAGGGAAAAACGGGAAAACTGGTTGCACACCTATCGAAACGACCGGATACGCTGCTGACAACCATTCTTTTCGGTAATAATTTGGTAAATATAGCAGCTTCGGCATTGGCCACTCAGCTCACCATCAAAACCTTCGGCAGTGCCGCCGTCGGTATTATGACAGGGGTCCTTACCCTCGTCATTCTTATCTTTGCCGAAGTCACCCCAAAACAGATAGCAATTATCCACAATGAACGGATATGCCTCGCCATGGCTTATCCGATCCGCATACTTTCCATCATCCTGCTGCCCTTCATTGCAATGATCGGTACCATCAGCATGGCTATTACCAAGCTGTTCACACCGAAAGAGCGCAGTTCAAAGATCAGCCTGGAGGGAATACTTCACATGGTAAGTCTTGCGGAACACGAGGGAGTGGTTGAGGATTACGAGACAAGGATGGTCCGTGGAGTCTTCCGTTTCAACGATATCACCGTCGGTTCGATTATGACTCACAGAACGGACCTCTTTCTTGTTGACCAGGAAGCAACGATAGAGGTTCTGCTCCCCAAGATCATCGAGAACGGCTTCAGTAGAATCCCAGTCTACCAGGAAGATCCTGAACATATAGTCGGAATCCTTTTATACCGGAACATCATGGAGGCTCTGGCGGAAGGAGCAGATAAAGCACGAAAGCGTAAGGCAAAAGAGTTGATGGTGGAGCCGATCTTTGTTTTTGAGAACAGAAAGGTAAGTGAGCTCTTTTTCCAATTCAAAAAAGAAAAGCTGAATCTTGCGGTAGTCATGGATGAATACGGAGGTTTGGCAGGAGTGGTCACGCTTGAAGATATTGCCGAGGAACTTTTTGGCGAACTCTACGATGAAAACGAGATAAAGGGGTTTGAGAAGATTACTCAAATCGAACCGGGACGTTTCAGAATCATGGGAGACACCAGCCTTCTGCAAGTAACCGACCGTTTTGAAGTGGTCTTGCCTCACAGCAAGTATGTCCAGACTATTGCGGGATTTTTGACCGAATACCTTGGAATAATTCCGGAAAAGGGGCAGCGGATAGATACCGGAGCAGGGTGTTTTACCATCGAAAGTCGTAGCGGTAACAGAATCGAGTCGCTTATATTCGAACCGGCCGACAAGGAAGAAGAATAGGTCCGTAAGCATAGGCTCATTGACGCACACCGATCGTGACGATATCATGACGATTATGAGCAAATATCCCTTCGCAGATATCGAGAAAAAATGGCAGGATTACTGGGAACGTAACAAGAGTTTTCACGTTGTTGAAGATCCTGCGATCCCGCCGGAAAAGCGGGTTTATGTCCTTGATATGTTTCCCTATCCCTCCAGTCAAGGGCTTCATGTCGGCCATCCGGAAGGCTATACCGCCACCGACATATATTGCAGATACTTGAGGATGAACGGCTACAACGTCCTACACCCTATGGGTTTCGACTCTTTTGGTCTACCGGCGGAAAACTATGCCATCAAGACGGGTACGCACCCGAAGGCTACCACCGAATCAAATATCGATATGTTCCGCTCCCAGATTAAACGGCTGGGTTTTTCTTACGACTGGGATCGGGAAATATCAACCCATAAAATCGAGTACTACCGCTGGACCCAGTGGATATTTCTTCAGCTCTTCAAAAAAGGACTGGCGTACGAATCGCAAACACCTATCAACTGGTGCCCATCCTGTAAGACAGGGCTTGCCAACGAAGAGGTAAAAGAGGGGAAATGCGAGCGTTGCGGTGCTCAGGTGACAAGAAAGAATATTCGACAGTGGATTCTAAAGATCACCACCTATGCCGATCAGCTTCTTGAGGGCTTAGAGGACCTCAACTGGTCGGAAGCGATCAAAACGATGCAACGAAACTGGATCGGTCGCAGTGAAGGGGCCGATGTGGTCTTCACTGTCGAAGGTACCGAGGATGAAATAACGGTCTACACGACCCGTCCCGACACCCTGTTCGGAGCAACCTATATGGTGCTTGCCCCCGAACATCCGCTGGTTGCCAAAATCACTACAGAGGGGCAGAAGGCTGCGGTACAAGCATACCTGGATGAAGCGGCGAAGAAATCGGATCTTGAAAGAACCGATCTTGCAAAAGATAAAACCGGTGTTTTTTCCGGCGCCTATGCCGTCAATCCTGTCAACGGAGAAAAAATTCCGGTATGGATTGCGGACTACGTTCTGATATCATACGGTTCCGGTGCCATTATGGCGGTCCCGGCCCATGATCAGCGAGACTGGGAGTTTGCAAAAAAGTTCGATATCCCGATTATTCGCGTTCTTGAAGGCGGCGATATCGAGTCCGAAGCCTATACAGGCGACGGTGTTCATGTTAATTCCGGCTTTCTCGACGGCCTTGGTAAGGAAGAAGCCATTGCCAAGATGCTCGACTGGCTCGAAGAACGAAAGCTGGGCAAACGTTCTATCAACTACAAGCTCAGAGACTGGATCTTCAGCCGTCAGCGCTACTGGGGTGAGCCGATTCCCATCGTACACTGTGAAAAGTGCGGTGTCGTTCCACTGGCGGAAGAAGATCTGCCTCTGACTCTTCCAGAAGTCGAAAGTTATGCGCCGACAGGAACCGGAGAATCGCCCCTTGCTGCCATTAATGAATGGGTCAATACGACCTGTCCGAAATGCGGGGGACCGGCAAAGCGGGAAACAAACACCATGCCCCAGTGGGCCGGTAGCTGCTGGTACTATCTTCGCTATCTTGATCCACATAACGATAAAAAATTTGCTTCACGGGACAAGATCGATTATTGGATGCCGGTTGACCTCTACGTCGGAGGTGCCGAACATGCGGTACTGCACCTTCTCTACAGCCGTTTCTGGCACAAGGTGTTGCATGAAATCGGCGCCGTTAATACCACCGAACCCTTTCAGCGCCTGGTCAATCAGGGCATGATCCTGGGAGAAGGTGGCGTCAAGATGTCCAAGAGCCTCGGTAATGTCATTAATCCCGATGATATTATCAAGGAGTACGGTGCCGATTCGATGCGGGTCTATGAGATGTTCATGGGACCGCTGCAGGTTTCAAAGCCGTGGTCGACCAACGGATTAGCAGGTGTCCACCGCTTTCTCGACCGAGTCTGGCGCCTTGGGGAACGGGATGTGATCGATGGCCCTGCCCCTGATGATCAGAAAAAGATACTTCATCAGACCATCCGTAAGGTAAGTCAGGATACCGCCGCCTTGGAGTTTAATACGGCCATCGCTCAGATGATGATTTTCATCAATGAGATGTTCAAAAGTGAGAAACTGTACCGGGAAATATGGGAGCCCTTTGTGTTGATCATTGCTCCGTATGCTCCCCATCTTGCCGAAGAACTCTGGGATCGTCTCGGTCATAACGAGACGCTGGCCTACGAGCCATGGCCCCAGTGGGACGAAGCATTGTGCCAGGAAAATGAAACCGAAGTTGTTTTTCAGGTAAACGGAAAGGTACGGGCCAAGTGCATGCTTCCCGTCGGTATGGCAAAAGAAGAACTTGAAAAACAGGCCATGGCCAACGAACGGATACAAGAGCTGATCGACGGGAAAAGGGTAATGAAGGTGATTGCCGTTCCCGATAAGCTGGTCAATATCGTTATTGGAAAATAATCACAAAAGCATAGCAGTGCCCCTGCCGAAAACGGCAGGGGCTTTTTTTATTTCGCATCCCCGGATCTTGCTTCAACCCGTTCCAGGGCCCAAAGTGTGTATTTCCTGATTTTCTTGTCAGGATCCTCTTTCAAGGCCTCCAGTATTTCCCTACCGCTTTCGGTCCCAAGCTTTTCAAGGGCCTTTGTTACCATCACGCGAACCTCCTGATCGGGATCGCGTCCGGCAAGAACGATTCCGCGAAAAGCCGCGAGGGTTCCAATCTTGGAAAGGGTTTCGGCAGCCTCCCTACGCACCCGAGGATCCCGATGGTTTAGTTTCCTAATCGCATGCTCGACATAGCCTGTTGCCTCAAGAACCTCGGTTATGAGAGGAGTTAAAGAGCCGATCTCCTCGGAAAGCAGGGCCAGCAATGGTCCTTCAGCCTCTTTCCCCATCCGTCCGAAGGCAACAGTGATACGCTCCCGCAGCTCGGGTCCGGCGTCCTTCATTTTCTCGATAAGTTGTTTAACCTGTTTTTTCTCCCGCAACTTCGAAAGGGCCTCAATCAGGGGATCGGCCAAATCATCGGAAGGATCTTTGAGAAATTTTACAAGAATATCCACGGCCCTCTGACCGGTAGATTGGGAGAGACCTTTGATTGCAGCAAGTTTTACCGATTCAACCTCGTTTTCATCGGCTATAAGATCTTCAAAATTTCCAAGCATTGAGTCACTGGCTTTGGAACCAAGAGCCCTTGCAGCTTCCATCCGCACCCGTTCAACGGGATCCCTAAGAAGATCGAAGGAAGATTTTATCGACTTCTGGTCGCCGTACTCAAGCAGCGCCCATACGGCAGCCCGTCTGACCTCGGGATCGGCATCTCCCACAGCATCACGAATCGGTATCAGAAAATCCTTTACTCCTGTGGCTGGGATTGCAGAGATGAGTGCGGCACGAACCTTACCATCATCTTTTTCCAGTGTGTCGAGAACACGCTGCTGGAATAATGTACCGGCATACTCTTTCAGATGGAGGGAAAAATCTCGTGCCTCATCAAAAGGAAGCACGGGCATCTGTTCAAGAAGAAACTGCATGCAATACGGCACCTTCAGTTTGCCAAGCAATACCAGAGCGGAGATTCGAACGGCATGGACATACCCTTCTCTACCGCTTTTCAGGATATCCATCAGGCGATCAAGGTACAGGGATGGAGAATAACGCAGGAAAGCATCATGGAGAGCATTTCTATTTTTTTCATCACACAAATTTTCCTCAAGAATCTTGAGTAATTCGGGAAGAACGAGATGAGGGAAACCCGGCGGCAAAGCATCAAGTATTAATATAGCCCCGGCATCCGAGAGTCGACACCGACGATCCAGCTCTTCCACCACCATAGAAACGGAAGATTCGGTCCCTCGCTCCCACACCGCGGTAAGGGAGGAAGAAAAGAGCCGAAACAGATCAGGATCGTCCGCACGAAAAACCCCATTCTCTTCACGGATTGCTCCAACAAGAGGAAATACCTTTCGAAGCAGATCGGCGATCAAACCGCGATCCCCCGAATCTTGCAGAAGATCGGCAGCAATCTGAAGCGACACCCTGCTCTCAGAGGAGGGCAAGCTATTAAGGAAGCCGACGACATTCACTTCGACGGCATTACCGAGAAGCATTTCCACCCGTTTCAGCCCCTCGACATCCTCTCCATCGGCCTCGGTAAAAAGAGCATCCAAACTCCCTGATTCCTGGAGGAACTGGGCCGCGGCAAAGCGAATCTCCAAATCCTTATGCTCCAGCAGCGCAAAGGCTTTTTTTCGATCTTCGGCAGATGAAAGATCGAATTGTTCGACCACATGAAGTACGGCAGCGGGCGAGAGGTCGGAAAAATCGATAACATAACGATCAGGAAACGACGAAAGGAGTCGTTTTTTCGCCTCACTGCGAACCTCAAACGCCGTATCATCGGTAAGAAAAACAATCAGACGATTATAGAATTCATCTTTCTCCTGATCATCCTTGGGCTGAAATTCCGCAATGAGGGTTCGCCGGATAAGCGGATGGGGATCGTGAAACAGCTCAATAAGCGCACGGCGGGAGCGTTCCTCATCATCGGCAAGCAAGGTCTTTACCGCCATATAGCGGGCCGGCCATTCCGGATCACCAGTCATCTCCCGGATGCGGTCAAGCTGCTGGGAAAAGAAGCGAAAGGCCTCTGTTCCATCGAAGGATTCGCCCCTGCCTGTGAGGGCAATTCGCCTAAATACAAAAAGATCATCGCTGGCCTCAATCCAGGCTCGTAACACTGTGGCGATTTTCTCATTACCGAGCGCAGCCAAAAAAACGGAAAACAGTCCCGTATCCGGGGCCTCTTCCAAAATCCAAAGAGCCGTTTTTTTGGCCGGACGACGAAGAAATGAATCGATTCTTTCCTTAACACTTTTTTCCGCTGATCTTCTTTTCATCGCCAGAAATATCACGACAATGCAAACGATAACCGCGAGAACAGCCGCAGCAATCGTCCAGACAGGAAAATTTCCGACTCTGATCGATAGAAAATCACTGTTCATATTCGCTCCTTTAGCTTACCTGCTTCAGAACATTGAAAATATGGATAGGTTTCTCTTTTCCCTTAACCTTGACAGGCTCTAACTCCTTAAGTTTAAAACGCTCTCCTATAAGGGATCTGGTATCTTCGGTGATGATGACCTCACCCTTTCCCGCAACCCCTTCCAATCGCGCAGCAACATTGACGGTATCACCGATAACCGAATAATCCATTCTCCGGCTGCTGCCGAGGTTACCGGCGACAAGCCTGCCGGTATGCATGCCGATACCAATAGAAAGCTTCGAAGCGGCACCGGTAAAAAAGGTACGCTTTTTGGACTTGACCAGTTCCTGAATTTCCACTGCACAGGAAACGGCGGAAATTGCATCCTGTTCATCGGAATATACGGGGACACCCCAGGCAGCCATAATACAATCACCTATGAATTTATCGATGTAGCCCCGATGTTTGATCACCACCTCTACCGCTTGGCTGAAGTACTCATTTAAGACTTCGATGATATATTCAGGCTCTTTTGATTCGGAAAAGGAGGTATAACCACGTATATCGGCAAAAAATACGGTCGCGATTTTCTTTGCTCCTCCCGGTCGGACAAGCTCGGGATGTTCGGTTAGGGCCTGAACAATATCCCTGGAAAGATAGCGACTGAACATGTTTTTAATGACGCGTCGCTCTTCCACCGCAACCTTCATATCGTCTTGAAGTTTTCGTTCCCTGCTCTGATCGGTAAACAACAAGGTCAGCCCCTCTTTTCGGCCGCGCTTGCCTCGTAACGGAGCAATGGTAAGGGCAAAGTCGATATCCTCTTTCCGACCATCGCCCATGATGATCCCCTTTGCAATTCCCTGAATCCCCGGCCGTTCCTTCCCGTCCCGATCCGATTCGGCGATGGCACTCAACACAGCCTTACTCAGATTGGAAGAAAAGAGATCTCGTACACTTTTCCCATAGGCACTCTCATCCAGGCCGAATCGCTCGACAGCGGCCCGGTTGAAATAGTGAATGGCACCGCTTTCATCGGTAGTGATTAGAAGATCGGTCATCGAAGAAAAGATGCTTTCCTGATATCGCTCAAGGGCTTCGGTATACTTCAGCTGTCGATCAAGTTCCCGATAGAGCAAGGAACTGTGAAGCATTCCACCCGCAAGCGTGGAAAGAGAATCAAGAAACAAAAAACGATCCTGCATGTAGTGTCGGGGATGAATGGAATTAAGATAGAGAAGCGCAAGCTTCGATCGTGGGGTAAAGAGCGGCAAAATAATACCGCTACGCATATCCGGATGAAGAAAGGCATCTGAAAAGAAGGGGCGATCTCTATCATGAAGAATCAGACTCTCGCCGCATTCTTCAACGAAGGCAACACTTTCACTAGTACGATCGATACTATTCGGAATTTCATAATCCCCCCGCTGATATACATTGCGCAACAATGCAGAAGGATTCTCCGGATCGGAATAGGCAAAAAGGGCCGCAACGGATGAGCGGGAGACATCAATCGCCTGCTCGACTAGAATAGAGATCTGACTGGTATAGCGGGTCTCGTCCGAAAGACGGGAACCGGCACGGACCAGCTCACCAAAAACGTGGGATTTCGTCATGGTATTATTGTAAGCGAAGAGTTTTCCCTATACAAGTTAAGAATCGCTTCGTAATCGAAACATCGCCATGCTAAAACGAAAGACTCGGGAGCAAGCCTCGAATACTGTCTTTGATGAACTCAATGAACGCAAACAAGGAAGGAGTGGTATTACATTTCAACCAAGCAATATAGATATCCGTATAGGTTTCTTTTCTGTCATAGTCGATATAGACGATTTTCGACTGATCAGGTTCTCTGAACGACCTCGGCATAGGAACTATGGCCATGCCCGACGAAACCATGGCCATACAGTTTTCAAATTTTTTTACTAATGTAACTTTGCTCATATCAACGCCGCTCCGGAACAACCGTTCATGGACCCCGTGCATACTTTTGGCACCCACATGCTGGTCAACCATAACGATCTGCTCCCCTTTGATATCCTCTTCCGTCAATTTTGTCTTTCTTGCTAGAGGGTGGGATGTATGCATGGCAAAACAGGTATAATCCCGGTATAAATAAAAACTTTCGATTTGGTTATTATGCACGATCTCGGCTCCTTCGACAAAGGCCACATCAAACTGCCTTGTGATCAAGCCGTTGGGCATCTCTCCCCAGTTTTCAACGGATAGCTCCAGTTGGAAATCCTCATTTTCTTTCTGAAATTTCTGAATTATCGGCAGGAGAAAGGCCCAGTTTGGGGGACCATGATAGCAAATAGAAAGGTGATTATTTTCTCTATTTGCAATTCGCCTGGTTTGGGCCAACACCGCTTCGTATTTCTCAATTAACTCAAGAAATTCCTGCTTCAGAAATTCTCCGGCAGGAGTCAGCATAACATTCCGTTTGTTCCTTACAAACAACTGGACGCCGATTTCATTTTCAAGTCCCTGAATCTGCTGGCTCATGGAAGACTGGGTAATACACTGTTTTTCCGCTGCACGGGTAAAATTCATAAGTTCCGCCAGACTTAAAAAACAGCGTATACGGTGTATATCCATGACTTTTTCCTTTTCCACATTACATAAAACCGTAAATTTTTATACCAAGCCTGCTCCTAAGTCAAGAGGAATGGACCGCCGATGTAAATAATCGGTAATTCCGATAGTGTCAGCAAAATAATTAATTTCTTATCTTTCAGAAAGTGGTGTATATATACCAATATTAGTTAAATTTTTATTGATAACAAAAATGCTGAGAACATTGGAGGAGTAACGTATCGTATGAAAAGTAGTTCAAAAAAGATCGTGGTCTCGCTTCTTATCCTGCTGACGATGCTGTCCTGTTCGAAGACGGAGAACGTCGCAACCTTGAATCATCCGGATTTACATGCCGATCTTGTCGTTGTAGGAGCCGGCGGAGCCGGATTGTCGGCAGCAATTCAGGCTCGACAACTGGGTTTGGATGTAGTTCTCTTGGAAAAAAACGGTTATCCAGGCGGAAGTACGATCATGGCAGAAGGGATGTTTGCCGTGGGTTCTCACTTTCAGAAAGAGGCTGGTGTAAAAACAAGCTCGAGAGATGTTCTGAAATCTGTCGAAGAGTACCACCACTGGATACCAGACAGTACTCTTTTAAAGAAATTTTTTGAAAGCTCCGCAGAAACCATCGACTGGCTGGAAAGTCTCGGCGTCAAGTTTACAGGGGTCTCCTTTATGGGGGATTCCGTACAAACCTGGCATCTTTTTAAGGGAAAGGGAGAAGAGTATGTAAGCTCACTGCATAAGGCTGCCATTGAAGCGGGAGTAAACCTGATGCTCGAAACTCCCGGAAAAGAGCTTGTCATGGAAAAAGGAAAGGTCAAAGGCATTATTGCGGAAAAGAAGGACGGTACAAAGCTGAGCATAGAGGCGCCTGCTGTAATCCTTGCTACCGGCGGATATTCAGATAATCCTGAAATGATGAGAAAATATGCCGGTATTAACCCGGAAAACGCCGTTCAAATCGGAATGCCCGGACGTACCGGGGACGGAATCAATATGGGTATCGATGTCGGTGCAGCCACTTCCAATCTCGGGACCGTTGTGTTCTACGGAGGAAATCTGAAAGGGGTTCCCTATGGTACTCATCTGTATACGGCATCGGCCTTTCAGCCTACCATGGTTTGGGTAAATCAGGACGGCGTCCGTTTTGCCGATGAGAGTATTGCCGGCCGTAATTTTTCTTACTCCGGCAATGCCATTAAGAGTCAGGACAAGGTATACAGCATCATGAATAAGGCAAATCTGGACTATCTTGTGGAAAAAGGCTGCATTTTCGGAACCGGTGAATATACCGTGACCGGGACCAAACTGACTGATCTGTATAAAGAGATGAATGAACAGTTGAGCAAATCGGATTCAGGTATTTTTATTGCCGATTCTCTTGAAAAACTGGCTGCTCTGATTCATGTAGATAAAAACGCTCTGCTTACAACCATGAACAATTACAACTCCTATTGTGAAGCAGGAAATGATGAAGAATTCGATAAGGCACCAACGTTTTTGGTATCAATGTCCGAGGGACCATATTATGCCTTTGCCTTGGAGGTAGGATATTTCACTACAGTCGGTGGATTGACTGTGAACAAGGATGCTCAGGTTCTCGATCTGGATGGCAAGGTTATTCCCGGATTGTATGCTGCAGGAAGCGATGCAGGCGGCCTCTATGGCGATTCCTATGATGTCGTGTACTGTGCCGGATCACAGCAGGGCTGGGCTGTAAACTCAGGTCGTTTCGCCGCAAAAGATGCTGCTATATTCTTAGGGAAAGAATAACAAGGTCTTTATAAAACGAACACGGGCTGCTTCATGCTATGCCATGGGTCAGCCCTATTAAAAAAACGAGAGATGCTGCAGCACGTATCGGCTATATGTCTGCCGATATATATTTCGGTGCCGATAGAAAGCACCTAGTGTAATACCCCCCATACACATTCCGATCCGTCGCAATCGATAATAAGTATGCATTCGGGCAGACGAAAGTAATGACGCCCTTTGTAGATATCTTTCAGAATCAGCGTTCCGTCGACAAGAAGGGTTGCAGCAACGCAAGAAGAAGCATCCAAGGGATCAAGAGCAGAATCAATATTGGAAGAAAGGAAAGCAGGAAGATAAAGGATCGTGTCGAAACGGGGCAGAAGGCGAACGGAATATGCGGAAAAACAACGAAAGAGAAGATCACATTGAATCCGTCTGCAATCTATGGCCCGCATCTCTCCGCCCGATACGGCGACCATACGCACATAGAGGCGTTCGATGTTTAGATCTTCGAAATCCTGCCGCCGCTTCCACAAGGTAAGCATGATATCTGCAACCACAGCCCCCTCTCGGCATAAAGAAAGCTCAGGGGATGCATCGGGATTATCATCTCCTGAGAAGCGCCAGAACGGGGGCTCTCCCGAAGGTCCACATCCGCCCCTCCAAAGGATTCCTCCCGCCTCAAGCCATGGCCTGTTGGGTGAACAGGCCCATACGGGCTGCAAAACACCCCTACAGATTGCCAGACGAATAGAGGAGACCCCAGCAGGTACTGCTGCCGAACGAACGATTTCGTTGCAATCGGGGAAGTACACCTCCCATCCCTCTGCATCGGGCAATCGGACAAGCAGGGAAACATCCCCTGAGAAAAACGTACAAGAAGAAAACCCAAGGACAAGAAAAGCGAAAACCAGGAAACGAAGACATCTCATGTACCTTTTACACAGCAGAAAAAGCCCAGGCACTTCAGAAACATGCTAAGAAACAGAAAAGCCAAGCTCCTTTAACTGCCTGTGGTAAATATCACGAATATCTTTCAGTATCTTTTGGTACGCCTCACTCCTAAAATCGGGATAGGTCCAGGGAAGGGCCTGATATGATCCTGCCCGGAAAAAAAGGGTTACTTCTGCATAGATGCCTTCGGAAAGGGGGATTCTGTGCCCAGGACCTTTTGTAGAAGCAAGAATAAGCCGCCCCAAACCAAGAAGCCCGGGATCAAGGTTTATGCGACGGTGGCCAGCCTCGCCCCACACCCCTTCAAGTTTGTTGGATCTCCTTTTTACAGAAGCAAGGCGTTGCGGATCGATCGGCTCACGAAAGGCATAAAACCTGCGGAAGATCGGTGTCCCCATCTCGTTGTCATAGTAGGTGGTATAGGTAAAAGGAAGCTCTTCGCTACTGTAGTCGATAGCACCGAACTCCTCTCTTAATTGCGGCTCAACCCGAACAAAACGGTCGGGCAACGAAGAAAGTACCCCGATAATAAGCTTCTCGGGCATAAAATCTGTAATAGTTCCCACGATAGCCCCCAAACAGCTTGTTGCTGATTTTTCTATTTTACGTGATAATAGTAACCCTATGGAAGGGACAGACGGTTTTCTTGAACAGCTGGAAGAGGCAATTCTCTCTTACCGCAACCATCTTGAAGGAAATGAGCTTCCGAAGCTGAAAGATGCGTCACGTAGCTATTACGCCTCCTTTCAAGCTTTCTACAATGTCATGCTGCGTAAGAGTCTTGTACATGAGGACCCTTACAAGCACGACATGAAAATTTCCGAGGTCGAGGCCCCGGAGAGCGGCCCCATCATCGAAAGCGAAAAGGCCGACCGCATGAGCCAGCGCCTTTCCATGTTCGACAGCCAGCTTGATTTTCTCAATCACTACTACCAGTTTAGTGCCGACTTTCTGACCATGCCACGCATCAAACGAATTAAAGAGTTGATCACCTATATCCATTGGGAAAGCCTTGCCGAAAGCTCATCGAATATGACCACACGAATTATCGCCGAACTTTTGGGCAGGATGAGGCAGGGAAGCGACCCCATAAGCAGCGGTGTGATCAACGATTCGGTGCTGCAGATGGCGAAAGCGACAAAGCAAATTCTCACCGTTCTAAAAAAGACAACGATATATCAGAGGGAGCGCTACAAGCTTGAACTCCGCAGGAATCTGCTTGCCACCATGGAACTCAAGACCGAGGCAATTCGGGAACGCAGGGAAGAGGTTATCAAAGCAATTAAGCGTAAATTTCCCCAGGTTCTAGGTGATACCCCTTATTTTCCAGAGTTGGTGGAAGAAATTCTCGACGAAGATGCTGCCTATGATTTTGAGAAAAGAAGAAAGGAGCTGATCGACAAGCTTCAGATCCGCCGGGAAAAACAGCACAACAAGGCACAGCAATCCTTCAAACCCCACCTCCTCGACGGTTGCCGCATCCTTTCAACCGCTTCGACGCCTGTGGAGCAGGCCGTCCGCAAACTCAACCATAATGCCATGATTCTGGCAGAGCAGCCAGTTACCATGGGAGAACGATTCAAACGATGGGTTCGCAGTCTGGTAATGAAAGAGGACGAGAAACGAATCTATGAGATAGAGCTGTTCGACCAAAATACGGGAACCTCGCGAACCGTCAAACTCGATTTTGACCTTTTTGTGGAAGAGACACAGAAACTTGCGCGAATGCTTGCGGTTATGGGAAATAAAATGGGGCCGACCTACAAACGTCTCGAAGGCTTTTCCGAAGAAAAGCTCTTCGAGTTTTTAAGCAGCAAGATCGATGAGATCATTAAACTGAACAACAAGCTGCCGGCTCTGGATACCTACTTCAAAAGTGAGGTCCCCCGACTCCAGCGGCAAATGATTCGCGGCATCAAACTTGAGATCACCGCCATCAAAAACAGCGTGGTGAAAGCTAATCAAAAACGCCACGAATATGTCAGCCAAAAAGAAGAGATAGAACAGCTCAAGAAATTGGGTGTCCAGCCCGATCTCGAATAAGGTCCTATCTCGATTCGTACACTCCGAGAAATCGCAGGTCATCGCTTACCGGCTCCAACGCCGTGAGGCTCTTTTTCAGAACCTCTTCATCTGTGACCTCAAGCGCAACAAAAAAACGATACTGCCACGGTTTCCCCTCGATGGGACGGCTTTCAAGTTTTTTCATGTTCAGACCATTATCGGCAAAGACCTTGAGACAAGCAAAGAGGGCTCCTGGCTGATCCGGGGTTGCAAAAGAAACAGCAGCCATATTTACCCTCTCCCGGAGAGCGGTAATGGGATCATCGCTCCTCGTAACAACGAAAAAGCGGGTGTAGTTTCTCGGATTCGTCTCGATCCCCTTCTGAAGGATCTCCATGTTGTAGGTCTTTGCTGCCTCTTCCCCTGCAATAGCCGCACACTGCGGATCATTCATTTGAGAAACCGTGGCCACAGCCCCGGCGGTATCATAGAAAGGAACCCGCTCCATCTCAGGATGCCTGTCAAAAAATGCCGAACATTGGGCAAGCCCCTGGGGATGACTAAAGACCTTACGAACTTCGGCGATATCCGCTCCTTTTTGCCCAATAAGGTTATGGATGATCCGGACCTTCTGTTCCCCAACAATGGTGATATCGGGATACTGCTGCAGAAGATCGATATTTTCGTAGATGGTACCGGCCAGGCTATTCTCAATCGGTACCACACCGAAACGAACCTGCCCACTTAAAACCGTTTCGAAAACCGATCTGAAAGAGGGGCAAGGAAGCGTGGATGCCTCTTCCCCAAAATAACGCACAATGGCCCGTTCGCTGTAGGCCCCATGCATTCCCTGAAAAGCGATCTTTCCGGAAGATTTTCCGTTTACGGAAACAGTCGGCGATGCAATCGAGACCGGAACCCGTTCTATTTCCCGTTCGATGACAGGACTCAGGGCCTGGAGATCACGCATCAGTTTTTCAAATTGATCAGGAAGAAGGGACTGCGGGCCGTCGGAGAGGGCCTGTTCAGGATGGGGATGGACCTCGACCATGAGGCCGTCCGCCCCTGCTGCAACTGCGGCCAGAGCCATGGGATGGACCTTTTCCCTGAGTCCCGTGCCATGACTGGGATCGACCAGCACCGGCAGATGGCTCAATTTCTTAACCACGGGAATAGCAGAGAGGTCAAGGGTGTTTCTGGTATAGGTCTCAAACGTCCTGATTCCCCGTTCACATAGAATCACATTATCGCTGCCGTGAGCCATAAGGTACTCCGCCGCCATCAGCCATTCCTCAATGGTAGCGGAAAGCCCCCGCTTCAGGATAACAGGCTTTCCCAGAGACCCAACCCGTTTCAGGAGCTCAAAATTCTGCATATTTCTGGCTCCGATCTGAAAAACATCGACATAATCGTTCATCAGGTCGGCGTAGTCGGTTCCCACAATCTCGGTCACGATCGGAAGGTCGTACTTTTCCCCCGCTTCCTTAAGGAGTTTCAACCCCTCTTCTCCAAGGCCCTGAAAGGAGTAGGGACTGGTTCGAGGTTTAAATGCCCCGCCGCGAAGCAAGACAGCCCCGCCTTCACGGACCGCCTGGGCGGCTTCCATAATCTGTTCACGAGACTCCACGGCACAAGGTCCGGCAATAACGACGACACGGTTACCGCCGATCCTGACCCGGCCTACCGGGACAATGGTATCCTGCTTTTTCAACTCACGACTTGCAAGTTTGTATGGTTTGCTTATCGGAATGACCCGGTCAACCCCAGGCAGCAGTTCGACTTCACGTTGATCGATCCGAGCTTTTCCAACAGCACCGAGGATAGTTTCCTCTTCACCGACGATCTCCCTCACCGAAAACCCTTTCCGGGAGAGAAACTGCCGGGCATGTTCTTTATTTTCGGGAGATATATTTTGTTTCAGTACAACAATCATAAAGAAACGCTATTTACTTCCCTTCCCTCTGTCAAGTACATAACGAACCTTCCCCGCCTCTTTCACGGCACTCTTTTCCCGGAGATGGAGATGTGCAAAGCGCTCATTGAGTTCTTCCTGATAATCAAGGATCCTTGATATGTAATCCAAGGTCATCTTCGGGGTTCCCTTGCCAGTGACCCTGCTTCTCCCGGCATTATACATGGCAAGAGCGACCACTCGATTTTCTCCGACATCCAGGCAGTAGCGTAAATAGTGTAAGCCTTCCTTGGCATTTGTCACCGGATCAAAAAACTGCTCTTCGGAAAGGTTGGGAAAACTACGACTATTCAGTTGGAATAATCCTCTGTCGACGGAACCGGAATTACGGTTTACGGCATCGGTTCGATAGCGGCTTTCCACCCATGCAAGGGCAAAGGCAAGGGTGGGGGGAATGTCGTTCTCCTCAGCCTCCTGTAAGACGATATCGGCGATACGCTGAGAACCGGTTTCTGCGGTAAAGAAATCCTTCACTTGCTGATGAAACATCGGATTACCGTAAAGTGCAAGAACAATATCATCATCCGCCGCCACATCTATGGAATAAGACATCTCATCCGCAGCACCGGAAACAGCTTCCACATCAACAAGATCGGCAACCGGCTCCGGCGGCATCTCATTTCTGGAAACAATATGAGCACAGGTAAGGGTAATCGGTACCATCAGTAGAAAAAATGGAAACGTTCTGATGGTGGGCCTCCTTAAATCAATCTTCAAAGGTAACAAAAATATGTACCCGAAACTGATGAAAAGCGGTGGAAAATCTGTGCTGTTCGGGATTTTCGGGCTCCATTTATAGCGATAGAATGAGGAAAGATCAACGGGCAAAGGCGCTGTTCACACCATATTTTTATGATAAACTAGCGAAATGGGAGAAAAATGCAAGATCCCGGGAGGATTGGGAATCGGGACCTGGCAATTCGGAGATGATCCTTACTGGCCCGGCCAGCAGAGGAAAGAAAGTCTGAAGGCAATAGATGCGGCCCTGCGGGCAGGCATCATTCATTTCGACACGGCGCAGGTGTACGGGAACGGCAGAGCCGAGCAATTGATCGGCCAACGTCTGAGAAAAAGGAACGACGAGCTTTTTCTGGCGACAAAGCTTTTTCCCTGTCCCCCTTCATCGGTGGAAAAGCGAATAGCATTGAGCCGGAGACGACTGTTTCGTGAGAGCATCGATCTGCTCTACATCCACTGGCCTAAAGAGGGAGAGGATCCGAGGCCGATGATGGAGGCTCTTGAAAGTGAACGTCGCAAAGGCAGTATTGCAGGAATCGGTCTAAGCAATTTCACTGTGGAGCAGGCGGATAAGGTTCTGACGGTGGGAAAGATCGATGCCTGCCAGATAGGCCACTCCCTTCTTTGGCGCCACGCCGAAGGGGGCATCATTCCGTGGTGCAGAGAGCACAACATCCCGGTTATAGCCTATGCCCCCCTTGCCCAGGGACTCCTTGCAGGATCCTTTGAAAAGATTCACAGCAACAAAGATGACAGGCGAAACAAGCTGCTTCCGATGGATCCTATCCTTTCCGGGGCCCTGAGCCGTTTTCTCGAATCCTTCGAACATGAGGCCGACAACATAGGAGTTCCACCCGCCGGGCTCGCCCTGGCCTGGAGTCTATCGCGGCCCTTTCTCCAGGCCGTCGTCGTCGGTGCCAGAAACAGAAAGCAGGTAGAGGAGGCCGCAGCCGCCCGATCCTTCATGCTGCCCCCGCAAACCGAGGCAAATTTGGAAACAATCTCTCTGCGTTTTAGAAAAGCATGCGAAGAGCTTGCGGATTTTTCGGCACAGGACAACATCTTCGGCCATGGGAGGAAGCATGCTTGAACCCAAAGAAGCTGCCGAGGCCGAAATTGAGATCAAGAAAAGCCGTTTCATCGCCCTGGCACAGCGGGTCTCCGGTGCCGAGGAGGTCCGTCGGCGCATCAAAGAGACAAGGGAGCTTCATCCAGGAGCAAATCATGTCGTCCATGCCTTTGTCACCTCAGGAGGTGATATCTTCGGTATGAGTGACGACCGGGAACCAAAAGGAACTGCGGGCAGGCCCGTACTTGAGGTGGTCAGAGGCAGCGGTATCGACAACCTTCTGGTAATGGTCGTTCGTTACTTTGGAGGCACAAAATTGGGAACCGGAGGGTTGGTAAAGGCCTACACCGAAGCGGCTCAGGCGGTGCTCAAGGTCCTACCGACACGGCCTTTGATTGAAAGCATCAGTTTCAGAGTAGTTCTTTCCTACGATCAATATGAGCCAATAAAAAAAGAGCTTGGACCATTGCTCCTGGAGCCACCGAAAGAGACCTTTATGGAGCAGGTTATCATCACGGGCAAGATCGCCAGCAAGGATGCCGATTGGGCTGCGGGGGTGGTCAGCGAGATCAGTGCAGGCAGATCAACCCTTGAAATTCTCGACAAGGACAGCAGCGGTTCAGCTTAGCCGCCTATGATGGGGACGGGGGGAAGAGCCCTGAGAAAGGAACAGATATCGATATAATAATCAAGAAGCGAATCGTAGCCCTCGGGACAGGTGCTCCCAACAGGCAATTGAAGATGGACCTGCCAATGATCCAAACCAAGGGTACCGAGGAAATTCCACACTCCCACATCAGGAACTTCCATTCGGTCCAGGGACCAGCGTCGAATTGGATCGCAGGAAGAAAGAGATGGGCCATCCATACTGATGGTGTTGACTAATCCGTCGTTCTCCCGCCATGAGGCATCCGTTCCTTCCCATAAGGAATCCTTTCCGCTTTCCGGGATGCAAGAGCCGATGGATCGAGCCGTACTACGAAGAGGAAGCAGCATACCCGGTGCCGGTATCCATCGATCACGCTTTTCATCATATTGGGTCCGACTAGTGGCAAGCGAAAAGTAATAGATACCAGGAAGGGCCGGAGTCTCCCTGTTTATTTCCGCCGCACCCTTTGGTGTAAGATCGTAAAAGCCAAAATCCTTTGTTCCCAACCATGCATCGTCCTTGATTACCCGCTCAAGAAAGGCGGAAAGGGTCTCTCCCGGTTCCGTTGCCCCCTTCCAATGCTCCAACTGCATATCAAAAACAGGATCATCCTGTTTATCACTCTGTAAGACAAGTAAAGAGGCAAAGAGCTTTATCATCCTCCCGGGATCGTGGTAACGGTAGGTCAGAGTTGTTCCGTCGTGAGGGGTGGAGATGGTAAAAACCGAAGCGATCCACTCCCGGTCGCCGAGCAGGTGTGCCAATACACGGGCGGTTTGTCCTCCCATGCTGTGGCAGATCAGATGGACCTTGCGGGGGCTACCGCTATTCGGATCGAACTCACCCCACTGGGGGAAAACCCCCGGATAATTCCTGCCCCATCGATTATGGCCGGCGGCGGCGGAATGGGCAGCACCATAGTCCACCCTTCCCCCCTTTATGAAGGAATATAACTCACATGCCCGATCATGGAGGCTCGATACAGGGCCAATGGGGGCTACGTATACCGTATATCCCGCCTTTCGGAGCTCTTCGGCCAGGTCTATGGTTCCGCCCCAATGGTGGAAGCCGGAAAAAGGAAGCTCAACGTACCCCATGAAGCCGTACACAAGGACAATGGGGAAGTTGTTTCGTATAGGACGCCCGCTTGCTCTCATTTCCATATTCTCTTATCCTCATCACCATATAGCATAGGAGAATGATATGTCGACAATCAATCTCACCGTGTTTTTGGGAAATCCGGGCAAAATGTATGCAAAAACAAGGCACAATCTCGCCTGGATGGCAGCAGAAGCGATTCCTAGTATCGTAGATCTTCGCTTTCAAAAGAAATTTCACGGAAGGTGGGCCGACATAAAAACGGGTACATATCGGGAAGTCCTCCTTTTTCCCGAAACCTATATGAACAAAAGCGGAGATTCGGTATCGTCAGCCTGCTCCTTTTTTAAGATCGACCCCAAAAAAGAGGGGAGCAACCTTTTGGTCGTGCACGATGAGATAGAGCTTCCCTTTGGAACGATCGAACTAAAACGCGGCGGCGGAACGGCAGGGCACAACGGCCTCCGCTCGATTAACCAGCAGACGGGCAGCTCCGATTTTCTCAGGCTCAGGTTGGGGGTCGGCCGACCGCCACGAGGCACTGTATCATCATGGGTTCTCTCCCGTTTTTCCGAAGACGAAGAGCTGTTACTGCCGAAATACCTTAAGAGGACGGCTCCTTTCCTGGAGAAACTCTTCACCGAAGGGCATGCAAGCATATCGGCTTTTAAAGAACAATTATTGTAGAATATCGTTGCCTCATTAAGCATTCCCCTGCATAATGTGTTCACCATAATGAAATAGGGGACAATAAAATGAACAAAAGAACCCTTGTCATCAATCCGGGTAGTTCGACAACAAAATTCGCCGTGTATGAAGGAACGAAAACACTGTTTTCCCGCTCTATGGAGCACACGGCTGAAGAACTCGCTCCTTTTGAAGCCATCACCGATCAGTTTGAATTTCGTACAAATCTGATTCTGTCGGTCCTTCGTGAGGAAGGGATCGATCCGGCCGGGTTCGATGCGGTCATCGGTCGGGGAGGCCTTCTCAAACCGATCCGCGGCGGGGTCTGGGCTGTCAACGAGCTTATGTTGCGGGATTTACAAATCGGAGTTTCAGGCCAGCATGCATGCAATCTCGGAGGAATCATGGCCTTTGAAATGGCGAAAAAATCGAAAGCCCCCGCTTTCATAGCAGATCCCGTGGTGGTAGACGAAATGTGTGATGAAGCACGTATTTCCGGTCACCCAGAGTTCCCCCGCCGGTCCATCTTTCATGCACTTAACCAGAAAGCAACAGCAAGGAGAGCCGCCGGCGAAATGGGAAAAAAATACGAGGAATGCCGTCTCATTGTGGCCCATATAGGAGGAGGAATTTCCGTCGGCAGCCATGTAGAGGGTCGGGTTATCGACGTAAACAACGCTCTCAACGGTGAAGGCCCCTTCTCCACCGAACGCTCAGGGGGGCTTCCGGTAGGGCAGCTGGTGGATCTCTGTTTTTCGGGAACAAAAACCAAACAGGAAATTCAAAAAATGATCAAGGGCGGCGGCGGTTTTCAGGCCTACCTGGGAACATCCAATGGGAAAGAGGTAGCAAACAGAGCGGCCGCCGGAGATGCCAAGGCGAATTTGCTTTTTCGAACCCTTGCCTACCAGGTTGCTAAAGAGATCGGAGCTCATGCAACGGTATTGGAAGGACGGATCGACGGAATCGTTCTCACAGGAGGGCTTGCCAACGACAAATGGCTTATGGAAATACTTCATAAAAGAATCAGTTTTCTCGGACGAATATTCATCTATCCGGGCGAAGATGAATTGGAGGCGTTGAGAGATGCGGGACTGAGAGCCTTGACAGGAGAAAGCGAAGTTCAACAATATCAATGACATGAAGATAACCATTCTCACTACCGGCGGGACCATCGACAAAACCTATGATGAACACGCCGGTAGCCTGCGAAACGAACGGACGGTATTGGACACCATCCTGAAATCACTTAGACTTCCGGATCTTTTCATTCGTCATGTGGCCGTTATGAGTAAGGATTCTCTGGAGATGGTGGATGCCGACCGCGAATTAATCCTCAGGGAGGTTCGCGCCGCCCTCCCGGTCTCCGATGCAATCATCATCGTTCACGGGACCGATACCCTGTCGAAAACCGGAGAGTGTATTTACCAAAACATCCAGGATTCCACCATCCCCATTATCCTGACCGGTGCCATGCGGCCCTATGAATTTCGGGATTCCGATGCTCTCCAGAACATTACCGAAGCCCTTTTTGCCGCTAAGGTTGCGAGTCCTGGTATTTATGCAGTTATGCACAACAGACTTCTTCCGTTTCCCGGAGTGGTAAAGGATCGTACGAGCCTCACCTTTCGAACCCAGGAGGAAATCGAGAAAATCTCGACGAACGAGACAAAGGCATAAAGCTATTCAAAAAGGAAACCTCCGTGTTGTATTCACACACTAAATCGGATATGCTTCATAAAAGGGGTTCATGATGGCATCGATGCTTGTTGAAGCGGAAATCTGGACGGTTGCACGAACCGATCAGGGAAACGCGGTTCTTGTCCGTCCCCTCGGAAGTGAAGTAGCCGTTCCGATTTTTATAGGGCAATTGGAAACTCAATCTATTCTCATCGGCCTGGGAAACGTTCCTATGCCGAGACCATTGACACATGATTTATTCATTACTCTTCTAAAAAGTCTTTCGGTTGAAATAGATCGGGTTGAGATCACAAACCTCAACGAGGGAACCTTCTTTGCCCAACTCCTTCTGAAAAAGGAAGAAGAGGAAGAAATAACGTTGGATGTGAGGCCTTCCGATGCATTGGGTATCGCCGTTCGGACAAAGTGTCCCATCTTCATTAGCGAAGCGGTTGTAGACGAGGCTGGTATTCCCATTACATCGATTACCGAACAGGCCACTGAAGGCGGGGAAACAGCAGGAACGGAAAATGAACGCGAGTCCCTCGAAAATGAGTTGAAACTTGCCGTAGAAAGTGAAAATTATGAAGAAGCTGCCCGCCTGCGAGATCTTCTGAAAGAACTGGACAACGAGCAGAACCGGAACAGCTAACCGTCCGAAGGAAGGAGCAGTTCCCATGAGTGTAGAAAAGTACAGGAAAGGTATGCCCATCTCGGTAAAGGCCCGTGAGCAATTTCGAATCGCGGACCTTTTCCCGGAACAAAAGGAAGGAAGAAGGGAAAAAGAGCCTGGAACCACCTATGCAGAAGCCCAGGAGATAGCTCAGCTACTCAACCGGAAGAATAAGGCCGATCGATATCCCGAGCATCGAGTCTCCACTGCTTCCGTCTTCGCCTTGGGACTCATCAGGACCTTCCAGTACATTATCATAAAGCTTTACTCGGAAAAAAACGGAGGAGAGGTTTCTCTCCAGCTGCTGAAACATCTTGCACAAAGCCCCGGGAGAAAGGAAACCGAATCGACCCTTTCTTCTTTCGAAACGGAATTCTTCAAACCCTCGCACTCGGCAAGGACCGAAGAAGAACAGATTGAAGAGTTACTACTCCTCTGGCTGACAAATCAAAACAGAGCCGCCCGTTTTATGCGCGGCCTTTTCAGCGACAGGGATCTCGAACGCCACACCTCCTATCAAGAGGTCATTGCCAGTTGTTACCTCTTTTTTAGTAAACTACAGGGCTTCGGTCCCGGAAATCTTCATCTCATGGACATGCTCAGAAGCCCAGCCATAAACTATCCGGATAATCTGCTTGCCCAGCTGGAATACATCCGAGATCATTGGGGTCCTCTTCTCGGCTCCTTTCTCGAGCTTCTCCTCCGAGGAATCGACTACCTAAAAGAAGAACAACGACCTTTTTTCCCGCCGGGACCAGGGCCAAGCCGTATCCCCATCTTCAGAAAGGGAAGCGAAGAATATGAGCGCTTTTCAAGTGATAGTCACTGGATGCCGGAAGTGGTTCTGATCGCAAAAAGTACGCTTGTGTGGCTTAACCAGCTCTCTCGGTTCTACCACCGTGAAATTCACAGGCTGGACCAGATTCCCGATCAGGAGCTCGATGTTCTGGCAGAGCGAGGATTCACCGCTCTTTGGCTCATTGGGCTATGGGAACGAAGCGATGCAAGTCGGAAAATAAAACAGTGGAGCGGGAACCAGGAAGCGGCCGCATCGGCCTACAGTCTGAAACGATACGAAATTGCCGAGGAGCTGGGAGGATGGGAAGCCCTGGATAATCTGCGGGAGCGATGCAGACAAAGAGGGATTCGCTTGGCCAGCGACATGGTTCCGAACCATACGGGGCTCGATTCCGACTGGCTCTTCGAACATCCCGAGTGGTTCATCCAATGCAGTGCCCCTCCTTTTCCGGGCTATACCTACAGCGGAGAAAGCGTCGTGGACCACCCCGATATCGAGGTGCACCTCGAGGACCATTACTGGGATAGAAGCGATGCCGCTGTAACCTTCCAGTATGTTGATCGACGCTCTGGAAGCTGTCGCTATATCTATCATGGTAACGACGGAACAAGCATGCCGTGGAACGATACCGCACAGCTCGATTATCTCAATCCCCATGTCAGGGAGGTGGTGATTCAGACCATCCTGCATGTGGCTCGCAACTTTCCCATCATCAGGTTTGACGCCGCTATGACCCTTGCAAAGAAGCACATTCAACGGCTCTGGTACCCTCAACCGGGGCACGGCGGCGATATTCCAAGCCGCAGCCGGTTCGGAATCGATGAGACGGAATTTCACGAACGGATTCCCGAGGAATTTTGGAGAGAGGTAGTGGACAGGGTTGCGGCCGAGGTGCCGGATACTCTTCTCCTTGCCGAGGCCTTTTGGATGATGGAGGGCTACTTCGTTCGAACCCTCGGTATGCATAGAGTCTATAACAGCGCATTCATGAACATGCTCAAAAATGAAGAAAACGCAAAGTATCGACAAACCATAAAAAACACCCTTGAGTACGATCCGGAAATTCTCAAGCGTTTTGTCAATTTCATGAATAATCCGGACGAAGATACCGCCTACGCTCAGTTCGGCGACGGCGACAAGTATTTCGGCGTCTGTACCATGATGACCGCTATGCCGGGCCTGCCCATGTTCGGGCACGGACAGATCGAAGGGTTTCGTGAAAAATACGGCATGGAATTTCGGAAAGCATATCTCAGCGAAGAACCGGACAGAATGCTTATCGAACGCCACGAGCGGGAGATTTTTCCCCTCACCAGAATTCGCAGCCTCTTTGCCGAAGTAGAGCACTTCAATTTTTACGATTTCCACGAAACAGAGGGGCGGGTCAATGAAAATGTTTTTGTCTGGTCGAATAAAAAGGGAGAAGAACGCGCAATTGTCGCATACAACAACTGTTATCAATCAAGCACTGGGAGCTTTTCGGAATCGGTCCCGGTTAACCGTCGTCGAGAAAACGGAAGGAGAGAGCTGGTAACAGGCTTTCTTGCCGCAAATCTCGACTTTACAAGCGATGACAACTGGTTTCTCATCTTTCAGGAGCAGCGATCGGGACTCTGGTTCATCAGAGAAAATAAAAATCTCTTCGGTGAGGGATTCGGCCTGATTCTCGCAGGATATCAGAGCCAGCTCTTCTTAAACTTTCGGGAAGTGTACGATAGCTTAGGTATATACCGTTATCTTTGCGAAAAGCTGGGTGGAAGCGGAACAAAGGATATAGAACGAATGGAGAAAGAGCTACGCGCGGCACCGGTAAGAGAGCCTTTCCGACGCCTTCTTTCAAAAGAGCGCATTGCACAGGTTGAAGACTCCTTTCGAAGCGGAGACTCCAGCCTGCTTACGCTTCTTGACGATACGATCGAAGACTACCGCGCTTTCCTGGCAGGATGCAGACAGGTCGGGTATGGAGACGCTATCACTGCGGCAGAGGAAGAATATAGGGATCAGATGATCAGGCTTGATCTTCTGCTTGCCTGTAAGACCGAAGAGGAGCCGTCCCTGCCATCAGGGGCTGAGGGATACCTACTGCGGGGGCTTTCCATTGCACCGGAAGCAGCCGTTGTACTCTATGCAAAGGCGCTTTTAACCCCTCTTTGGCGCCTTTTAGACAGCAAGGCGGAAAAGGCCGGAACCTTTGCACTCTGCGATGCGGCCGAGGCAATTGAGGAGCTACTTCTTCCCGAGCTCTTCGATGAAGCACTGCTGGCGGTAGGAGTTGCCGAGCCGTTCCTGCCAGAGCTCAGGCTCCTTATTTCCCTGTTGCCGCGATTGGAAAACTGGACAAGGCTCACGCTGCAAGGTTCCCCTGCGGAGCGACTCAAACAGATACTATCGATACCGGAAGTGGCCCGGTACTGCGGCATTAACGAATACGAAGGAATCCGCTGGTACGGGGGGGAGAGCCTCCAACAGCTTTTCTGGTATCTTGCCGTTCTGGCAATGCCCGACGACAGAGCCTTGGGATATGAGATAGTACGCCGCTGGCATGTGGCGGAAGAAGAAGCCGACTACCGCCTTGATCAGCTTTTTGAGCTGCTGGAAAATCAGGCCTCGTAGATTTTACGGGCAATAGGCATCCTGCGCCCCGTGCCGAAAGCCCGGGGGCTTATCTTCAAAACAGGCGGGGCCTGCCGTCGTTTGTACTCATTTTTTCCCACAAGGGAGAGAATTTGTCCCACCTGTTCGCGGTCGAATCCCGCCCGGGCAATCTCATCTGCGCTCTCATTCTTCAACAAGTAGTGGAATAGGATTCCGTCGAGTACCTCATAAGGAGGGAGGGAATCCTCGTCCTTCTGATCCTCCCGCAGTTCTGCAGAGGGAGGCTTGCTGATGATTGCCTGGGGAATGATTTCATTACCGCCCCTTTCTATCGACCTCTCGTTGATGTGCTTACAGAGGGCAAAGACCTCCACCTTGAAAAGATCGCCTATGACCGAAAGGCCGCCACACATATCGCCGTACAATGTGCAGTAACCGGTGGCAAGTTCCGATTTGTTGCCGGTGGTCAAAAGGAGCGAGCCCCATTTGTTGGAGTAGGCCATCATCAGGAGTCCGCGAATTCTCGCCTGCACATTCTCCTCTGCGACATCCGGCTGCCGCCCGGCAAAATGGGGCGTAAGAGAATCAAGAGAAGATACAAACATAGGCTCGATAGGAATGGTCTCCAGGGAAATGCCGAGATTATCGGCCAGTTTCCGGGCATCGCTTAGGCTGCCTTCGCTCGAATAACGGCTGGGCATGGCAAAAACCCTTACCTGCTCCCGCCCCAGAGCCTCCACCGCAAGGGTTGCGACCAAGGCTGAATCTATCCCGCCGGAAAGGCCCAAATGCACCCGGGAGAAACCGCATTTTTCTACGTAGTCCCGAATTCCAAGAACCAGAGCACGACGAACCGCTTCCATCCCCTCCTCCGGCAGAGCAAGTGAAGAGGAAATCGAGGAATCGGGATCGATAAAGCTGAGATCTTCCTCCCAGGATGGAGAAATATGGCAAAGCCTGCCGTCCGGTGAAACAAGCATGGAAGCACCGTCGAAAATCAGATTATCATTTCCCCCTACCATATTTACATAGACAACAGGGACATCTCCCATGCTCCCGATCCGGGATAAAAGTCGATACCGGACCCCAAGCTTTCCATTGTAGTAGGGGCTTGCCGAAGGAGAGATAATCATGTCGGCACCGGCATCAAGGAGTTCGGCTACGGGATCAACAGGATACCTGGTACCGGCGGCTTCCTCGGTTTCCCACCAAATATCCTCACAAATAGCAAAACCGATCTTACGTCCCATGAAGGGAAAAACCTTTCGCGTGGAGGCCGGTTCAAAATAGCGGGCCTCATCAAAAACATCGTAGGTCGGGAGCAGACTCTTTGCCTGGCTAAAGAGAACCTCTCCGTCGCGGATCACCGATACACAATTGCGCAAGCCCTTTCCCGCCTCGTTGTTTACCGAAACATAACCGACAGCGACAGCGATCCCCTTGGGCAAATCACGTTGAAGGATGCGGAGAGAGTGGATATTTTCCCGGGAAAAACTGGCATAGTCCAGCAGATCCATCGGAGGATATCCGCAAAGGCTCAATTCCGGGGTAATCAGCAAATCGCTCCCCTGACCGGCCGCCTTTTCGGCGTAGTCCAAGATCTTTTTCCGATTACCGGAAAAATCCCCAATCACCGCATTCATCTGTCCAAGAGCTATCTTCATCTCATGCGCCTCCTCTCGTGGCTCAGCAATCATGGATTAGGGTACCACAAGGTCTCTTTCTGTTTCAACGTTCCGGACTGGGGATCGGCACCAACTTGACCCGGCCGACAACGAACGGCTACTATAGAAGCATGGGTAAGCGGGTGCTCATCACCGGGAAAACAACAAAGCTGGGAAATCTTCTCGTCGAACACTATCTTTCACAAGGATGGCAGGTCGTTGCGACGGTCAAGCAGGATGAAGAAAAGCGGAATGATACGGAGATCGATTCGAACCTCCTCATCAGGACCTGGAACCGCAGAAGTCCTCTGGCCGCAAAAAATGTTTTACTTGGCGGCATCAATCACTTTGGAGGCATAGATGAGGCAATCATCATCTTCCCTGTGGACGGAGAAAACAGGCCGCTTCATGAACTTCCATCGGCCGCAATAGAAGCCGCCATCGACGGGCAAATTAAAAGCCAGCTTTTTATGGTAAAGGAGGTGCTCGCCTATTTTCAAAAAGAAAAAAGAGGGCAGCTCTCACTTATCAGGAATAACGAAGGCGCAGATGTTTTACCACCCCTGGAAGCTATCTGTTCAGGCAGTTTTCAGGCCCTTTCAAGAAGCCTTTTTACCTTTTACCAAAATGAAAAGGTATACATAAATAGCTTTGAATCATCAACAGGAGATGCAAAGGGATTTGTCGATTTCATCATGAAGACCCTGGACGAGAAGGCAAGAGATCAGCATGGGAAAATGTATAGATTCCATGACAAGGGTGTCTTGGGAGCTCTCGGCAGGAATTTGCGGAAATAGCTTCATGATTGACCTATAAGCAACGCTTGAGGTAATCTCTTCACATGAAAATCTGGTTAAAATATTTATTTGCAATTATCCTCGGTACGGCGGCGGCTCTTTTTCTTCCTGAACCATTTCTTGCCGTTCTGAGTTCTTTTCTGCCGAAGGCCATAGCGATCATTACGAGAATAGGGACCTATCTCTCTTTGCCCCTGCTTTTTTTCGGGATGGCCTACGCCGTATATAAACTTCAGTACGAACGAAGGTTTTTTCCTGTTCTACTGAAGACCCTCTTGGTTATTGTCGCCTCTGGCTTGCTGCTCACCCTTGTCGGAGTGGCTACGGTACTCCTTTTCAGCCCCGACCGTATTCCGGTTATCATCGAAAGCGAAAAGGCCTTCTCCCTTCCCGGCGCCATGGAGCTCCTGGAAGCAGCCTTTCCACCCAATCTTTTTTCGATTTTCGGCGGAGAAAGCCCTTATTTGCTCTCTTTCATCGTATTAGGTCTGTTGCTCGGTTTTGGTTTTACCTTCGACCGGGTCCTGACACGACCGGCAGTACAGTTATTCGACAGCCTTTCCCGTATTTTCTTTCACCTTGCGCGGCTTTTTGTTGAGCTTCTTAGCATCGGTATGCTTTTCTTTGCAGCCGGGTATACCATCACCATTGTTTCGACCCCAGAGTTGGCCCTCTTCTCTCAACTTTTCCTGCTTCTGACCGTTGACACCATCATTGTTCTTTTGGGAATTTACCCTTTGCTACTCTTCCTGCTGACCAGAGAACGTAATCCCTACCGCCTTCTCTACGGATTGACCGCACCGATGCTGGCCGCCTTCCTATCCGGCAGCGATCGTTTTTCCTATATCAATCTGGCAAACCACGTCAAGGCCAATCTTGGCATTCCCCGTCCGGTAGGGGCTGTCACCCTCCCCCTTTTCACGCTTCTGGGGAAAGCAGGAACCGCGATGGTTTCCTCCGTCAGCTTTATCGTGCTCCTCAGCTCCTATTCGAGCCTCGGCATAGAGTTTTCAGAAGTCGTTTGGATCATTTTCTTCAGCTTCGGTGCCTCTTTTCTGGCTGCATCGGCCCCTCAGGC
This sequence comes from Sediminispirochaeta smaragdinae DSM 11293, assembly GCF_000143985.1. Lineage (GTDB taxonomy): Bacteria > Spirochaetota > Spirochaetia > DSM-16054 > Sediminispirochaetaceae > Sediminispirochaeta > Sediminispirochaeta smaragdinae. The sequence continues at coordinate 267,357 of NC_014364.1, read as the reverse complement.
CGGGGTATTAACCGTCATTGCCATGATGTGCACCCATTACGGGAAGGGGATAGAAGAGGCATATCTTATCCTACTTCCGGCACTCCCCATACTCATGAGCTTTTCCGCTCTTATCGACACCGTCACGGCCGGGCTTGGAACCGTCGTTGTTGCAAAGGGAGAATCGGGAACGAAAGAAGTGCCGTTGAAAGATTTTATTTAAGCACCGGTAATCTCAGATCGGTAATCAGAAACGATAACCGACCCGAAGAGCAATTTTCAGGCGATCGTAAAAGGGGAGGTCCTCACCATCCCAGAAACGGTGAAGGGGGAGGTAACTTTTCAGATTGAAAAGCAGGGGATGCGTATCGTGGAGTATGACAGTCCAGTGCCAGCCAACTCCGGGTAGAAAGAATTTTCCGCTGTCGTACAAGTCGGAAACGAGAGAAGAGCTCTCGTCCTCATTCTCCCAGACCACAATAGGGACGGGAAGATCAAAAGAGAGAGAAAGCTCAGGTCCGGTCACAAAGCTCTTACGCTTTATCATATCGAATCGAAACGATGAATCGATAATGATCTCGACAGCGGTAATATCACGCTGTTCGAGCTCTGCGGGAATCGCCGCTTCCTCGGATTCATCGTAAAGATACCACGCCTTGTAAAGGGTCAGAGCAGGGACAAATGAAAAAGGGCCATTCCCCAGTCGCAGGGGCAGTCCGATCGTCAGGCTTGGATAGATAGGAGAGGGAGCTCCCGCATCGCTTCGACTATTTCCGGTCCAAATACCCCCGCCGAAAAGTTCGACCCCTTCCATATGGGGAGAAGCCGAAATCGACGACACGGCAACTGTGCAAAGAATAGAAAAAAGCGCAAGAAAATGAAACGTGGACCTCATGATATCAAAAGTATAACACGAGGCCCTCTGATTTGCTCAATAAGAGCGGGCATAGACTGCAATTTTATCGGCAGGCTTTCCACAACGGGGACAGACAGCCCCTTTCAGCTCCGGCTGTTCAAAGGGGATAAGCCTAATGGTAGCCTTTGTCTCCTCTTTGATCGCAGCTTCGCACTCGGCATCTCCACACCAGGGCATTCGAATAAAGCCGCCCTCACCGTCGAAGATCGCCTTAAAGCGATCGTAGCTATCGACATCGTAGGTATGAGTCTCTCTATTTTCAAGGGCCCTCTGGAAAAGAGTTGTCTGTATCGATTCTAACAATTCCCCTACTCTCGCGGGTACAGCCTCGATATCGACAATCTCCTTCTCACCGTTATCACGGCGAACAAGTACGGCCTTGCCGTTTTCCATATCTCTCGGACCAAGCTCTATCCGGACGGGACAACCCAACATCTCCCATTCGGCGAATTTCCATCCGGGGCTGTTGGAATCATCGGCATCAAGCTTAACCCGGAACTCATCCTTCATGCGATCGTAGAGTTTGCGAGCATACCCCACAACCTCTTCTTTATTTTTGTTACGGAAAATCGGAATAATAACCGCTTCGACAGGGGACAGTTTAGGAGGAACGACAAGCCCCTTGTCATCGGAATGGGTCATGATCAAGGCACCGACCAAGCGTGTGGAAACTCCCCAACTGGTTGCCCACACATACTCAAGACTACCCGTATCGTTCTGAAAGGTAACGTCAAAGGCCTTTGCAAAATTTTGCCCGAGGAAGTGACTGGTTCCTGCCTGTAAGGCCTTGTGGTCCTGCATCATCGCTTCGATGGCATAGGTGTCGATGGCTCCGGCAAACTTCTCGCTGGGGCTTTTCACACCGGTCAGAACCGGGATGGCCATCCACTTTTCGGCAAACTCCTTGTAGACGTTCAACATCCTGAGCGTCTCTTCCCGTGCTTCCTTTTCGGTAGCATGAGCGGTATGCCCCTCCTGCCAGAGGAATTCGGAGGTCCTGAGAAAAAGCCGTGTTCGCTTTTCCCATCGCAGGACATTAGCCCATTGATTAATCAAAAGCGGAAGATCCCTGTAGGACTGGATCCACTTTTTATACATGCTCCAGATAATCGTCTCGGAAGTAGGACGAATGACCAGCGGCTCTTCAAGCTCCTCTCCCCCGGCATGGGTCACTACCGCCAGTTCCGGGCTAAAGCCCTCGACATGTTCTGCTTCCTTCTTAATGAAGCTTTCGGGAATGAGCAACGGGAAATAGGCATTCGTATGCCCGGTTGCCTTAAACATATCATCAAGGTTTCGCTGGATAGCTTCCCATAAGGCATAGCCATGCGGCCGGATAACCATGGAACCCTTTACCGGGGAGTAGTCGGCAAGTTTTGCATTGAGAATGATATCCACATACCACTGTGAATAGTTTTCGCTTCTTGGGGTGATTTTCTCGGCCATTGAAACCTCTTTTCCTATGATCAGATCAAAATTGACTTGCGAAGGATATTGTACAGACAGAAAAAGAGCGGGTCAAGAAGACCCGCTCCATGAACACACGAACAGGGACCGCAGCCTTTCTACCAGCGCAGAGTCTCCACCATATAGCGAATATTGTTTCCATTACCGTCGACCTCGTCCCGTTCCACGACGAAAACGAGTCCCTTCTCGTCGGGAGAGAAAAAGACCTCTTTGATGCGATATTCCAACACGCCCTTCCGTTTGAAATCGGGATGACCGACCTGATAGGTCCTGCTTTTCCCCGCGGCATCGGTAATCATTACCGAGATGTGGAAAGATGAGGATAGATTCGTCCCTTCCCCTTCACCATAGCGATGCTGGATAAGATCGACAGAAAAGCTGTCGCCTCGCTGAAAGTCACGAAACTCAAGCCGATCCTGCGGCTCTGCTCCATTGAGCAAAAGATAGACCATCCGTCCGGTGGCCAGATGATTGAATTTGTATTTGGAAACAATGGGAGAAAACTCCCGAAGTGCCATATAAAGGGCTCCGGAACCATCTTGGCCCGGAAAAATTTCGTCAGAATAGACCTTTTTGAGAACACCACCAGAAAGATAACTATTTTTTGCCACATCGACGGCATAGAGCTCCGCATAGGCCCTGGTTTCATCAGAAAGAATACCGTACTGCCCGAAAAGAAGATATCGGGAGTCATCAGAAAAGCCTAGGTTTTCAAAGACCGCAACATCTCCGGCGAAAGCCCCGCTACAGGCAAGGGTAAGCAGGAACGCTGCCAACAGTGCTCGTTTATGCATCGTACACATCCTCCCGTTATTAGTATTAGTATCGTCTGGGAAACTTGACGACTGAAGCTTTTTCTCTGCAAATCGAAATCTAACTGGTATCTATGAATGGGAATTATTATCCTGTATCTATGAGCTCACCTCGCCATTATACAATATGTATCGGCAGCAGAAAGCCGATACGAAGTTTACCTGCAGATTTTCTTTCCCTTACCATCGACAGCTCCCTCCTGCTGGGCGGTCATTGGTGGGGAAAAAGCCGATCATTCGCAAAAGGAGTCTCCGGTGAGCAGGTTGCGCCCCTTGACCTTGAACACTCACAACTTGTTGCCTACGCAGCACAGCTCGCTCCTGCCATGTTACGGATCGGAGGAACCGAAGCGGATTGGGTCAGATATAAGATGGGAAAAAAGGCACTTCGAAAGCTAAGGGGAGCCAAGCCGGCCAGCCACCGGATAGGAAATAGCAACGATCGCCCCGCTTATGAATTGGTACTCAAAAAGGGAGTATGGAAGCGATTAAACCGTTTTATCAAGGAATCGGGTTTTGATCTCCTTTTCACGTTAAGTGCCGGGCCCGCCGATAGGGATTCAAATGGAGCCTGGAGGTCAGATAACGCCATGAGACTGGTGGCCTATTCGGTGCAAAAAGGATTCCGCGTTGCGGCATGGGAATTCGGCAATGAGGTAAACGGCTTTCCGTTTCTTTACGGGCCGAAAAAGCGGGTTTCGGCATCCCAGTATTCTCGTGACTTCGAATACTTTTCGGAAAGTGTGAAGCATATTGATCCGCAGGCCAAGATTATCGGTCCCGCTTCGGCAATATGGCCGATCATCGGGGAACCCAACCCCATCATAAAAAAGCTCTGTGTCTCTCCCGCAGCGCGACACCTGGATGCGGTTTCCTGGCACTATTATCCCCAACAGTCTCACCACGGACCGATAGCCGTCAGAAGAGCCGGAACCTACCGGATGCTGTCGCCCGGAAACCTTAACGACATAGTACGCTGGAACCGAAATATACAAAGATACCTAAAAAAAAGCAGAGAGCACCCTACAAGCACGGAGAACTGGTTGACAGAGACCGCTCATGCTCTCTACGGAGGGGAGCCTGGCCTTTCAGACAGCTTTGTTTCCACCCTTTGGTGGCTTGATGAGCTGGGAGTTTTAGCGCGGAACGGAGTCGACAAGGTGTTTCGACAATCGCTCATCGGAGCACGATACGGGCTCCTGGACCAGGAGAGTATGAAACCAAAGCCCGACTATTACGCCTCCTTTCTCTGGAAAAAGCTCATGGGAAACCTGGTTCTCGAAACGGGCACGACCATCGGCACCAATAAGAAATTACGTTATTACCGTCACACCACGGGGGCCTATTTCGCAGGAAGCGCTGCCGAGGCTCTACTCCTTATCAACCTTAACAGGAAGACATCGGCACATGTCGAAATAACCACACCCGATGCACCCTTTTCCATAGGCCACACAATTCTTTTACAGGCAGATGGAGGCTTCACTTCCAAAAGCATGCTTGTAAACGGAGTTCCTGCGGAAGATGATTTGGTCTTTTCCTGGGGAACCAAGAAGGTCATGAAAAAATACAAGATCAGCGGAAAGAAGAATGAACGAATAACAAAAGAGCTCTCGCTGCCTCCTCTTTCTGCTCTTTTCTACCTCTTTGCACGGCCTGAAAATTGACAGATCAACGCCAACGCAATATGGTATGAGCGATGATCTCGAGGCGAAACAGTTTACAAATTTTCGGTCTGCTCATTTCGATACTGCTCACAGGTGTGGGGGTATACGGAATACTTCTTCAGTTTCGCACGGGAACAACAGTGGGGGACGAGCTGATCCGACAGATCCTTCTGCTTGGAGAAGGAGCCTTCGCCATTATCGGTTCGCTCTTTTTGATGCTTTTTTTTAGGAATACACCAAGTCCAGGCGTCCTTTTTTTTATTCTTGCCGTACAAGCGACCGCCTTCGGCGCGCTCAGACCCCTATCTGCCGCACTTTTCTCACTCAATTATTCATATCAGATACCTGCCGCAATAACACGTGCCTACTACTTCGGACGGTTTCTTTCGATTCTTGCCCTCTTCATCTCCGGCCTTTTCGCGGCAGGTCTCGCACTCCAGCGACGGACCATCATGTTCGGATCGGCTTTCTTCATGGCCCTTACGCTTGCGGCGGTTCTGCCCGTTGATATATCGGAATACACCCCGCAACTGCTTTTTTCCATCGGAGCACGCAGTAGCATGTTTCTTGGCTACGGGGTCATCGCCGTGCTCTCGACGGCAAACTATCTCATAGCAGCCTTGCATCAGGGGAATCGAAACTATTACCTGGTTGCCTGCGGGGTTTTCTTCATGATCATAGGGAAGGAATTTGTCTATCGATCCATCGCTCCGGAGGCAGCGGCGATAGGCCTTCTTTGCATGATCGTGGGTGCTTATCTATTCGGCAGCAGAACGCATACCATATATCTCTGGCTTTGAAAAGGAACGTTATATCCCTACACCAACAAGCCAGGCGACAAAGCCGGTTCCGATCGGAAGTACGAGATTGTCGAGGTCTCCGGAAATAGATATTTCAAGGAGTGTGGCGGCAATGGCGATGAGAACGGATTGTTCGATATTACCGCTTACCGAAAGCGATGAAAAGAAAACCGCGAGAAGACAAGCAAAACTACCGGCAAAGGTCTTCCCTTCGGTAAAGGGAACCCTCACCCGTCCGTAAAGTCTTCCAAAAAGGCTACTAAAACCATCCCCAAAAGCAAGGGCATAGACAGCAATGGCGGCAACCTGAGAGGGATAAAGCAAAAGCGTCATCATTGCCCCCAAGGCAAGGGTTACCGGCCCGAAAACAAAGGCACTGTTGTTGCGATTTCTATTGGCGGCTTCGGTAATGGTGGAGATCAGAAATATCTTTTTTCCGTTGACTCGCAAAAGTTCGGCAACAGAATATGCGACAACGGAAGCAGCCAGAAGGGCCATGGTTAAGCCAATATTGATCCTTGCAAAGGCCGGGACAAAAGCAACCATCATATGAATACTTTTTCGGATAATCTCCGTTCGTATTTTTTCGGTATCACCTTGGAATGTTGTACGCATATCTTTCACTTCTTTCTATATTTTGCACATTTCATGCCAAAAAGACAAGACAAATATCTTTTTATATAACTATTTATCATACAAATAGTAAGCTCGCTACAATAGTTCAATAGAATTCTAAAACGGAAGAGTGTCTATTTTTTCAGACACTCTTCCGTAGTAAAAATGCCACGATTATGTCGATGTCGTATGAGAAACAATAGCCTCCACATCAAGAAGAAGTTTTACCGAGTCTCCGACCTTCCCAAGTCCGGAGACAAAACGGCGGGAAGAGCCACCCTCACTCTTATACTCAGGCGGAGGATCGATGCTTCCATCGGGGATATCGATCACCTCGGAAACCGTATCGACGATAAAACCGATGGAACTCTCCCCGACGTTGACAATAATAATACAGGTACGATCATCATATTCCCGGAAAGCCATACCAAAACGCAAGCGAAGATCGATAACAGGAATGACCTGGCCGCGAAGGTTGATCACTCCCCGGACATATTCTTCCATATCAGGTACTTCGGTGATTTTTTGCATCTCAATGATGTCGGTGACAAAGCGAATATCTATTCCGTAGAGTTCGTTCCCTATCTTGGAGAGAAGATACTTATTCGCAACAATATCATCTTCTTCATCAATCATGACATCTCCGGATCCAGAAACTTGATCGCTCATCCTCTTCTCCTTCAAAACCGATCGAAATCATCATCGTCCAGTTTGATGACATCCTCGGGACTTACCGGTGCGATACCTGTTTCAAACTCTTCCCGTGGATGCTCTTTTACAGTCCGCTCCTTTGAGGGACGAGGGACACGACGTCCTCCGGGAGCGGGGAGGGAACGGCTTCCGGAAGAACGCAAACCCGAGACATACCGTTCGTCGAGAATAAACTGACGAATAAGACCCTGCAGCTGCTGAGCCTGTCCGGCAAGTTCCTCGGAAGCCGAGGCACTCTCCTCGGCACTAGCCGTATTACTCTGGGTAACCTGATCGATCTGATCCAATCCTTCTGAAATTTGATCAATGGCCTGAGCCTGCTCACGGCTTGCGGTCGCAATCTCTTCGAGAAAATCAGCAACCTTCCCAGCCCCGTCGACAATAGATTCAAGCTGGCCGGCTGTTGTCCCGACTGCCGCATTACCAAGTTCGATATTTCGTATTGATTCCTCAACCATAGAAGTAGTTTCCTGAACCGCACTTGCACTGCGAACCGCAAGATTTCGGACCTCTTCCGCAACAACGGCAAATCCCTTACCGTACTTTCCGGCACGAGCAGCCTCGACATTGGCATTAAGAGCGAGCAAATTGATCTGGAATGCAATATCGTCTATTACCTTCACAACCTTTTTGATCTGATCGCTGGAGACGTTGATCTTGGCCATCGCTTCCTTCAAGTCCATCATCTGGCTGTTACCGTTCTTTGCATCGGCCGCGGCTTTCTTTGCCAAAGCATTCGCTTCGGTAGCATTCTCCGCATTCTGGCGAGCCTGGCTATTGATCTCGGTAGCACTTGACGAGACCTCTTCAAGGCTGCTGGCCTGTTCGGTTGCTCCCTGGCTAAGACTTTGACTTGCCTGACTCACCTGGTCCGCTCCCGCAGTTACCTGCTCAACGGCCATATGAACCTGGCCAAGCAAATCGTTCAGGTTCTTTTTCATGCGGAGCATCGATTCTCCCAAGCCATCCTTTTCGGAAGCCTTTTTAGCATCTACCGACAGATCCCCATCCGCAATGCGTTCGAGCACCCTTGCCTTATCCTGAAGAGCAATTTGCATCTCCCGCATGGCCTCAGCCAACTGCCCGACCTCATCTTTTTGGCGTATCGACAGCTCGATGCCGAGGTCCCCAAGGCTGATGGCCTTGGCAAAATTTACTCCAAGCCGCATGGGGGCGGTAATCGCCTGAGTAAGGCCGAGACCGAGAATGAGCGCAAGAAGGGAGGCAACCACCATGCCGACGATGGTAAAGCGAATCGCCTGACCGCTGTTCACTATGGCTTGATCGACCGTATTAGCAGCAAGGTCGCTGTTATACGAAACGACCCAACCGAGGGCATCAACAAAAGAACGCTGAACGGTTGCAGCATCCCCCATTGCGATGAGATTCATCTCATCGTAAAGCTGGACGACTCGATCAGCCTCGCCAAGCATCTGATTAAGCAACTCAAATACCCTTGTTGCATTTCGAACCACTTTATCCTGGTAGAGGGCAAAAGCCGTATCCCGATCCCCCCGGCTCAGAGCGTCCTGGACCTCACTAATCCCCTCATGAAAGGCATCGTGGTATTTGGGGACCTCCTTTAGAACCCGCAGCAAAACAGGATTATCGGTTTTGAAGGTTAAAAGGAACTGACCCAAATCACAGCTTTCCGCATCATCTCCACCGGTAAAAACCGTGCCGGAACCGATGGCGGCAATCGCCTGCTCCATCAGCACATGATGATCGTTCACTAACTCTATAATGGTACTTTTGAAGGAATCGGGATGTATGATTCCTGATTCTTCCACCTTTTTTGAAAGATCAACTATGGAATTATTGAGATCGGTCAGTTCGCCAAGCAGCCTTGTAGCTTCCGTCCATTTACGGCTCTCTTCACTGGCTTTTGGAAATTTTTCGTATACGGTGCGATACTCCCCGTAATCGGCCCTTGCCGAATCGATATTATCGTACTGTCGCTGACGATCATCGAGCGTCAACCGAGAACTGAGAAGGGTACGAACGGAACCCCGAATGTTCTGAACTTCATTCTCCATCCTGAGAAGCGACTCCACTGCAGGAAGCCGCCCCTGGCCTATATCACTTATAAAGACATTCAGCCGTCGCAGACCGATCATTCCGACGAACCCGACCACCAGCACAAGGAGCGCAACAATGAAAAAGGCTCCTACGAGCTTCACTCCCATTCTGATATTCTTCAGCATCGAGATAACCCCCAAAGCGTTTTTAATCTAAACTGTTGAGGTAAAGTATAAAGGAAAGCAGAGGGGAATAGCAAACAGGAAAAGCCGAATCACGGAAGGAAAAAAACGTGATTCGGCTGTATTGTTTTTCTAAAGCCCGATAAAAGCGGCGGTCTTGTCCACAAGGGAACGGAGAGCTGCTGCTGCAGGTCCGGTATCAGGAAGAGAGAGGTATGAACGACCACTATCTTCCGCATTCATCAGAAGAGGATCAATGGGAATTTTTCCAAGAAAAGGCACCCCCATCTCTTTGGCTGCTCTCTCTCCTCCCCCGCTTCCGAAAAGCTGATGTTCGGTACCGCAATTCGGGCAGATAAAACCACTCATATTTTCAACGATACCGATAAGAGGAAGATTAAGCTGTTTGGCGAAATTCACACTTTTTCGGCTGTCTAAAATCGCCACCTCTTGAGGCGTCGTAACAACGATTGCACCGTCAAGTTCAGGAATCATCTGGGCAACCGTAAGAGGCTCATCTCCGGTTCCCGGCGGGGTGTCGATGACCAGAAGATCGAGGTCGCCCCATTCGACATCGGCCAGGAACTGCCGAATAACACCAATCTTTACCGGACCACGCCAGATGATGGGAGCATCGACATCATGGCCGGCCATGGCGAGACTGACGGCTACAAGGTTTTTCGTCACCGCAAAGGGCTCGATACCTTCATCGTAGGCAATCAGTTTTGCATCATCAACACCAAGCATCTTCGGTATATTCGGACCGTGAAGATCGGTGTCGAGAATTCCCACCTTCACACCTCTGGATGCCATTTCAAGGGCAAGGTTGGCAGAAACCGAGCTTTTGCCGACACCTCCCTTACCGCTCATAACCAGAACCTTATGTTTGATCCCGCTCATACGTTTTTTTAAGCGCTCATTTTGCGCTTTTTGTTCTTCGGACGGAGGGAATGCCATATCGTCTCCTTTACTCTGTTGTTTCGTTTGTTTTTATTTATCAACCGACCGCTGATGATACCACATCAAGACCGACCATGTTGAGCGCATTTGCAACCAGTGCACGAAGTTTATCGGCCGTCGTATCCTCCAGAAGCGAAAAGGGATCGAGAAGACGAGCCGAAGCCTCTGCAGCCATGCGGTCGTAGGGGAAATCACCAATCCAGCGGTACCCTTTCTCATCACACAGAATCCGGGCTTTCTTTACAACCTCAGGATTAAGGTCGCTTTTGTTTACAAGAACACCTATGGGGGTTCCGAAAGTGCTTGCAACCTCAGCTGCCCGCTCAAGGTCGTGAAGCGCCGTGGTAGTTGCCTCGGTAACGAGTAGTATCGCATCCGTATCCGAGGCGGCGGCAAGTACAGGACAGCCGGTCCCCGGAGGGCCGTCGATCAGAATAAGCGAAGCGCCGACCCGTTCGGCTTCCTGTTCTGCGACACTTCTTACCTTGTGGACCAATTTGCCTGAATTCTCGCCACCGGCTTGTAATTCAGCGTGAATAAGCGGGCCATCCTGGGTATCGGTGACAAACCACTGCCCGGCCATCTCCTCCTCCAGAGTAAAAGCCGAACTGGGGCAGACAAGGGTGCACACTCCGCAACCTTCACAACCGACAGGATCCACCTGCGCCACAGAATTCTCCATGTGTATGGCATCAAATCTGCAAAATGAAATGCACTTGCCGCAACCGGTACAGAGCCCGGCATCAACCACTGCACGCTCTCCACCGAAGAAGCGTTCCTGCCTCCTTGAGGCTGCCGGAGCAGCTCCTCCAAGGGCAAGAGCAAGATTCGCTGCGTCCACGTCGCAGTCGGCAAAAACACTTCTTCCGGAAACGAGAGAAGCGATAGCCGAAGTAAAAAAGGTCTTTCCGGTTCCTCCCTTCCCACTGATGACAACTATGCGTTTTGCTTTTTCATGTTTCATGTTTTTTGCTCGATACTGGTTTGTAAAAAAGCGATAAGATGGCCAACGACCTGTTCTACCGCCTGACGAAAGGCAGGGACCTCAAGGATCGGATGTACTCCACGGGCATAGGATTCGGCAACCTTTCGGTCAAAGGGAACACGGCCAATGATATCAATACCTTTCCGCCGGCATACCGCTTCGGCCTCTCCTCCGCCCAGGTCGGCCCGGTTGATAAGAGCCAGGACCGGGAGGTCCATCTCTTCGAGGGTCGAAATGGCCTTCTCCAAATCATGTGCGCCAAAGGGGGTATTTTCCGCGACCATAAGTACGAGATCTGCATTTTTAACAGCATTTGCCATCGGACAACTGGCCCCCGGCGGCGAATCGATCAGCTGAAGAGGCTCTTTGTCTTTTTCCCTGCGCAGCTCCCTGATGAGCGGAGGAGCCATAGCAGCTCCCAGCTTCAAGGTCCCCCAACGATGGGTACGAAGGCTGCCGTCTAAAGCTCGGAACTGGGCCGAATCTATGGTGCCGATGAAAGAGGGTTTTTCGCTGATGGCCCCTTCGGGACAGACCATCATACAGGCTCCGCAGCTGTGGCAAAGATTAGGAAAGGTCATGACCTTTTTGCCTATTCTTACCAAAGCACCATAGCGGCAAAAACTACTGCAGGCACCGCAGCCGGTACAGATCGCCTCATCAATTTGAGGGACGGGGAGGAAAACCTCCCGCTGCTTTCCCTCCGTTGTATCGAGAAAAAAACGGCAATTGGGTTCCTCTACATCGGCATCAAGCAATGCAACAGGCTCCGGCCAAAGCATGGCCAGGGCCGTTGCAATCGTGGTTTTTCCCGTTCCTCCCTTTCCGCTGGCAACCGTTATGGTCATTTATGTCCCGCCGGCCCCGGAGCCTCGACTTCAGAAAGATTTCCCGCGAGAAAGGCCTCAAGAGCGGCTCGAATATTTGCCTCCTTGGAACTGAAGACACGAATACCGGCCTCTTTCAGGACATCCCAGGCATTGGGCCCGATCTGTCCTGAAACAAGGCGACTGGCCCCCTCTTTTACAATGAGCTCGGCGGCTCGTACACCGGCTCCCCCGACTGCGTTCTTAAAGGGGTTATCGATAAAACGCCCCTCTTTCTTCGTATCATCAAAGAGATAAAACGCCTCGCATCGGCCGAAGCGGGGATCCTGTTGCGACGACTCTTCTCGTCCTGATGCTGTGATACAGATAATCAAGGCTCAGATCCTCCCCTCTTCATGGTCGCAATCGTGATCATGGCTACCGGTACAGCTACTCTCCCCACCTTCAAGTTCACCCTTTGCAAGTTTTTCCAGTGCATCGGAAATAGGGCCCGAAATACCGAGGATACAACCAACCCCGTTTGCCTCAAAAAGCTCGATGGCCCGAGGTCCCATACCGCCGGCAACAATCTTGGAAGCCCCAAGTGAAGCGACAAAGGGCGGGAGAGCTCCGGGAGTATGTCCGGGATTTGCAACCGGTGTGGTCGATTCCACCCTCCCGTTTGCAATATCGGCCACTACAAATTGTTCACAGTGACCAAAATGGCCGGAGACCATGGTTCCATCAGCGGCAACAGCAACCTTCATGCTTCGGCCCCCTTATTCGCCCCTTCACCTTCTTCGGTTCGCATGCTGCGAATCCATTTTAGCTCCTCTTCCAAGGCTAATTCCCTGGCTGCAAGACCAGCCTCTCGTTCCTCTTTCGAAACAGGATGCGGGTAAGCATATCCCCCGCGGCCATAGGCACCGTAACCGCATCCTCCTCGGCCGTAGCCTCCACGACCAAAGCCACTGCCTAGGCCGTAGCCTCCTCCGCACATTCCCAATCCGCGTCCTGTTTGTGGACCATAACCAATAGGTCCTCGTCCGTCTCTTCCTGGCATTGTTTTTCTCCTTTCCGGTGATACCGGCATATAATATCTCTTGATAATCATTATCAATTTTGGCAGAAAAAAAGAGCACTCATCGGCTTTTCTCCGAAGGCGCACCCGTGCATCCCGCACAAAGCCCGTGGATTTGCAAAACCTGCCGTTCGGTGTGAAAGCGATAGTTCTCTTCCGCTTTCCGACTCAAAGAATCGAAAAGTTCAGAGCAGCGAGCGGCCGCTTTCGGCTGCCGGATAACCTTTCCGCATCGGTCGCAAATCAATACCACCTCGTTGCCGACACCAGCCTCTCCCGCATCTTTATCACGGCTCATGGCATATCGCGCGCGCCCCTCCCCCGTCTCTACTCGCTGGACAAGAGCGAGCTCTTCAAGGAGCTGCAGGGTTCGGTAGATGGTGGCGACCCCGATTCCCGGGTATTCTTCGCGTACGATGAGAAAGAGCTCTTCGGCAGAAAGGTAACCATCGGCACGATCAAGGGCCTCGATGATGACCCGACGTGTCAATGTCATTCGTACCCCTTTCCGTTGAAACGGCCCCTCGGCACGGGAACAGCCCCTGCCGAATCCTCTTCCATATCCACGACTGGAATAATCCATCTCCACCTCATTGATAATGATTATCAATTAAGAATATACAACAACAGGAATCAGAAGTCAATAAGATTTTCATACGATTTCTTCTCTTTTCCTTCGGGCCCGGAAGCCTTTATAATCTTTGACCATGACCATACCACTTATGCTTAAGATTATCCTTTCGCTTGCCTTGATTCTTGTCCTCAATAAGATCGTTCGGAACCTTGCCATATCGGTTGCCGCCGGTGCCCTCCTCATCGCTTTCTGGAGCGGCCAGACCATCGTAACGGCAGGAGTCATTGCAAGCAAACGAATGCTCAGTTTTGACAATTTTGCCCTTTTGCTTCTGATCGCATTGGTCATCACTCTTTCGAATCAGATGAACCAAACCGGAATGATGAAGCAGCTGGTAGGAGGTCTTAAGGCCCGGGTAAGTCAGAAAGAGGCTTTGGCGGCTTTACCTGCGGTGATAGGACTTCTACCCATGCCTGGAGGCGCCCTCTTTTCCGCTCCGCTTCTCGACGACTGCGACGACAGGGGAGAACTGAGCCCGATGCAAAAAACAAAGATCAACTATTGGTTTCGCCACGTGTGGGAGTTCACCTGGCCCCTCTATCCCGGGGTTATCCTAGCCTCCGATATAGCACATGTTGAAGTATGGCAGATCTTTTTTCTTGGTTTGCCGCTCTCGTTGGTATCGATCACGGTAGGATATCTGTTCTATCTGCGTCCTCTCAAGCTCACGGCAGAAAGAAGAGAGAGCAACAGTAAAAGCAACGGCCCATCGCTCGTATCTCTACTCGCACCCATTATGATCGTTGTGGTAATCTATTTCCTGATAATGGTTTTTCTCCCGGCAGTGGGAACCCTCTCTAAGTATCTCCCCATGATCATCGGATTGCTCTCCTCAATACTCTACCTGCAGATCATCTCTCCGTTGACGCGGAAGGAGTGGAAAAAGATTGCATTGAGCCACAGGACCTTACAAATGGTTCTCATTGTATTGGTGGTACGAGTCTACGGGGCATTCATCGAGGCACCGCTGCCGAACGGGATCTTGCTGATGGAACAACTTCGGCTGGAGCTCACCGCGGCAGGAGTGCCCCTTCGTCTACTTGTCCTTCTCATACCCTTTATCAGCGGCATGACGACAGGGGTCTCCGTGGGGTTTGTCGGCGCATGCTTTCCCATCGTTTTTAGCCTCCTCGGCCCCTCTCCCACGCTTGCTTCGACCCTCTCAACCCTGGCCCTTGCCTATCCCTTTGGTTTCATGGGAACCATGATGAGCCCGGTCCACGTCTGTCTCATTGTCACAAATGAACACTACGGAACAAACCTCGGCCCAAGTATCGGCGCAGTAATTCCACCGGCAATTTTCGTTATGGCCGGAAGTTTACTGATCTCCTACATCGTTCCGTTTATAGTATAGCTTGATTACATACCAAGGAGGCTTACGTCATGAAAAAAGTTGATGACAGCAATATTATGGAAGGTCTTGAGGAAAAACGTGAAGAGATTATACGTGAGATTAACGAATACAACCGGGAACGAGACCAAATTCGCGCAATGTTGGGAAAAATCGGCGGAAAAAGTTACTCAAAGACCGACATGATTATCAATATTGTCTTTCTAACCATTATTTTATTGCTTTTTATTCTCGAACTAACGACACACTTTCTACCGGCTTTCATATCCCTGGAAGTCAGTGTTCTTCTGGTTTCGATTAAGATTGTCTGGATGATCCACAGCCAGCATCGATTCAATCACTTCCAGTTTTGGGTTCTCAACTCGATCGAATTTCGTATCAATAATATGCATAAGATGGTCAGAGGAATGGAAAAAGAGCTAAAACAGCTTCGGGAGGATAAACACAACACAAATGCCGTGGGACCATGATCTCCGTATTCATGATCCGTTTTCGCTCTCCCGAAAATGGATGGTAGATAGCACCATATTCCATTTATCCCGCAGCATGGGAGGAGCACAAAAACAGCCGGCATAGTTAACCGGCGCCTCTTCGGACAGATATTCTTCGACCAAACGCCCCTCAAGCCCGGAAAGACCGGACAGGGATGCAAAAAAAGCCGTTGCCCCCGAACGAGAAGCTGCACACATCTTTGAAGCGGCTTCTCTCTCTTCCATGGGGATGTCGATCCAGGCTCGCCTGAGCCTGAGCTTTTTACCGGTACCGGAAACCTCTGCATGAAGGTAAGCCAGAAACGAGGCACCACCATCTGTACAACTACTCCCGTTGTAGCGGAAGCGGTAATGACGGTATTCGTGAATCTGTTCGATGAGTTCCAGCCGTTCATGATTCCATTTATCGATCGCCTTAAGCGAAACCGGATAACTTATCGTTGATCCTGCCATATCGACAATTATACAGATTCACAAGGTTTTTTCACAGACCTGTAGGTATTACGTGTTATTGTATCATCATGGTGAAGAAAATTTTAATTGCATATAGTTCCTATTTCGGGAACTGCAAGAAAGCGGCATCCACCCTTGCCGCAAGTTGTGACGAGGAAGGCATGGAGACAAGCCTTTATCCCATTCTTGAATCGGAAACCCTCCCGGAAAAACCAGATATCCTCGTCCTTGTAACGCCTGTCAGGGTACGGAAGATTGTCGGGCCAAGCAAGAAATTTCTCCGAAAGATCGGAGAAAAAGATCTCCGTTATGCCCTGGTCGTAAGTCACGGTGCGGCTCTGGACCACTTTTTCTCCCCGGTTCCAGCGACAAAGAAACTGGAACGGCACTTGGAACGCAAGGAAATGGTTCGAATTACCGAGCCTCTCTTCCTGCAGGTAGAGAGACAGCAAGGCCCCTTATCGAAGGGTTATGAAAAACGCCTAGCAGATCTTGCAAAGCAGTTGAGCCAGGCCGTTTCAGAGGAAGACAGATAAGCGCCTCACATCAGCTTTTACGTGGAACCTGATCAAGGAGCTTCCGCCATGAGGGGTTCTCATAACCGAGAAGAGCGGCAAAGGCGTTGCGTATGGTGATATTAATCTCCTCAACCTCTTTTCGATCCTTGCCGTGAAGATCGAAGAAGCCTCCGGCGGTTCGATCATGCCCTCCAACATTATCAGGGTCAAGCGGTAATTGCTTGATCAGTCTGCCGGCATTAATCCCCTCACTACGAGTGCGAATCGAGATGATTAGATGGTTCCGAAAACGCCCTGAAACAAGAACCGTCCCTATCCGCTCATGCTTAAGAAGAAAATCAGCCATCTCGGCAACAATCTCAGGGTGACGAATTTCGTCCAGGTGCGTCGTAATCATTGTGCCGAACATAAGGGCATTATTGATTGCATCTCCAAGCTGAAGAAAATAGTAATGAGGCAAGTTGGCATTGATAATTCCGGCCAACTTTCTGATGCTGGCCCGTACATAGACCGATAGATAGGCCCGAATATCTCTGCGGGCGGCCTCCCGATACATATTCTGGGTCTCAGAACTTATGGCATAGGCAAGTGCTGTGGCGATATCGGCCGACAGATCTACTCCAGCGGCATCAAGCCATTCGATAAGCATCGTGGCAGAAGCCCCAAGTTCCGGTTCGATCACAACAAAGGCACCTTTGGTATCATCCCGACGGGGATGGTGGTCGATGACGATATCACACGGAGATGAAGCATCAAGCACATTGTTGCCCGCACCTGGCTGGGAATCCACGAGAGCAATTCCGTCGTAACGTGAAAGTTTGATTCGGCTGTACTGCTTAAGGGGAAGATTGAGTTTCTTCACCATGGCCCGATTTTCTGCCCTGGCGATAATTCCGCTGTAGGCAATGCTTGCACCGACATGAAATAATTCCTTAAGAAGGAGGCGCAAGGCAACCGCAGCAGCAATGGCATCGGGATCCGGATGGGTATGAGTAAGGATAAGAAGCTCTTTTTTCCCCGAAACAACGGAACCAAGTTTCTCCAGAGCATCCTTACTATTTTCCATATTCGACAGTTTTACAGAAAAAAAGGAAAATGTCCAATTATTGCTGTGCAGGCAATGGAATTTTCATTTCAAATCTGTTCGAACGTATGCTCAGAGCTGTATCGATCGGGGAGAACCCTTTTCAGCGTCCCTCTTCACGTACCGGATTTCGAAGGGTACCGATTCCTTCGATTTCAACCTCGACCACATCGCCATGATGGATTCTGCCAACCCCTTTGGGAGTTCCCGTTATAATCAAATCCCCTTCTTCAAGGGTAAAGTGCCTGCTGATGAAGGCAACGATGGTCGGGATCGGAAAGATCATCTGGGATGTGTTTCCGCTCTGAACCACTTTCCCGTTGAGCCTGCATTCAATATGAAGGTTTTGGGGATCAGGAATATCCGAGGCGGGTACCACTACGGGGCCAACAGGACCGAAGGTATCCAAACTTTTTCCCCGGAACCATCCCGATTTATCCTCGGTCTGAAAATTACGCTGACTTACATCGTTGAAACAGGTATATCCAAGGATGTAGTCCATTGCCTTCTCTTCGGGAACATCCTTACATCGTTTTCCGACAAAAAAACCTAATTCTGCCTCGTAATCGACTCGAACCTCCTCAAAATCGTACCCCTGAAGATATGCGGGAATGACGATGGCCTCCCCGTCACCAATCAGAACATTGGGAGTCTTTGGGAAAAGTACCGGTTCAGAGGGAATGTCCAAAGGAATTTTTCTCGTCGTCAAAAAGACGCTTTCTTTTACGTGTTCGTGATAGTTGAGACCAAGGGCTACAATCTTCGAAGGACGAACCTGATAGGATTCATCCCGGCCCTTGACGGGTAAAACGACCATAGAGCGCTCCTTCATTCAATGCAAACTATATGCGATTATAGCCGGGCTGGAGCGTGAACAACAACTACTCACACGATTTTTGCACCTGTTTTACATAGGAAGCAATATCGAATTTGCGCTCAAGGCCGCGATCATTCATGTACCGAATCTTTCCGAATACCGGCCGCGAGGCCCAGGGACGATCATGCTTTCCGAAGCACCATGCAACCCCGGTGTAGCCGTTGGGATCACGGCCATCGAGGGAATAGCGGTCGTTGAGACGCAGGGCCCGCTCAAAGGCCTCCCTGGGAGAAGCTGACCATTCAAGGATCTTCTTTCCCCAATACATCCTCATATAGCCGTGCATCTTCCCTTTATGCGTCAACTCACGTTGGGCCGCATTCCAATAGGGATCGTGCGTCTTCGCCTCTTCAAGCTGGGCGTCGTCGTAGAGAACTTCCCTCTTGTCCCCTTCGTGGGCCTCAAGATCCTCCCGCGCCCATCGGGGAAGGGCCTCAAAGCTATCGTAGAATCGGTTGTAGAAGACAAAATTAAAGGCAAGCTCCCGGCGGATAATCAGCTCTTCTAGGAATGCTTCACATCCCGGCCCCGGATGCTCCGAGGCACGTAGGGCGATTTCCAGGGCGGAAATCTGTCCGTAATGAAGATAGGGACTCATGCAGGAAAGCCCCTCTTTTGAGGGATCGTTCCGTTCCTCGTGAAAGCGTTCCAACGTACCCGAAGTGATAAACGCGTCCAAACGTCGATGCGCCTCAACGCTGCCGCCGTGAATCCAGGAGACGGGCTCAACCTCGGGTTGGGAAAACCTGAGGAGTTCCTCGGCCGCCTTACTATCCAGACCATCTGCCCTTCCGGCAAGAGCAGTCGAATCGATTTTTGCCGACTGCCGTTTAAGGGGCTGCATGAAGCGAAAAAGGAGAGGGGTTATCTTTCTTCGTATCGTGGCAGCAGAATACTCCTCTTTGCCACTTGCAGTCCGCACAGGAACGACCAGATCACTCTCGACCTCCATCACCGGAGCGCAAAAGGAACCGGCCGCCGCAGCCTTTCGCCAGCTACGTTGAAGGCGCGTATAGCCAGTGTCGAAGACAACGAGTGCCGCATCGGCCGCGAATTCGGCAACAATTCCCGGCGGATCCCCTATTTTAAGAAGAAAACCGATTCCCCGATCGGCCAAATCCACTTCAAGCTGCTCGATTCCCTCCAAGAGAAAACGATAATGCCTCCTACCGGCACCAAGATAGTCCCGGCTCACGACAAAAAGCACAAGAAGTGGCAGCGAACGTCTGTTTGCCTCACCGAGGGCATATTCAAGGGCATGGTTATAGCGGGAACGCTGACTCTGCTGCATCCAATAGAGGACATAGGCCCCTTTCTCGTTGCATTCACCCTTCTTTAGAAGAAATAAGCGTTCATTTTGTATCATGATTCTAAGTATGGCCCCATCGACGCCTTGAAGAAAGGCCTTTTTTCGTATTATGGTTTGATTATAAACACCCGCCACTTTATATTAATCCGACTACTGTTAACCTATGAAAGGGCGTTATTCGAAGCGGCAAATGGAAGAACGACTGGAACTCTTGACCGAACAGATCATTCATACTCTTCTTGCACGGCTTGGTACCGGCCGGGCCTCCTCCTCAAAGCCCGTCAAATGCCAGGTCAATGGCCTTATACCAGGCACCTATACCCTCAGCATGGTAAGAATCAACCCAAAGGAGCTTTTACTCCAGGAACTTGTGTCCACAAAAACCAGAGGAAATGTCATTTTCCGCTCATGGACCTTTCGTAAAGAAGAAAAATGGTATGTCGCCGGCATGGAAAAACTCGGGAAACCGGTATTCTATCGAAGCATAGGCCAGGACCTCGCCGATCTTGTACGACGAAACGATACGGTTTCGGCAGTGGAAGCCAGCGAGGGAATGTATCTTGTCGAAACCGCCGAACGGGCCGCCAGAAACCTCGGAGTCGAACTTCCTTCCGACTATGAACTAAAGAGAAACGGACTCTATCCGAAGTCCATCCGCTTTCTCACAAAGCATTCCGCCCTGGTGGCGGTGCTTTTAATAGCCGTCGGTATAGGTACCATATTGGGGCTCTATGCCCTGAAGATCGGCTCGATAGAAAGCGAAATGAACAAATCGGTAAAGGCATATACGGCAAATATCGATGATCAGGTAAAGAGTTTCCTTGATGATACCGAAGATGAAATCCTCGGTTTGATCAACGATGTGGAAAAGAACCGGAAAAATTTTGAATTCGATAAACGGAACGCTTACCTCAATGTTCAAAGATTAGCAGAAGAGCTTACCCGTTACACACCGGCAAGAAAGCGTGCCTATAGACTCATTGCCGACAATATTCTTCAGAGCACTACCTACAGCGAAATCATGTACGAAATGAGCAGACTGCCGACCGAAGAGTACCAGGCGCGGATATTCCTTGCCACAAACCGGCAATCCGTCATCCCCCTGGCCTCTTTTACCCCGGCAATTCCCGGAATGCTTTACCCTGTTCGTGTGGATGGAGAAAACAACGACGGCAGAGGCTTTCGAATAACCGACGGCTACATGGATCGCAGGGAAAACCCTCTGGGAACGGGAGGTTCGAGTCCCCATTTTGCCGTCGACATCATAAATGTGAGCAACATTGCCTATGTCAGCCATGCAGGAGAGATCATACGGGAAGGCAACCCTCCCGGTGACGTCGTCGCCGTCGCCCCCGGGGCGATATGCGATACCGGATGGGATGACGGTTACGGCTGGTACATTGAGATCAATCATGGGATTTCGGATGAAGTCAAGGCACTGTATCCTGATGCCGAACGCTGGTGCAGCTACTATGCCCATCTCGACGAAAAACCAACCCAGGCCATCGGTACCAAGGTTGAAGCCGATGCATTAATCGGTCATATAGGGAATACGGGGAGATCGACCGGTCCCCATCTTCACTTCGAGGTTCGGATCTATCACAAAAACGGAAGCTATCGCAGCGGTGATGCAAGGTACGACAAGATCAATCCCTACCCTGCCGAACGGCAGGAAGAATAGATTTCTCTCAACTCTCAGCTATTCCTGCGGCAGACGTAGTCGAGGAGCTGTCGGAGATAGCCGCTCCACGGCTCGCGGCCTATGCCGAAAGAGAGTATCTGGTCAAGAACGGCTTCAGCCTTCCGCTTGTAATCATCCATCATTGTTTCCACAGAAGAGAGGACTCCGGTGCTCACGGCTATCTTTCGAATTTGCCGCACTTCATCAATACCGGCCTTCCCCTTGCCGTAGATACGTTCCAGCACCGATAAGGCCTCTCCTTCAGCCGCCTTTTTTAGCATAAGGTAAAATAACGTCTTTTTCCCTTCCGCTATATCCGAACCGATGGGTTTACCGACCTCTTCGCTCTCGCCGAAGAGCCCCAATTCATCATCACGAATCTGAAACAAGATTCCCAAAAGTTCCCCGTACTCCTCCAATAGATCTCGAAAACGCCTGTCGGCACCGGCGATAAGGGCCCCTGCGGAAAGGGGAAGGGAGAAGGTATAGCGACCTGTTTTATAGCGATACAGGCTAATGACCTCCGCAAGGTTCGGATCCCCCCATCCGTCGCTCCATGCAACGTCGCTCATCTGAGCCGTCCCCACGATGCTCATCTCACGGCTGAAGAGTCCTACAAGCTCATGGTGGTTGCCGGCAATAAGGCCTGCTTCGTTGACAAGCGAAAAGGCGAGAAAAATCGCAACATCTCCGGCACAGATACCAAGACTCTCACCGAGGTGGGCGGCATCATCTGTCCCATACTTTGCAGCCTCAAGGGCATAATAATGATGAACGGTTGATTGGCCACGTCTCATTGTATCTCTATCCATGATATCGTCGTGGATAAGGAGCGCCGACTGAAAAAGTTCCATGGCCGCCCCGAGGGGAAGTGCGGCAGGAGGGGCCTCACCGGCGACCAGCCCCGCCCCTAAGGAGACAAGAGAACCCCGAATCATTTTCCCTCGGGTAGAGAAATCGGCAAGTAGGGTAAAAAGATCAGAGGCCCGAGGATTTTTCTGTTCCATAGCCGCAGCTTCCCGGCGGCAGGCACGCCGAATCTCTTCGGTAAGGTTTTGTTTCTGCTGCGAGAGATACTGTTGCATGGTAAGGCACTCCTTCGGCTTGTCGGACGTATACAAAACATAACGCGAAAGGCGATGAAAAGTCACCTCACCCGAAGGCTCCCTTTTCAGAGTTTTTTATTCGCTTTCCAAGGTATCTTCCAATTCCTTTTTCAGCCGAAAATGCGCCTGGTTCATCAGAGGATGCCGAAGCTGTATTGCATGAGTGGGACACTCCATGACACAACAGCCACAGTACCAGCATTCACCCGGGAAGAGGACAAGTGGGGGCTTGCCCTTTTCCAGAGAAGGAACAAGTACATCAACCTGACACACATCGGCACATCTGTTACAAGCTATGCATCGTTCGGTATTAAAGGAGATGGGTTCAATTGATGCAATATCCGGGCCTGCACATATATTTTCTATATTCATACCTTTACTCCGCTATATAGTTCCCATTGTATTTCTCATAGTTCCGAGAAAGATCTCCATAATATCTCAGGGGGACCGAACCCATATCCACCCCGGACTTGGTCAATCGTATGGTAAAGAACCTTCGATCCCGTTCCGGGTCCATTTCCGGATAATCGGCCCTGTTAAAGCAGAGAGCCCTTGAACTTGATTTCCGTTGTAAGCAGGATCTAAGGATGATCTGGGCATTCGTAAGTATGTTTTCGACCTCGAGGGTCCTCATGAGCTCATGAGGATTCCTTGAATAGAGATGAGGAAGGATGTTGGTCTCATAGTGCCGAAAGACATCTAAGCCTGTTTCCAAGAGATCGTCGCATTTAGGATCACCACAATAGTTTTGCATCGTCTTGGCTATAGCCATATTGAGCTCTTTCCAGGAATACCGTTCTTGCCCTTCCGCACCGAGGGACGCATATGTTCGACTCCGCTCCTTCGCTATCTGCTTTTCACAAGGAACGAGGTGCTGGACGTTCTTTGCATATGCTGAAGCGTGGCGTCCGGCATAGCTTCCTGTGGCCGCAGCATGACCGAAACAGTTGGAGGCAAAAAGTGCGTCGCCAGCTACAAAAAGGCCCTCAAGATTTGTTGCTAAATTCCAGTCATTCAGGAAACCGCCAGGCAATCCGAATAGCTGTCGTTCCTGGGGAAGAAACGATGCAGATTTCCATCCACCTCCATACGCCTGCAGAACATGACGGGTGGGGTCAAACCCACGTTCAGTATAGTTTTGATAAATGGGGATCTTTGTCTTTCCCTCTTCTCCCACCATCATGCCCCAGATGGCCTTTCGTTCCAGTTCGGGCATCGTGGTGAGGTCAGCATAGAATGGGAGCTTATACCCCATCGAAAGGAGCTTCTTTTGGTCTATGGTCTCCGGTCCATCGTACTCATACTTCGGGTAATCAATGGATCCACCTTTGAGAAAGTACTGTTGACCGGCAGCAGGACGATAGCGGTCGCTGAATTCTTTTAACTCCTTACCGTCTCTGTCGAGATAGGGAATTGGCTTTCCTCTGGCATCACACATGGAAGCAGGATACCAGGTATTGTGGTTATTACCCGTACCATAGGGGGGGAAACTCCTCCCCGCTGCAGAGAACTCTGCGGTTACCGACTTTTCCATCATCGAAAACGCCGCACCGGCTCGCCATCCCATGGCATGTCCATCTCCGACACACTGGGTCGGTCTGAATTCACAAAGGCCCGGGTATGCAGGGGAAAACAGCCAAATTCTTGCGGGACGGGAGGTGGCAAGGACAGTGGCCTTAGAGGAAACAACCAGATGCTTTCCGGTACGAACATGAAAGCCTGTACAGCCTATGACACGCTTACCGATTTCTCCGCCTTCTGTCAGAAGAGACGTAACCATAATCCGGTCGTATATTTTTACACCAAGACGCTTTAATTCTTTGTACAAAACAGGCTTGAAGGTAGATCCCCAAATTCGAATGGTAAATTTATTCTTTAGATCATACGCAAACATCAATTTGGTTTCCGGATCACGGAAATCCGCCCCGAGAAATTCATCCTCGGTATCCCGAATTTTCCCTCCCATTTTTTCGATCTCCCGGAGACAATCCCATCCTTCCCGGCATTCGATATAATGAGAAATTCCATTATTATACCCATCATTATCATCGATCATAGCCTGGGTGATCTCCTCCGGACTAACCGTGCTGCAAGGGTTCGTTGTAGCCGATTCCCAGTGATCACAGCCCGATCCACCGGCGCCGCTTCTTATGGTTGCACCTTTTTCCAGAAGTGCTACCTTCGCTCCCTGTTTTGCTGCAGAGATAGCGGCCATACACCCGGATATTCCACCGCCGATGACTAGTACATCGGTTTTAACCCGCTCTTCCTGATTACATTCTATGGGATAGGGCCACTTCATAGAAAACATAGCATTTCTCCTCGCAATGTATTTTTCACTACATGAGGTTGCCTCCCGATAACGGGAGACAACAATAGATATCGACAGAACAAACAGTTTTTACTGTGCAGAGGGGAGAGAGGCCCTACTTTTGTCGGTCAAACTCACACCGACCAAGACAATAGCAGAGACAACATATGAATAGAGGAGGCCCCAATCTGCATCCAGCAGAGGGCTTATCGGCCCGGTTAATCCCAAGACAAAACAAAATACGCCGATGACACCGCCGACGAAGATGGCAGCAAAAGCTCCTTTCTTTGTTGCTCCTTTCCACAAAACACCTAAAAGGAGGGGAACCAGAAGGCTTCCCATATAGGGGTAATTGAAAATGATAATTGCATCCAGAATATTCGTCAGTTTAAAGGCGATCAAAACCCCAACCAAACAAGAAACGAAAACGGTAATCTTTGATATTCTTTTTGAATAGGGAAGTTCCTCTAAAGATTTTTCCGGATGAAGGAATTTATTGTAGAAATCACGGGAAAAGGTTGCCCCGAGGGCAATTAGAAGACAATTTGCCGAGGACATGGCGGCCGCAAGAATAGCGGCGATGACGATGCCCGCCATGACAGGATGCAAGGTATGTATCGCCATCGAAGCAAATACGCCATCTTGTATATCGGGATAGAGTTTTCCGCTTACAGCTCCAACAATTGAAGCAAAAATACCAATGATAATGACAATGATCCCTGAAATAATACAACCCCATCTCGCGGTTTTAACGTCC
Organism: Sediminispirochaeta smaragdinae DSM 11293; assembly: GCF_000143985.1. Taxonomy (GTDB): domain Bacteria; phylum Spirochaetota; class Spirochaetia; order DSM-16054; family Sediminispirochaetaceae; genus Sediminispirochaeta; species Sediminispirochaeta smaragdinae. Next base: position 241,788 of record NC_014364.1, on the reverse strand, counting down.
TTTGCCGACTGATAACGCATGTATGCATCATACGAGACAGATATTGAAAGAAGAAACGGAAGCACCAGATAGATGAATTTGGAAAATAGCCCCTTGGGAATAAAAGGGGTAGCTAATATTGAAGAAGGGGCAAATCCCGCATGTTTCACAGCCAATAAAGAGGCGACAGCGAGGATCGGAATGCCAATGAGAATAACTATTGTCTGAATGAGGTCGGTTAGTACAACGCCCCACATTCCGCCAATATAACAGTAGACCAAAATGACAGCAGCACAGATAACTACGCCCCAGCCAAAAGGAAGGCCGAAACCAGCAAGGATGCTTCCGCATGCAAGCATCTGGGCGACAAATATCCCCAACATACTTGGAATATTAGACATCCAGGCCCAAAGGCGAACAGCCTTATTGGCGCCATAACGCTTTTCAAAGAAGTCCATGGGCACGTACCCGTCGGCAGTTTTTAATTTGGGAGCCATGAAGATGCCTGCAAGAATTAACCCGCCTCCACAACCTAAGGCGTAATACATCCCCGGCCAAACGCCCATAGAAGCGCCGTTCCCAGCTCCTCCCAGCACTACTCCCGCTCCCACCTGCACGGCAACAAGGGTTGCAGTAGTCAAGAACAATCCCAGATTTCTCCCAGCCACAAGGAAATCTGTGACATTCTTGTTCCGCTTTGCCGCAACGATTCCGGCAATGATGAGTGATATGAAGTATAAACAACATACCAATAGAACAATTCCATCCTTTTGCATTATGCAAACCTCCAGATTAGAAATGATATTGAGATAAAGATGAACAATAACATCGAATTCCAATTATAAATAATAATTTATTATTATGGTATCATCATCTTTTTGGCCGGTCAAGAAAAGAACGGGAGATATAAGTCTAAGTAATGATTGACCTTATTATTATTTCTGAATACATACACATCTCAATACGAGTGCATATTTTTGAAAAAATTATTATATGATGCCAATGGCCTTTACACTTATCTAGGCGTATAATAAAAAGTATATAATAGGATTTACAGAATGCGTGATACGATACGAAACTACCTACCAATTGTACAGTTTCTAGGATCGGTACTCGGCAGCTACTATGAAATCATACTCATCGAACTAAAAGATGAAGGCAGCGGTATCGTCGCAATAGAAAATTCACATATTAGCGGAAGAAAAATTGGTGACGGGCTTACCGACCTCTGCCTCAGATTCATTAAAGAGGAAACCTATAAAGATACCAGTTTCAAAAGTAATTACACGTGCATCTCCAATGGAAGAAAGCTCCGAGGTTCTACGTATTTTATAAAAGAAGGTGATATGCTGGTAGGAATGCTTTGCATTAATTTCGATACAGAAACCTTTATTGAACTCGATACGCGACTACTACAATTTGCCAATATACAGGCACAGGGAATAATCGACACGCTGTTCCCCCCTCAAGGTGTACCAGATAACAACACGGAAACAGTCCTCTCCTCGGTAACAGAGCTATGTGAACAAGAAGTCAGAAAATACGCAGAGAAAAATAAACTCGATGCAAAAAAATTCACCCAGGAAAACAGGATAGAAATAATCGAACACCTCAATAATTTGGGCATTTTCCTCATCAAAGGGATCGTACCCGATGTAGCAAACCTTATTGGAACTTCGGAGGCAAGCGTTTATCGCTACCTAAGCATTGTCAACAGAAAGAAAAAATAGTATTTCTCTGTATCCTTACTTCAACGTCCGATTTCCGGTAGATTTGTACCATCATCCAGTTCTTTGTTTTTCGTTAATCTCTTTCAAATAGTTATAGATAGTATATCTTGATATGTGGAGCCATGCGGAAATACAGGGAATACTTTTTTGAAACGAGAACGCATTTCTCTCCTGAAGAAGAGCAACTATTCGCATTCTGTCGTCCTTATTCATTATAGCGACAGGCTTGCCAAGTATGGTAACACACTCTTTAAATATGTCTTTCAATCTGTTTTCGCCAGATTCTTTCACAGCCGCTTCAAGGTTCTCTCCCACCCTGGTAAGCTCCTTGATCGCATTTTCTGCAACTGAAAGCAGCGTATAATCAAAATTAATACCGAGAGCATAATGATAATTATCACCCTGCAAGTGCAGTGTTGTACTCTTGATCTGTTTCCCGTTTGCACTCCTTCCGTCGCAATTTATCAAGTCGCTGCCATTGCTAAGAAAATCATTGATTTGTTTATTGGTCCCAAGGAGGTCAAGCCCTCCCCCAATCTTCCTTTTGGTAACATGCCCATTATAGATAACGAGGATGGAATGTTTTTTATTATTCATATCGTGAACAACAGTTTCACATGAATTCCCAAAGGTCTTTGCTATGCCTGCCGCCAACCTGTTTAAAAATTCAAAGGCTTCATTCTTATTCATGACGAATCCATTATCATACGCAAGGAAAAGGAAATCAAGGACAAGAGTAATAAACAATATGTTTATATAATCAACTTTCTGTTGATTATATAACACGTAAGGGTTTATAATATTTTTTGTATGATTGCAGAAAAGATACACAGGAATTTACAACAGGCTTCTTTAATCAGGGCGATGTTTGAGGAAGGGGAAAAACTTCGTGCCATATACGGCGCAGATAAGGTTTTCGATTTTTCTCTTGGGAATCCCGATCCCGAGCCACCCAAAGAGGTAAAGGATTCCCTTAGAAAGCTTGTAATGGAAGATCGGCCGGGCTTACACGGATACATGAACAATGCAGGATATCCTGAAACACGAGAAAAGATTGCCGAAGCCATCAATAAAGAGACGGGCAAAAAGCTATCGGCTCAACATATCGTCATGACCTGCGGTGCAGGTGGGGCTCTAAATATCACCTTAAAGACCATCTTAAATCCGGGTGAGGAGGTTATTGTATTCACTCCCTACTTTGGTGAATATACATTCTACATCGATAACTATTCCGGGACGATGGTAGAACTCCCCAGTAATCCCGATACTTTTGAACCCGATCTTGCTCAACTGGAAAAAAGCATCACTCCTTTGACAAAGGCCATCATCATCAATTCACCAAATAATCCTACGGGAGTTGTGTATAGTGAACAATTATTAAAAGAGATGGCCCGAATCGTTGACTGCAAGGAAGAAAAATTCCATACGACTATCTACGTAATATCGGACGAGCCTTACAGTAAATTGGTATATGACGGCATCAAACTTCCGTACATCTTGAATATTTTCAGACATTCGGTCCTTGTTAATTCTTTTAGCAAATCTCATTCTCTACCCGGAGAAAGGATAGGATTCGTAGCGGTAAATGATGCGATTGAAAACCCAAAGGAATTTGTTGACGGTTTATCTTTTTCGAATCGCATCCTGGGCTATGTAAATGCTCCGGCACTTTTTCAGCGGGTAATTACAGACTCGATGGAAAAAGTTGTCGATAAAGCGATATATGAAGAAAGACGAGACATCCTTTACAATCATCTTATCAGCTTGGGTTTCTCCTGCGTAAAACCCCAAGGAGCTTTCTACCTCTTTCCCAAAACATTAATTCCCGATGATATTGAGTTTAAAAATAGAGCTTTGAAACACAATTTGGTAGTTGTACCCGGAAGAAGCTTTGGTTGCCCTGGCTATTTCAGGATATCCTACTGCGTTGGAAGGGATACAATAACAAACTCACTTCCGGCCTTTTCAGCCTTGGCAGAAGAATTCAAGTAAGTTCCTGTTCGGTCAAACAGCATCAACCGAACAGGAAAGATGTTCTAAGCACTTACTTTCTCAGGACCCTTTTCATCAGCCTGCTGTTGGTGCAATGCAGCCTCATTCTGTTTTCTCAATTGATACTGATCAATAACTACGGCAAGAACCAAGACCATTCCCTTGATGGCGGTTTGCCAGAAGGAAGAGACACCGATCATGACCAAGCCGTCGTTCAATACTCCGAGGATAAGGGCACCGATGATGGTGCCGCCGATGGATCCTCGGCCGCCATTTAACGAAGCTCCACCCAGGACAACTGCCGCTATAGCTGTCATCTCGTAAGCCTCACCTGTTGCCGGGTGGGAGGCCACAAGCTGAGATGCAAGGACAAGTCCCGTAAGGGCCGCGGTAAAACCGGAAAACATGAAGATGGCCATTTTCAGCCGATTGACTCGAATTCCCGACAGGACTGCTGCATCTTCATTTCCGCCGACAGCATAGATATGACGCCCGAATGGGGTTTTCTGGGATACATAAGCGGCGATGATGGCAATGACGGCGGCGATCCAGACGACAAGCGGAATGCCTAACATGGTTCCTGCCCCAAGAATAGGAAAGCCTGTATTACCGAGAGCGGGATTCCCGATAAGATTGGGAAAGGTCTTTCCGCCGGAACGAAGCATGGCGAAACCTCTTCCCATGTAAAGCATTCCCAAAGTGGCGATAAATGGTGCAACCCCAAGCTTAGTGATGATCAAACCATTGACAGCACCAAGCAATACACCAATAAGCAGAACAATCAAGATGATCATGGGAACGTTGAAATAGATCACGATCCCGAATATCGGAAGCCTGAGACCTTCGGCAATCAAACCGCCGGCGATCATTCCACAGAGCCCCACGATGGAGCCTATCGAAAGGTCGATTCCCCCGCCAATGATAACGTAGGTCATTCCCACCGCAAGGATCGCCCATATGGCGGAATGTTTCGCCATGGCAATCAAATTGGTAATCGACAGAAAATTCGGAGCAATAAAAGAGAAGACTATCAGTACCGCAAGAAAAGCGATTAAAGTCCTCAGTTTCAATACCAACATCCCAATGGAAAAACCGGTCCCCGGTTTTTTATTAGCTAAAGCTGTCATAAAACGCTTTTTCAACCTCCCTGTGCTACGCTGACGCGGTGATTCCATGACCAATCTCCGAAGCCTTTCTAATCTTTTCTTCCGTCGCTTCGGAGCGGTCGAACTCGCCGGTTATCTTTCCTTTTGAAAGCACAATGATGCGATCCGACATGGAAAAAATTTCTTCGAGTTCCGATGATACAAATACAATACCGAATTTGCCCTTTGCCATTTTATTCATGATCTCGAAGACGTCGGACTTTGCGCCGACATCTATTCCTCGAGTTGGTTCGTCCATCAGAAGAACCTTCGGCTTTGTCAAAAGAGCCTTTCCGATGACTACCTTCTGCTGGTTTCCTCCGCTCAGAGCATTTATTGAAATCGACGGAGAGGAAACCTTGATGACCATCTCTTTAATCATCTCGGCAACACGTTTCATTTCCACCTTCACATTGATCTGCCAAAGCTTCAGATACCGGGCAATACTTGCCATCGTGAGGTTTTTCTCCACCGAAAGATTTAAAAAGAGTCCTTCCCTCTGCCGCTCCTCCGGAATCAGGACAAGCCCGTGCTCAATCCTTTCCTTCGTGTCCATGGTATCGAGCCGTTGCCCCTCCAAGGTAATTTCACCGGAGGCCTTATCGTAAAGGCCCATCATGGTCTCAAGCAGCTCGGTTCTCCCGGCCCCCATGAGACCGTATATGCCGAGGATCTCACCTTCGCATACCGAGAGGGAGACATCTTGAAATGTATAGCCTCCCCCGAAACGGGGAAGGGTCATATGCTTCACCGACAAAAGCTCTTTCCCGGCTTCGTGTGCCTGTCCGCTGAAAAATTTCTTCGGATCACGGCCGACCATCTTCCGAATGATATCGGCCATCTCCATCTCGGCAACGAGGCCGCAATCGACAAGTTTGGAATCCCGCAGAATAGTGATGTAATCGCCAATTTCCCGAATTTCTTCCAATCGATGGCTGATATAGATAATACCTACTCCCTGAGCCTTCAGGTCCGCTATAACATTAAAAAGAACCCGGACCTCCTGGATGCTCAGGGAAGAAGTTGGTTCGTCCATGATCAGGATCTTGGGCTCATCTATCATGGTCTTGGCAATCTCGACAATCTGCTGCTGTCCAAGCCGCAAATCTCTTACCAAAGTTTCAGGATCGATATCCTGCCCGAGCCGTTTGAGAATCGTCCTGGAACGTTCGACCTGTTCCTGGTGATCGATGTATAGGCTGTGATGCCTACTCAGTTCCTTGTTCATAAAGATGTTTTCGGCAACGTTGAGATTGGTAAAGAGATTCAATTCCTGATGAACAATACCGATCCCTTTCCCCGCAGCATCCCGTGCCGATGAAAGAGTCACCTCATGGGGCGTTCCCTCGTTGTCGAAAAGACAGATCGTCCCACTGGTCGCCTCCTCGATTCCCGCAAGAATCTTCATCAGTGTCGATTTCCCGGCACCGTTTTCTCCGACAAGAACGTTGATTTTCCCCTTATAGACCTTAAAATCGACGCCTTGCAGGGCTCTGGTCCCAGGGAACACCTTCGTAATGTTACGAGCCTCCAGCACTACTTCGCTTTGTTCTTCTGCCATGCTACGCTCCACCCGCAATAGTCGGCTCGATGATTACCGGTGTTATGACAACATCATCCAAAGAATCATCATCCTCCAACTTGAAGGCGCCATAGTAGTTGATCTCTTTACCCGCTATTGAAGAAAGATCAAGCGGTTCTACCGCTTCTTTTTTCATTCGTGCATTCAATTCGTCGGCCAGACTGGCAAACTGAAGCTGATTCCCCACCTCGGTAAAGCGAATAAAGGAAACCGAATCACGAATAGCCGTATTTCTAATCACAGGGCCCACCTGCATTTTTGCATCGACCGTTCCCTCGTAAGGCGGGGTATCAAGTAAAAGCAATCCGTTCCGGGACGAATCATCATAGGAAACAACCCTGGCACTGCCCGTAATCTTAAAGGTAACCCCCATGCCGCCGGCCTTGCTCATGAGCCCGTATTCTTGGGTGGCCGTCTCGGGGTCCTTCTTGAGTGCGGCAAGCAATGTTTCAAAATCACAAGATTCTTCCTTAAAGGCAGGAATCAACTTTGTATCCCATATTGAATCAACATACGCAACGGGATCAAAGGCTTTTCCACTTTTCGTCCATGTCGAGTATTCATCGCCTTGCTGCTCATCGAGCTCACTGATCTTTTTTATCGTACATCCACTCAACAGAACGGCTATTCCAATAAGCAGCATTACGAAAGAGCACAATGTCCTTTCTCTCATCATCATGTCCACTCCAGGTTCGTAAAAACAGTTGTGTATGGAAGGGCCCGGAAAGGAATAGGTCCGGGCCCCAAAATCAAGATCGGAAAGACGATTTCGCTATTTTTTGCGGAAACCGCGCCACTGACTGGCATTTTCCTTGGTAATCAAGAAACAGTCGTTCAGTATTTTCTCTTCATCAAGGCCTGTCGACCCAGTTTTAATGTAGGTGTCCGCAAGTTCCACTGCCATTTCCGCATTCTTGGCATTCGGCTGCATGACTGTCCCTTCAATCTTTCCTTCCATGATGGAATCGAGTACGTTATCGTTTCCGTCGAATCCAATAACGATGATGTCGCTTCTGCCGGCGGCATCAATGGCAGCCTGCGCGCCGAGGGCCATAGTGTCGTTTCCACAGATAATGCCGTTAACCTCGGGATTTGCCTGAAGGACCGATTCTATGACCGAATAACCTTCGGTCTGACTCCAGTTTGCTGTCTGCCTGGCAACCATTTTCATGTCGGGATATTGATCAATAATATTGTGGAAGCCTTTTGAACGAACACCGGCATTGGTGTCTGATTCCTTACCGACCAGTTCGACATAATTTCCTTTTTCACCCATAACCTGGACGAAATATTCGCCGCCAAGTTTTGCACCCTGGAAGTTGTTGGAAATCAATTGAGCCTTGGCAATCCCGGTGGCATTAATCTCCCGGTCCATGCAGAAAACGGGAATTCCCGCATCCGTAGCCCGCTTCAAATTGTTCGGGGAAGCATCGGCATTTGCGACATCGATAATGATCGCGACGGCCTTTCTTGCAATTGCCGTATCGATAATATCGCCTTCCTTCTTGGGATCGTCGCCATGGACGGCCAAAAGTGTTGTGTAACCGAGAGACTCGGCCTTCGCCTTCGCAGCATCGGCCTCAGCAGTGAAAAAGGTGTTGTCTTTGTCGGGGGTAATAATCACCATTAAGTTGGAAGCCTCGCCTCCATCCTGCTGACCCGCACTGAAAAGAAAACCTGCAGGGATAAGCATGGCGGTCAGTACCAGAACCAGTAGTTTTTTGGACATAACTCCTCCTTGACATTTTCCTGATGCGTCAACGACGCATGAAAATACTGAAATCGATTTCATTTCTGAGAAAAGTCTATCATAGCATAGGCACATGTCAAGAAAAAACTACAATTTCACCGACGAAATTCTCACTTATTATCATTTTATGGTAGAAAGTTTACATTTTTTTCCAAGACAACAACAACACAATATGAAATCGATTGCAGTATTACGATTTTTTAAGTCGTTTTTCCATCTCGTCGATATTCGTGTAGCCCGACTGACGGGCCAGGAATTCATAGATCGCTTTTGACATATTTTGCTTTTTCCGTGAAAAAGCGTCGACATCCTTCCAAAGTAGTTCAAGAGTGGCATCGGAATAGGTTTCCAATTCGCATCTAAGATAATTTGCAAAATCATCGATATCGCGGCCGCCTCGCATGATATTCGGATAATGGGAGAGCATCTCGCGTTGCCAACCTACAAATCTGGAAACAATCTCAGGGATCCGCTTGCTCTGGCTTACCGGAGGGATGAGGTCTTCCATTCTCGCATACTTTATCGTCATAAGATTTCGTCCTTCCTCCTCCGCCCGCCGAAGGTCCCGAAGGTAGCTCTCACAACAGGAAAGCGACCAGACAGAGAATTGCCCCCGCCGATGTAACTGCATGTCATCAAGATGAGCCCTGCAAGAAGGCTCTTGCCGTGCGGGAACTCGCAAAAACATGGCCACTTCCCTATCAAGAATTTCTGCAATAATACGTTTTTGGGCTTGATCCATACGTACCTCCTTACTCAATAATCTGCGATCCGCTCCGTAACCAAGGGGTTTCAATCATTTCGGTTATGTGAAAACCGTACTCCTGTAAAAAGGCTCCGCAGGCAAAAGAAAGTCCACGCTCCTCCAATTGGGTAACCATGAAACGGGCGATGGCCTCGATAGACTCCTTGAGCGTTCCCGGATCGGAAAGAGAGGCGGCCATGTTGATATACCGCGCAAGAAGCTCTCCTTCCGGCCCCTCCAGAGAAAGCGCATGGAAGAGCCATTTATAGTAGGGCCGGTAACGACGACGAAGTAAAAAAAAGAGGGCGGCGGCCTCCTTAAGCGCAGAGGCCCGTGTATATTGGAGCAACGGGATATCGGACCGAAGCAGTGCTCTTGACAGATTGTATTGTCCGTACTGGCTAAAGGCAAAACAGCGGGAGGCGATCTTTTTCAACCACAGATCCCTGGGGAAATAATGGTTCAGACTCTCCCGAAAAGCACCTATCTCTCCTGAACCATCGAAGAAAATATCACCATTGGTGGCAAGTGAGAGCCCCTCTTCTCGCATTGCCATCCACTCCTTGATCGTCTCCGGAGGGGACGGACTGCCTATCAGGTGTTCAAAAAAGAAGGGCACGGTCATGACACCATCCCTGCCCACAGCGGGATCCAAACGCCGCACCGCCCCAAAACCACCGAAAGGTCCCTCAAGACTACGATAGAGCTTTTCCATAGCATGGATTTTCTCCTCCGGCGTTCCCGCGGGAAGCCAAAGGCAGAGACGAGCACCCCAATCGTGATCGCGGGAGAACTCGTCGTCAAAACCGTAACATTCGGAACCATGGCCAACCAATCCAAAGGCCATGGAAGAAATATCATCGGGGAAATGTTCCCGGAATGAGGGCAAAACCCGATCGTGATAAAAAAGTTTTGAAAGGGCAAGCCCCTTCATCAATGCCCCGCACCTACGGTGATATCAAGACCAAACCGCTTACCAAGTCCGGCAAGAGGAAGGCAGGCAGCCTTATCCAAACTCGGAACGCCCTCCATGGAATCCTCACGGCCGAGGGCCGCATATTTTCCCGATCCCAATCGGTGAAAAGGCAGAAGTTCTACCTTCCGCACCCTCGTTCGGGTGGAAAGAAAGGAGCAGATATCCCCTATTACCTCAGGCGAATCATTTACCCCCGGAATGACAGGGATTCGGACAATGACTGGCTCAAATTCACGACTCAGCCTGATCAGATTATTCAGAATGACACCGTTCGGTGCACCGACAACACGCTCATGCACCAGAGGATCGATATGCTTCACATCAAAATAGATCAGATTCATATAGGGAAAAATACGCTCGAAGCGATCCCAAGGGACACTACCAGCCGTTTCCAACGCCGTATGGATTCCCTCGGAGCGACAACGGGAGGCAAGATCAACAAGCCCCTCGATTTGCAGTAAGGGCTCTCCGCCGGAAAAGGTAACACCACCGCCGGAATTCTCATAAAAGCTTTGGTCTTTCATGATCTCCCGCATAATATCCTCGGAGCTTCGGACTTCGCCGGCAATTCGCCTTGCATTATAAAAACAGGCATCCACACAGCTGGCACAAAGCGTGCAGCGGTCGTGAATCGTCACAAAACCAAGGTCAGAAGCCGTATCTATTGCCCCGGCAGGGCAGGTCTCAATACACTTTCCACAACCGACACACTGTTTTCGATAGTAAAGAACCTGAGGCCGACGTTGCTGAGACTCAGGGTTCTGGCACCAGAGGCAATGCAGATTACATCCCTTAAAAAAGACGACCGTCCTGATCCCGGGGCCATCCTCCAGGGCATAACGCTCAAGTTCAAATATCGTCAGATTCTCGGCCACGATACAACCTTCCCTCTTATCGAATTGCCGGCCTTTTGACGGATCCGACCAGCTTCCTACAGGTATCGCCTATTTTTAAGGTCGTTGGTACAACAACCCGTTTTTCAATCCCGCCTTGGGAACCATTATTTACCTTGCCGATAAGAATAGAGAAAGCATTTTCGCATAATGCGGGAATATCCTGTTTCACCGTTGTTAAGTTGGCCTGAAAAAAATTGTGAAACGGAATGTCGTCAAAGCCGACAAGAGAAATATCCTCGGGAATGGCAATATTTAAGTGGCGAGCCTTGCTCATGGCACCGTAGGCCATTTGATCATTCGCACTGAAAATGGCGGTAGGCCATTCGGGCAGCGTCAGGAAATACTCAATAGCGGAAATTCCCGATTCATATCGCAAATCCCCCTGATAGACCAATTCCGGATGAAAGGGAACTCCATATGCATCGAGTGCATCGCGATATCCGTGAAAGCGATCTTCTACCGAAGGCCAGTTTTCCGGCCCACTGATAAAAGCAATCCGTTGATGATTCAACTGCAAAAGATATTCCGTGGCCTGTCGTCCTCCGGTATAGTTATCACTGCTAACTTCGGAGACAAAGCCTTCCTGAGAATGACGATCAATCAGGACCGTTTCGGTATAGTGCTGAGCCCGCTCGATGGTTGGAAGGGATATACCTTCGGCAAAAATCACACCCGCAATTTTATTATCCAATAGGTAATCAAGATAAATTCGTTCCTTGTCCGCATTATTCTCGGTGTCACAAATCGTAAGAGGAATCCCCTGCTCCATGGCAAGATGACTAATCCTTCTGACAATTAAGGCAAAAAACGGATTTAGAATGTCGAAGACAAAAAGAGCAAGCCCCCAGCTTGATTTGGAACTAAGCTTTGAGGCAAAAGGATTCGGTTTATAGCCCAATTCCTTCATTTTTTCCTCAACATGCTTACGCAAAGGAGCCGCAACCAATTCAGGGTTATTCAACACGCGGGAAACAGTTGCCGGCGAGGTTCCGCAGATTTTCGCAAATTCAGTAATAGTATACCTGCTCATCATAGCCCTCTAGAAGTGAAAACGTTTTCAACTTATTCTAAGGGGTGAATTACTTTTCTGTCAAGATCAGATCAGGAAGCCTTCGTCCTATTTTTGTGGCCAAGGCTTTCCGATCTGATTATCTGAACGCAAAGTCGGTTTTTTTATACAAGTTCTTGATTTTTTTTGCCGTAATGGTTTTTTGCAAAATTCTGCATTGCATCGATCTCTTCTCTGGAGAAGAGGCGGATGCCATTACCCAACAACTTCGCATAGAGATATATCTGTGCATTTTTCTCAAGAACCGTACTGATCTTAAGTGCCATAGGCATGTTCGCAGCGGCAATGAGAGCACCATGACCGGGAAGCAGAACGGCACCATTTTTTCCGAGACCCTTCACGGCAACCTCTCCCAGCTCGGGAGTACCGGGCAGGGCATAGGGAGAAGCAATAGCAATCTCTTCGCCCACGATCTGAACAAAATCTTCGCTTACCGCAGGCAGGGGTAAACCCGCAACACCAAAAACGGTGGAAAACGTCGGATGGGTATGAATAACAGCATGGGCATCCGGACGTGCCTTGTACACCGCAACGTGCATATGCTTTTCAATGGAAGGCTCTGCCTCACCCTCAATAATATTCAGATCAAGGTCCATGACAACGACATGGTCAGTTTTTACCTTCATATAATCCATACCGCTGGGGCTGATGTACATATAATCGGTCTCAGGGTCTCGATAGCTGATGTTCCCCCATGTCCCTACGGTAATACCCGTCTTAATCATTTCAACACCAGTTGAAACAATAAGCTCTTTTAACTCCTGCTTTACTCTGCCCATCATATAGCCTCCAAATGGTATGTTTGCATCATTTTATGGTAATAATATTACACAAAAAACCAATTATGTCAATTAACAAACACAAACTAATAATTTACTTTTCATTTATAAATCGATATAATGAGCCAATGGGCAACAAAGAAAAACGTCTGGACGCGTTAAAAAAGATGATACAACTCGAACGTTCCATGAAGATATCGGAAATTTCCGATCGCTTGCATGTTTCTCCCATGACAACGCGCCGCGATATCGAAATCCTTGCCCAGGACGGCACCGTAAAGGTACTTCACGGCGTCGTCGTTTCCAATTCCGGCGGTATGGCGGGAGGACTGTCGGATTATATGCTTGCCGTTGCCGAAACTCGCAACATCGACGAAAAAAAGGCAATTGCACGCCATGCTCTTAACTTTGTCGAAGAAGACGATATCATATTCATCGACGCCGGCTCTACTACCGAGACATTTGCCTCAATGTTGCCGCCTGATATTCGATTAACCGTCGTCTGTTATTCCATCAATATCTTCCTTGCAGTTGCCAGCCACAAAAATATCGAGGTGCTTCTAACGGGAGGGCATTATAGCCGAAAAACCACTATTCTGGAGCTGAGCCAGACCTCACCGGTATTGCAACACAACAGAACCCGAAAAGCATTCATATCTGCAAGCGGCTATCACCAGAGACTGGGTGTTACCTGTGCCCACCAAAGCGAGTGCATAACCAAAAAGGCTGCAATGAACAATACTGCCGAAGCCTTTCTCCTTATGGATTCCTCCAAATTCGATGTCGTGCATTCCTGCCATTTTGCCGATATTGAACAGTTCTCCAGAATCTTTACCAATGAATCGATCCCGACTGAGTATCATCGCCTCCTGAAAGAAAAAGGAATAACAGTAGACTACGTAAGATAGTTTTTCGTTGCGGAGTCTTCGCTTGTGTGTTATGCTACATAAACGAATGAAATCGTTTTCATAAGGAGGACTCATTTGAATAAGCGAATAGCAGCTTTACGGGAAAGGCTTTTCGAGAAGATCCCGGAAATTTGTCCGGAAAGAGCCGTTCTCTTTACCGAATCGATGAAACAATCGGAAGGTCAACCCATTGCAAAACGAAGAGCCCAGGCCCTTTATGAGGTTCTGGATAAGATGACGATCTTTGTCAGAGATGGCGAACTGATTGTAGGAAATCAGGCCAGCACCACGAGAGGGGCTCCCGCTTTTCCCGAATATTCGGTCGACTGGATCATAAAGGAGTTTAACGGCGATCCCTACCATTTTGCCGAACGCCCCTGTGATAGGTTTACCTATTCGGAGAGGACCAAGGAACAACTCCTTGCCACCATTGATTACTGGAAAGGAAAAACCCTTTTCGAAAACGTCTGGAGTCAGCTCCCCGAAGAGGCACGCGTAGCCTGGGAGATCAACGCCATCGACGATACCTGGTGTGCGGCAGCGGGTTTGGGGAACGTACTTCCCGATCATCAGATGGTCTTGGAACAAGGATTGGAACGGATCATCGAGCGGGCAGAGAAAAGGATTGCAGACCTCGATCTCACCGAACCGGGAACCATTTCGCAGTACTGGTTCCTTCAGGCCGTCGTAACGGCAAATAAGGCAGTGATCAATTTTGCCGGTCGTTTCGCCGATTTGCTTCTCGATCTTGCGGAAAAAGAGCGCGATCAGGTCCGCAAGAAAGAGTTACTCACCATGTCGGAAAACTGTCGGCAGGTACCGGCAAAGCCGGCACAAAGCTTTTGGCAAGCAATCCAGGCGGTTTGGTTCATTCAGCTTATCCTTCAGATTGAAACCAACGGCCATGCAATCTCCCTGGGACGCTTTGATCAATATCTGTGGCCGTATTTTCAGCGAGATATCCAACGTGGCGTACTGACGAGGGAAAAAGCCCTTGAGTTGGTGGAATCCTTCTTCATCAAGGCAAACGAAATCAACAAGCTGCGCTCGTGGGCGGATAGTGAATACTTTCCCGGCTACCATCTTGCGGAAAATCTTGCTATCGGCGGTCAAACAGCAGACGGCAGGGATGCAGTAAATGAGCTTACCTACACCATTCTCGACGCAACCGCCGATCTGAAACTTACGAAGCCTTCGGTCTCACTGAAATGGTTCGAAGGGACTTCCGACGAATTCATGGATAAAGCACTCAGTGTCGTTGAAGCCCACAAGGGAGGACAGCCCGCCCTCTACAACGATCTTGCGGTCATGAGAATCCTGGACAACATGGGTGTCAAAAAGGAGGACCAGTACGGCTGGGCTCCGGTAGGGTGTATTGAGGCAACCGTACCGGGAAAATGGGATTTTGCTGCAAAGGGCTCCTGGCTGAACGTCGGGAAAATTTTTGAGATGACCCTGAACAACGGGAAAGATCCTGCAACGGGCATCACCCTCATGAAAGGAGAGGGAGATCTTACCGCTTTTTCCGACACCCATGCCATCATGGAGGCATGTAAAAAGCAACTTTTTTACTACATGCGCCTTCAGGTCATTGTCGAACATATAAGTGATGAAATGCATATCCTACACGACCAGAACGCTTTCCGCTCCTCACTGGTACACGACTGCATCGAGCGAGGTAAATCGCTCATAGAGGGGGGGGCTGTGTATACCGCCGACGGCGGTCCTGCTGCCGGCCACATTTCGGTCGGAGATTCCCTTGCCGCAATTGAATATGCCGTCTTTGAAAAAGGAATCCTCTCTCTGTCCCAGTTGCAGCACGCCTTATCAACCAATTTTGAAGATCAGACCACCAGCCCAAGTGGGGAGGAAATTCGGCAGTTGATGATACATAAGGCTCCCAAATTCGGTAACGATGATGATGCGGCGGATAAATGGACGGTGGAGATCAACGAGTTTCTGGGATCGACCTACCAAAAGGCATTCAAAAGCAGCCGATACGGGAAGGGGCCAATTCCTGCAACCTTTGCACTGAGCCAAAGCTCTGTAACCGGTAACGTAGCCTTCGGGAAATCCGTGGGCGCCCTTCCCTGCGGAAGAAAAGCGGGAGAACCGGTCAACAATGGGGTATCCCCGGCAAACGGATCGGAACGAAACGGCCCTACCGCAGTCATCAACTCCGAGGCAAAACTTCCGAGTATCTGGTTTCAGAAGGGATCGATCTTCAACATGCGACTTACACCGCAAACGCTCTCAACGGCAGAGGGCCGAAAGCGAACCCTGGCGCTGGTAAAAACCCATTTCAAGAATTACCAATACCATATCCAATTCAACGTGCTCGATGATGCAACCCTGGAAGAGGCCCAGAAAAAGCCCGAAGAATATCGGGATCTCATGGTAAGGATTTCCGGCTATAGTGCTTTCTTCACTCCCTTGAATAAAGAGCTCCAGAACGATGTTATTGCCAGAATGAAGTTCAACATGGCCGACAAATAAATGAATAGCTAACGTGCCGCGATGTAGCGCGGCACGTTAGGTTCTGAAGTATCCCTGGAAATTTCAAGTCCAAACCATTTTTCATGCCGCAGAAATTCGTACCCCGTCCCATTAAAGAAAATTTGCCGGTTGTTTACTGTTTTACTATGATTGCTGCAAGGAGTTTGTTATGAAAAGAGTATTGTTTATTTTGTTCCTGGCTTTTCTGATACTTACCCCCTTAGCTGCAGCAACCGAAAGCACGAGAGAAATCGCCGGAGTAACCGTGACCTGGAAAGCGGAAGGCGAGTATGTCCTCATAACCATGTCCGCAAAGACCACCGGCTGGATAGCCGTCGGCATAGAACCGGAGAATAAGATGAAGGGCGCCGATATGTACATTGGCTATGTGGATGACAAGGGTGCAGTTGTTTTGGAGGATCACTATGGGCACAGAACCTTTAGCCACAAGAGTGATGTGGCACTAGGTGGTTCCTCCGATGTAGAGATTATTCAGGGAACCGAAAGCGGAGGAGAAACCTCTATTACCTTCCGGATTCCAAAAAACAGCAGGGATGTATACGATAAACTCCTCGAAGAGGGAAAAGAATACACGGTGATTACGGCATGGGGAGAGAAAGACAATCTAACTGCACGTCACAAAGGCAGGGGATCGGGGAGCTTACCGCTATGAATAAAAAAGCGCTTCTTATTATCAACCCAATCCTTTTCCTTTCTTTGCTCGTTCAGGGGATCTCCGGGATCTTCATGAAATTCGGGCTGTTTTATTCACTGATGTATGGAATCCACTCCATCACCGGATTCATTTTTCTTGGCATAGTTACCTTGCACATCGTGTTTAACTGGAATTGGATAAAAGCCAATCTTCGCAAGAAATCCAAACGAGCGGACCAACACGCATAAAACACGCACCGATAGCTGCCTATCAAGGCAGCTATCGGGAAAGTGCGATTTTGGGGATGTACAGAGACCTCGAGTTCAGGGCTTCAAAAGCTCTTCGTACCGCTGGTAGAGTCTATCCCTACCTACCTTCGGCTCGAAACGCAGAGGTTGCACCGAATCGGAAACGATCTTGCGGATATCCGTAAGTCCAAGTCCCGGAACGTGGTGCATGAGCTGTACGGCAATGGTCCCGAGAGAAGTTGCCTCAACAGGGCCGGCAACAACCGGTTTACCGGAAATATCGGCCGTCATTTGGTTCAGATGATCGTTTCTGCAACCGCCGCCGATAATATGAATAACAGGGTATTCGGTACCGGTTATTTTCTCAATGTCGCAAATGGCAGCTCCGTAGTTACAGGCAAGGGATGCATAAATTCCAGCCAAAATGTTATCGAGTTTCTTTTCCCCGGTAAGTAGCTGGAGGGCCTGAATCATGCTGTCGGGATTATACAGAGAAGGGTGGTTGGGATCGAAAAGCGGGATCTTCTCGTCTCCGAGAAAAGCAGCGGCCTTCAGAGAAAGATCCACAACCTCATCCCAAGCGAAACGACGATTTTCCCTCATCTCAAGCTCGTTTTTAACATTCTGAAGGATGTGCATTCCTGCGGAATTTTTGAGGAGAGTAATCGTGCCACAGGCTCCCCCCTCGTTGGCCAATTCGCAGTTGTAGACCTCATCGTTGATCAAAGGTGCAGAAAGCTCGGTACCGATGAGAGACCAGGTACCCGAACTGATAAAGGCAAAGGGCCCTTCAAGAGAGGGCACCGTTACCACCGCAGCAGCCGTGTCATGGCTGGGAACAGCAACAAAGGGTAGCGGAGCAATATCCAAATAGTCGGCAATGTCCTGGCGGAGCATGCCGCGCACCGTACCATGGTCGACAACAGGGGGCATGATCCCCTTTTTGATCCCCGCAATATCGAACAGGCTGTCGTCAAACCTGCCCGAACGCATATTCATCAATTGAGTGGTCGAGGCGATGGATGTTTCGGTATTAAAGCTCCCTGTAAAAAGAAAGTTAAGGAGATCGGGGGTTAACATCATTTTTTCTGCAAGGCGGTAATATTCGGGAAGATGGTCCCGAATCCCCACAAACTGATAAACGGAATTCATGGGATGATTTTGAATTCCGCTCTGTTCGAACATCTTTTTTCTGCTCTCTTCGCCGAGGGTTCCGAGCCCAAGCCCTCCCAGTTCGTTGCGATAGCAGAGGGGATTACCAAGAAGCTGGCCGGAAGGGCCGAAAAGCCCGAAATCTATTCCCCAGGTTGAAATGCCTGCAGAAGCCACCGTACCGCCGGCAGCGGCAACCGCCTGTTTCAGGCCTTGCTGCATTTGAGAAAAAATATGCAGGATATCCCAGTAATCGTACCCCTCGACTCGAACCGTTCCGTTGGGAACCTGCTGAATAAGTTCTACTTCAATATTCGTGCCGTCGAAGTGTCCCAGTACCGTTCTGATTGATGAGTTTCCGCAATCAAATCCGACACAATGTATCTCTTTTCCGCTCATGAAAAGGCTCCTTTCATCCTTGAGTCCGCAGCAGTCGTTCCCTGCGCTTATCACTGTAGTAATTTACGACCATTACCAAAATCATTACGAAACCCCAGATTGCAATGGTCATAAACGAGCTTACCCTTAGTAGATTGAGGCCGCTGGATATAATCTGTAATGTAACAAGCGAGAGGATAAGCCCGGAAACCCGTCCAAAACCTCCCTCGCTACTAACCCCGCCAAGGACAGCGGCAAGAATGGTTACAAGCAAATAAGAAGCACCGTAACCTGCCTTGGCAGAATTAAAACGGCTTATCATGATAAGAGCCGCAAACCCGGAAAGCAGCCCGGAAACAAGATACGTCCGCAAGATGATACCGGCATTGTTCCCACCATAAAAGTGAGTAGCAACATCATTCGAACCGTACATGTAAATATTAAATCCGGTTGGTGTACGATTCAAGAAAATGGCCATAACGACTGCGAGCAGCCCAAAAAGAAGAAGTGGAAACGGGATTCCCAAAAGCATCCCGTTTCCGATAAAGCGAACCGCTGGCGGAAAACCGGAGATGACATACCCCTTTGTTAAAACGATAGTTATACCGTTTATAAGGGTCATTGTACCCAAAGTGGTAAGAATGGGAGCAACACCGATATAAGCAATTAATACTCCGTTTAACAACCCAACGAGTAATGCGGCTGCAATTGCCCCTACAAGAGCAAGCATAACCAGCCATCCGGGAGCTTGAACTCCGCCAAACTTCGGAATCGTAAGAATCATCGCAGCAACAATACCGGCGAGATCGGCAGTAGCGATAATGGAAAGATTTATACCACCCGTAAGCATAACGATCATCATGGCAAGCGACAGAACCCCCAACTCAGGAAGCTGAAAAGCCATACCCTGGAAGTTTCCGGCTCGCAGAAAATCTCGAGGATTGAGCACCGTCATAAACACAAAAGAGAGAACCATGATAATGGTCAAAACCCGCAATTCTTTCCGTTTCATTATGCGGCCTCCTCTTTTTCGATATCGATAACGGCCTGGTGATATCCTTTTTTCCCTTGCCAAGAGGTAAATCCAACACTAATGAGAATAACCGCACCGATAAAGACGTCGTACCAAACGGCCGGGATCTTGACGAGGGTCATTCCGTTTTTGACGACGGCAATAAGAAAAACTCCCAACAGGGTTCCACCGACACTCCCGAAACCACCGGAAAGGCTTGCTCCGCCAAGCACAACCGCGGCAATAACATCCAACTCCTTTCCGACTATGGAGTTCGGTGCAACGGTTTGTACAAGCAACGCCTGAATTACACCGGCAATCCCGGCCATCATGCCCATAAAGGAATAAACAAAAATCTGAAGCCGTCTCACAGGGAAACCGACCCGTTCGGCCGAGCCTATATCCCCGCCAATGGCGTAGATACCCCGACCAAGCATTGTATAACGGAGGAGAAAAAAAGCCAAAACGGTAATCACTGCCCAGAAAAGGGTAATGACGGAAAGCCCATAGGGCGTTCCAGCCCTGGAAACAAGGGTAAAAACCCTAATATCGGCGAAGGCGCGAAACCATTCGGGAAGGGCATAGATCCACTTCCCGCCGGTTATCACCGTAAGGATTCCATAGTAAAAATTCATGGTGGCAATGGTCGTTATGATAGGGGCAATCTTGAACTTTGAGATGAGAAAGCCGTTAAAGGCTCCCAGCAGGAGACCTACCAGAGTGGCAAGGAGCAATGATGTAATCATATTTCCGCCCAACTTGATACTCACTACCGCCATCACATACTCAGCAACGGTTGCCGTGGCAGCAAATGAAATATCGATCCCTCCGGAGATCAGAACAAAAAGAATCCCGATGGCCAGAACACCCATAAAAGAATAGCTTTTCAAAAGATCAAATCCATTCTCCAAGGTAAGAAAATTCGGATTTACCGCGGTGATGGCAGCAGAGAGAATAAGAACAACCACCAATACATGGAATTCATGGGTTTTCATGAAACGTTTCATACTCGTCATCCCTATATACTTTGCGATTCGATGAAGGCCTGAATCTCTTCTTCACTGGCCTCGGTTGTATCAAAGGACCCGATAATACGCCCTTTATGCATCACTAAAATTCTCGAACAATTGTTCAGCACCTCGGAAATCTCATCTGAAATGATGATGACACCCATTCCCTCCCGTGCCAGTTTTTTTATCGTCTTATGGATACTGCTTTTTGCGGAAACATCTATACCGACGGTCGGGTTATCAAGAATAAAGAGTCGGGGTTCGGTAGCTATCCATTTTCCGAGAACAATCCGCTGCTGATTCCCGCCGGATAGGGTCTTTACCGGTGCATCCAGGGAAGGCACTTTGATTTTTAGCGTCTCAACCCAATAGGCAACGGTCTCATGCAGTTTTTTTGTATCGATAAGTGAAGTTTTCCCCTGAAGACGATCGATAACGGTCGCCACCAGGTTTCTGGAAACCGACTGATCCATTACCAGTCCCTGATGGATCCGATCTTCCGGCACATAAGCAATTCCGTGGTGTTTGGCAGTTTCAACCGAATCAATCGAAACCTCCTCACCGTTCATCTCCATCCGTCCCGAGTCTGCAGGATGAAAGCCGAAAATAGAAAGAGCAAGTTCACTCCTTCCAGAACCTAAAAGCCCTGTTATGCCGACTATTTCTCCTGAATAGACTTCCAGACTTACATTACAAAAACTATGGTTCCTGGAAAAATTTTCCAGTCGAAGAATGGGTTTCCCATTACGGTCAGGAGATACATGATAGGGCTCATACACAGAGGTCTCTCCTGTCATAAGAAATTCTAATTTTTTATCATCAATTGTTTTGCCGTCGTATGTACCGATTAATGTTCCGTCTCTGAGAACTGTGACGCGTTCGGCAATCTGCATTACTTCGTTAAGTTTATGACTAATAAACAGGCTGGCAATCCCCTTATTTTTTAGCTCAATAACAACACGCAAAAGGGCATCAATCTCCTTCTTCGTCAGGGCTGTAGTAGGTTCATCCATAATCAACAACCGAACATCACCAGTAAGAGCCCTGCAAATAGCCACCAACTGCTGGTCCGCCATGGAGAGTTCACCTACTCTGGCATCCAAAGGAATAGAAATCCCAATCCTGTTCATGGCCTTTGTGGCCGTCGTTTCGGCACGCTTCCAATCCATGAGATATCGCCGTTGGGCAATATTGCTACTCACAGCAATATTTTCCGCCACTGTTAAATTCGGAAAAAGCGAAAGGTCCTGATAGATTACCTCTACACCATGACTAATGGCCGTCCGAGAGGTATGCTGATCCAGCAGTTCTCCATCCATGATGATTTCCGCTCCCGCTTCGGGAGCTACAACTCCGGAAATAATCTTAACTAATGTCGACTTTCCCGAACCATTCGTACCAGCCAGACAATGTATTTCCCCGCGAGCGATGGAAAAATCTACCCCGTCCAGAGCACGAACCCCAGCATACACTTTTGTAATCTGCTTCATTGAAAGAAAAAGTGTTTCCATAACTCCTCTACTTTCGCTTGTAAAAACCGGCGTCGCAGAATACGGCGCCGGTAATAAGAAAAACAGCCGACCAAATCAGAAACCGAAACTGTCAACATTTTCCTTTGTGATATCAGCCATGGCATCAACCTTGATAACATCCCCATCCACTACAACGGCACCGATTCCGGGAATCTCTTTCAAGTCGGCAAGGCTACCGCCGTCAAGAAGATACTTTGCCACGTAAGTCAGAGAGTAGCCGGCATCCTTCGGATCCCAGAGAACACCATGGCTCATGGATCCGTCCTTCAAATAGGGCGCAGCATGTCCGGGAATGACGTTTCCGACAACGGCAACCTTTCCAGCCAGGCCTTTTTCCTTCAAGGCCTGAGCAGCTCCCGGAGGTCCCAGACTTCCGAAACCGATGATACCCTTCAAATCCGGATAAGTTTTCAGCAGCTCAAGCGTCTTTTGCTTGGCAAGTTCCTGGTCCTCACCGCAGGGAATCCGGCTGGTTACCAGCTCGAGCCCAGGGTAGTGCTCCTTTGCATATTTAAGGCCTTCATCTGCCCAAAGGTTGTGAAGGGGGACGGTAAGGCCGCCTACAAAAATGGCGTATTGCCCTTTATCACCCATGTATTTAACAAGCATATCCCAGGTATGGCGACCAAATTCCACATTATCGATAAGCTCGATATCGACATCCTTACCCGCCTGATCCGGTGATTCATGGGTCAGGATTAATATGCCCTTCTCTTTAGCCTTCTGGAACACAGGTTCGAGAGCGGTAGCATCATTTGGTGTAATGCAGATGGCATCAACGCCTTTACTTATCAAGTCTTCCACCATCTTGACCTGCTGAGCAGGGTCTGCATCGGATGGTCCAATTTGGTAAGCATTCACGTCAAGATCTTTGGCAGCCGCATCAACTCCTTCTTCAAGACGATTGAACCAAGGAATTCCCGTGATCTTTACGACTGTCACAATCTCGTACTTATTCGCGTCTGCGGCATCTTTTTGCCCACCGGCGAAGAGATGCAACGGCAACAGTACAAGAACGATCACGATAATAAGAACGATCTTCTTCATGGCTCCTCCTTGTATACCTGAAAAATCAGGTCATATTTATGTTACTTTTTTAACATTGATTGTTAATTTTAGAACGCTATATTCCTTAGGTCAAGAAATATTTTATTATGTGCTTTGGTATATGACAGTTTTTATCTATAGTTCACATCATTGTGTTATAATAACATCAAACATCCTTTATCGAGTCGCCCTTTTCGTGTATACTATATGGCATGAACAGCAGCCTACGGCGCGGACATCTCATCGACTATCTGAAAAACAGCCGTTCGGCGACGATTCAAGAGCTTGCCGAGCACTTTGAGGTTTCCCATATGACCATTAGAAGGGATCTCGAGAAACTTATCGAGAATCAGCCAATTAAAATCATCCATGGAGGAGTCATCTATCAGGAGTCTGGGCAGGGAGATCACTACTCAATTATCAAAGCCAGGACGCACATGCTTGAAGCGAAAAAAAAGATCGCAAAAAAGGCAGCATCCCTCGTCGAAGCCGACGACATCATTATTATAGACGCAGGTTCGACCGGTGAGCTCATTGCCGAATTTCTGCCTAAAGACAGGCCTATTACGATAATCTGCTATGCGCTTAATATTGCAACAGTGGTTAGCAAGCGTGAAAACTGTACTCTAATCCTTACCGGCGGCTGTTATCACGGAAGTTCTATGGTCTTTGAAAGCGAAGAGGGGCTTAGTCTGATTAAACGTAACCGGGCAAAAAAAGCGTTCGTTACCGCCAGTGGGATCAGTGCAAAGCTGGGGATTACCTGTTCTAATTTTTTCGAAAGCACAACGAAACGGATCGCACTAAAATCATCCCTCACGACGATCTTAGTCGCCGACTCATCAAAATTTGGTGAAATACAGAATGGTTATTTTTCCGACCTTTCCGATTTTGATATCATTATTACCGATGAAGGCCTTCCTCCGGAATTCAGAAAGGAAATTGCACGATTGGAAAAAACGCTCTATATCGAATAAAAAATGGCGGACAACGGTCCGCCATATCATGCTTACGTAAAAAGTGAATATCACCAGGTAAAAACACTCGTATCGTAATCTTCAGGGGCCTGAAAGCCAAGGAGTTCGATGCAGGTCGCTGCAAGGCTTGAAATCCCCAGACCGGAACGCAGTTCCTTTGCATACTCTCCCTTATAACCGGGATCGTAGACTATACAGGGAACGGGATTGAGACTGTGGCTTGTCTTTGCCTGGGGTTTTCCATTCGCTTTCGTTTTAACGGCACCGCTTTTTTTGTCGTGTTCGAACATATCGTCGCTGTTGCCGTGATCAGCCGAGATGACCATCACCCCACCGGCCTTTTCAACCGCCTTTTTCAAACGCCCAAGGGAGAGATCCAAGGCTTCCATGGAACAGAGGACCGCTTCATAGATGCCGGTATGGCCGACCATATCACCATTCGGATAGTTCAATTTGATAAAGCGATAGCTACCCTTCTCAATCTCTTCAATGACCCGGTCGGTGATTTCGGCAGCCTTCATCCAGGGGCGTTCTTCGAAGGGAACCCGATCAGAGGGAATTTCCACATACTCTTCCAACTCTTCGCTGAATTTACCGCTTCTGTTTCCGTTAAAGAAATAGGTGACGTGACCGAACTTCTGGGTCTCGCTTATGGAGAACATCTTCACTCCCGAAGCTGCGAGATACTCGGCCATGGTTTTATCGATAGAGGGAGGGGAGACAAGATACTGTTTCGGAACATGAAGATCACCATCATACTCCATCATCCCGGCATATTCGACATTCGGAACCCTGACACGGTCGAATTCGGAAAAGTCGTCGCCGGCTTCAAAGGCCTTGGTGATCTCAAGCGCACGATCTCCTCTGAAATTGAAAAGGATAAAGCTGTCGCCGTCTTCAACGGTTCCAACAGCCTTTCCCCCTTCTGCGATCACAAAGGGAGGAAGGTCCTGATCGATAGCACCGGTTTCCTTGCGAAGGGTCTCGATGGCTTCATGGGCATTGGCAAACTGTCGCCCTTCTCCCAGAACATGGATCTGCCAGCCGCGGTGGACCATCTCCCAGTCGGCGTTGTAGCGATCCATGGTGATCTTCATCCTTCCGCCGCCCGAGGCGATCTTTGCGTCAAAGCCACCGTCGGAAAGGGAAGCAAGATAATCGGCAAAGGGATCAAAATAGTCCAGCGCGCTGGTTTCTCCTACATCCCTTCCGTCAAGTAACGCGTGGACCCTAACTCGTTTTACGCCGTCCTCTTTTGCCCGGGCAACCATTGCTTTCAGATGATTGATGTGGCTGTGTACATTACCGTCGGACAACAATCCAAGGAAATGAAGACTTCCTCCGCTCTTTTTGACATTCTCCGTCAACTTCTTCCACGTCTCACCGGTAAACATCTCTCCCGATTCAATGGCCCCGTTTACACGTTTTGCACCTTGAGCAAAGACACGGCCCGCGCCGATGGCATTGTGACCGACCTCACTATTTCCCATATCATCATCACTGGGAAGGCCTACGGCGATTCCGTGGGCCTTTAACTTCGTCATAGGGTAGGACGCCATCAATTCGTCCAAAACCTCGGTATGGGCCGCTGCAACGGCATCTCCTTCCGTATACTTCCCAAAACCGACTCCGTCCATAATTACCAAAACAACCGGACCCTTTCTCCCCGAAAAGGCCGGATTAGCTTTCAAAGCTTCTACCATAGATCCTGCTCCTTGTTCTGTTTCCTGTAATATCTTACTATTTTCCAGAGGTTTCAAGGCTTTGGCGGGACAGACCGAATCGTTCTTTCTTTTCCAGATTCCCCAAGGGTTCGACATGAACCTGCACATCGTAGACATTCTTCAGCTGCAGATGTATTGCCCTCTCAACCTCTCTGGCAATTTCGTGCCCCTCGGCAACGGAAATCGCTCCGTCGACCTCAATATCGAGATCAACAATGCAGGCATTCCCAAGCTTTCTGATACGTGCCTTATGAGGGTTGCCGGCTCCTTTCACGGTTCCAACCGCATCAAAGAGACGTCGATACAGATCGGGATTATCGAGACCATCCATCAATTCATCCCCCGCTTCCATGAAGATCGAAAAGGCAACCTTCATGATCCAAAGGCTCACAAGAAGGGCGATAATCGAATCAAGAAAAGCAATACCGGAGAGCAAGGTCGCTCCGATACCGGCAAACACACCGAGGCTGATCACCACATCTCCGGTCATATTACGGGCATCGGCAATAAGCATAGGGCTGTCGATGGTCCTGCCGACCCGCAGCTTGTAAAAGGCAAGGAGGGATTTTCCCACAACCGAGACCAAAGCAACCATGGCTGCGGGGAATTCAGGTAAGGGACGTGAAACGCCGGAGAAAAGAGAACGAAGCGTCGAAAGAGCAAGCTGGGCTCCGGCAAAGAAAATGAGAAAGCCGAGAATCTTTGTAGCCACGGTCTCGGCCCTGGCATGGCCGTAGGGATGCTCATTGTCGGGAGGACGCTCAACAATCCCAGCGGTGAGGAGCGATACAAAAGAGGTAACAACATCCGTCGCCGAATCGATACCATCCCCGACAAGGGCAAGGCTTCCGGAAAAAAAACCAACGGTTACTTTCAAGGCGGAAAGCAAACCGTTACCCAAAATGCCGACCCAGCTCGCCCGCCTGATCATGCGGATACGAAAATCGCTGGGTTTTCGCCCCTTCTCTTTCATAGTCAGACAACTCCCGTCTTAGCGGCAAGAAACGATCGCTCCTGCGGATTGAGCTCCGAAGATAGAAGCTCGAAAACCCAAGCGTGATAGCGATCGACCCATTGCCGTTCCCCTTCGGTAAGAAGAGAAACATCGATAAGCTTACACTCAAAGGGAAAGGGAGTCAGGGTTTCAAAGCCCAAAAAGCGCCCGAACGGTGTGTTAAACTTTTCCACAGCCAGAATTAGATTTTCGATCCGAATCCCGTGCTTTCCTTCCCGGTATACTCCCGGCTCGTTGGAACAGACCATGCCCGGCTCTATAGGGACAGGCAGCAACTTGGTTGAAATCGATTGAGGGCCTTCATGCACCCCAAGGAATGCACCAACCCCGTGGCCTGTTCCATGCCCATAGTTCAAACCGGCTTCCCACATCGGTCGCCGAGCCATGGCATCGAGCCTTGTGCCGACGGTACCTATCGGAAAGATCGCGGTTGCAAGGGAGATGTGGGCTTTTAAGACCGTTGTATAATCAAATATCTCTTCCTCTGTCGCCTTTCCGACGGCAAAGACCCTGGTGATATCGGTGGTGCCTTCAATATACTGGCCCCCGGAATCGATGAGCAACAGCCCCCTTCCCGTGACGGGAATTGCACTCTCTTTGGTCGCGCTATAATGAACAACCGCACCATGCTCGGCAAAGCCCACAATCGGGGCAAAGCTTTCTCCCACAAATCCCGGCATTCGACTTCGCTCCTCATACAAAAGCGAAGCCACGGAAATTTCGTCTCCGTCCCCTCGTTCGAGCATCCGTTCAAGTCGCATCCAGAAGCGAACCAAAGCAACCCCGTCCTTACGAAGGGCATGGCGAAAGCCTTCCACCTCTACCGCTTCCTTTCTGGCCTTCAAAGCGGCAACGGGACTCTGTTCCTCTACAATTCTAACCCCAGGCGAAAGCGCACCCTTCAAGGCCATCGAAAAAGAGGCAGGGTCGACGAAAAGCGTGCCCTCGAACTCCCGAAGCATCTCACCGACTGCCTCATACGCCTTCAAGGTAATGTGCTCCTCTGCAAGCAGCTCTTCCAGTTCTTTCGAAACAGCATGAATATCTGCAAAAAGGAGGGTATCCGTTTCCCGAATCAGCAAATAGGAAAAGAAAAACGGATTGTATGCGATATCATTTCCCCGAAGGTTGAGAAGCCAGGCAATCTCATCGAGAGCAGAAAGAAACATGGCATCCGCACCGACATTCTTTGCGGCATCACGCAAGAGTGTAATCTTCTGATCCCTCGATTTACCCACATAGTGGAGGTCGATGGCATACAAGGGCTCACAGGGTCGGGCTGGGCGATCGGTCCAAAGGTCGTTAAGGAGAGATTCGAATGAAACGAGGGCTATTCCCTTGGTGCCCAGGATATGGGAAAGCCGGCGCTCAGAGGCAACGGAAAGGGTTTGATAATCCACACCGACCCGAGCTCCTGGACTAAGTTTTGAAATCAGCCAGTCGGGGAGAGAAGGGACGGAAGGGTCACCATCGGCCATCAAAACAATACCGCTGCCGTCAAGTTGGTCCGTGGCCTGAAGCCAGTAGCGACTGTCGGTCCAGAGCGCAGCCTCTGTTTCGGTAACAACGACCGTCCCGGCGGAACCGCTAAAACCGCTCATCCAGAGCCGATCTTTCCAACGGGGCGCGGCGTATTCACTTTGGTGAGGGTCGGTACCGAA
The DNA here is from genome assembly GCF_000143985.1 of Sediminispirochaeta smaragdinae DSM 11293. Taxonomy (GTDB): domain Bacteria; phylum Spirochaetota; class Spirochaetia; order DSM-16054; family Sediminispirochaetaceae; genus Sediminispirochaeta; species Sediminispirochaeta smaragdinae. The sequence goes on along the minus strand of NC_014364.1, from coordinate 213,330 downwards.
AAAGACAACAGCCTGCAATGCCCTCTCCTCCATCTCCCTTCGCAGAGCGGAAAGCCGCGGGAGAACAGGATTATTCATGGCTACCGTCTCCTTCCGATGGAACCGATATGTACACCCATACTTGCCCCGAACAATCCGGAAAGCAAGATTTCATTTCGAATGTGGTCAAGCCCGGTTACCGCCCGACTTAAAGAGACAAGAGCATTCTTGGCCCCCCCGAAGAGTTGATCCACCGGCACATAACTTCCGGTCACCCCGCTTTTTCCAAAAACAAAATAACCTGCGACAAGGCCAGCCAGTGCACCAATCAGCAGCGACAGAATAAAACGTTTCATGTTCTCTCCTTTTTTTCGATTGTATCCGAGAAAAGATGAATTTTCCACCGGAAGTATGATACCATCTCCGACATGGAAGGTACGATTCTTATTGTTTCCAACTTACCAATTGATACCACAAAAATCAGAAGATATCTTGCAGAACATAAGATTGGTGATTTTGATGTGGTAAAGGTAGAAACAGAAGCCGCCGCAGAAGAGATATTCTATGGCGGCGGCGGGGTCGATTGTATCGTTGCACAGTCGGAGATGACAGGAACCGTCGCCCTGTTGAAAGAGATGAAGCAGGATGAGATGTTTCGTCATGTCCCTATTCTCCTCATCATCAAAGGAAATGAAACAAAGCTTATCAATGAGGTGTACGACAGTGGTTTCGATGCACATATCGTCTACACCGATATACATTGTCTTCCGCAGAGGATACGTCCTCTTATTGTCATGAATGTCATGTACCGTAACATGATGAAACAGGTCGGCGACCTCCATGAAAAGGCGATCAGTGATTTTATTCTTCTTGATCTGATCAAGAACTATATTCCAAAAACAATCTGGGATATCGCCAAAACCTTTGCACACGAACAGAAGATATCCATTCCGGAAGAAGAATTGGACCTCACCATCGTATTTGCCGACATCAAGGGCTTCACGGCTATGACCCAGCATATGGAACCGAGGCAGGTCGTCTCTATCCTGAATACGGTCTTTGAAGTCGCAGCAAAACATATCTATCAAAACCATGGTGATATCGACAAATATATTGGAGATGCTTTTTTCGCCGTTTTTACAAAGGCTAAAGAGGCCGTCACAGCCATGACGGCAATGCAGGATGAGCTGGAACAGATTAACCTGCAACGAAAAAACCAGGAACATTCCCCTGTAGAATTCCGTGTGGGTATCCATTCGGGGCCTATCATCCGCGGAAATGTAGGTGGCCATGATCGTTACGACAATACCTTGATCGGCGATACGGTCAATACCGCAAGCCGTCTCGAACATATAGCACCTGCCGGCGGTATCGTTATCAGTGAGGAGACCAGAACACGCATCGGTATCACCTTACCTGAGTCCTGTAAAAGTGAAACCGAACTGCGCGGCAGAGATTCGAAGATCACCGTCTACAATGCATTTTCGTTTCTCAGATCGAAGCTCCTGGCGCCTCAGGATAAGTCCTAACCGTAGCGCTCCTCCAGTCCCTGAAACACCAATGCAACAATTGGGCAGAAGCGTGTGTTTACGAGAGAAATTTTGAGTAAACCCCTGGCGTGTTTGTCGTCGGTATGCGGATACTCCCTGCACGCCTTTGGCCGCCGATCGTAAAGGAGACAACGATTATCCGCCAGCAAAAACGGGCAGGGATGTTCACGAAATACAAGATCCCCATCCTCGTCCCTGATAAGATATGTATCTTCAAATGCCGAAGGCTTCATGGAAAGCGCTTTTCCCAACCGCTGTATATCGGTATCAGTAAGTCGCGGACCAACTACGGCACAGCAATGTGCACACTTAAGGCAGTCGATGCGCCGGAAAGCTTCATCGTGAAGTTCCTGCATAACCGCCGCCAATTCTTTCGGTGCCACGCGCCGCAGTTTCCGTACAAGGTCCCGATAAAGACGACCACGACTTTCCGCCGTTTGGATCAAGATACGGTATTCAGGATCCATCACACCCTTTTCCTCCGGCGCTTTTTTTACTATCTTGATCATAATAGGAAGGTGTCATGCAATATCGCTCCATATTACAACAGATTAAAGAAGAGGGAAGGGTTGATAAAGCATCCATCGCCGAAAAGCAAGAAACTACGGTGGCAATGATCGAAATGCTCCTCACTGAATTGGAACGACTCGGGTACTTGCAACGCGACGCCCTTGCCCGCTGCAGCGGAGCCTGTACTCACTGCTCCTCGGGCTGTACCTTTGCCCATGTCGGACTGCCGCAAAACTTCTGGACCATAACAAACAAGGGCGAACGCCTCATATCCTGAAAGGCAGGAGAGAGGTCGAGAGGACTCTTGCCTGCAATATCCCGGCTTTCGGGAGAAGCCCCCTTTTCCAACAGCAATTTCGCAACAGCAAGGTAATCATGCCGTGCCGCCCAATGAAGGGCACTCCTTCCCCGTATATCCGGCAAATCCACATTCACTCCGGCCCGAAGCAGGGTAAGAACACACCAAACATCACCACCTGAAGCGGCCTCAATTAATGGAGAGGAACCATCCTTGGTCAGGTAATCCCCATGAGCCCGTGCAAGCAGTACATCCTCCAGCAGTCCAGCATCCCCCTGCTCAACAACATAGTCGACAGCCCGTTTTCCCGAAGGACCAGAGGCATCGGGATTTATCCCAAGAGAAATAAAAAGCTTCAATAGCGCTTCCCGCCGCGGATCATCCCGATCGAAATCGAGGAAAATCTTATGCCAAAAGGGTTCGCCATGGGAGTCGGGGAAGTGAATGCTACCGGTCTCTCTTACGATAGTTTGAAGTTCCGGTCGTAATAGCGATACATCTCCAGCATGGAGCAAATCAGAAAGAGCTGCCAAACGATGGGAGTCCAAAAGAGTATCCTCCGCTGGAAATTGTAGCGTGGAAAGGAGCGAAGCCGCTTCGCCCAACAGGAGGTCCCCATCTGCTGCGGGATGAGAGGAATCAACCATGGAAAAAAGCGATACAACGAAGAGCTGATTCCCCTGTTTGAAATAAAGCCGCCCTTCTGCACCGGTCTCTACACCATCGGGAGCAGAGATAAAGGGCTGAAACCAGATGGTATCGGCAAAGAAATCTCCCACGGCGACCTTTTTTGCAATGGCAAACGGCATTCCCGGTCGCAGAGGGAGATAGGTACCGTTGCCATTGATCGCCTTCTCCATACGGACCTTGATACAGCTTGCCATGGCAATCGGATCCCGGCGAATATCATAGCCCGGACCGACCCGTTTTCGATCATATCCTAGCCCCCGAAGAAATCCCTCATCCCCATATACCAAGGTCCGAGCCAAGGGGGTCGATCCTGAAGGCAGGAGCTTCCAGGCAACATCGGGCAGCATAATCGAAACACCGTCACCCAATTCACGGCGTTTCAGAAACATAGAAAAGGGAAAAAAGCGAGGCGCCGCCTCTTTCATTTCTTCCTGGTTGTCAATCGCAAGAAAGGCGTTTAGGATCGCCCTATTTCTTTCGTTAACAGAATCATTGCCCAACCTTTTTTCAAAGGCGGATTCGGCAAGTGCCCACCCCTTCCCAGTGAGAAAGGAGACACACGACATATAGATCATTGAGGAGAATCCGGTTCCCGTCCCGGTAAACCAGCGACGCGGCATGGGCTGGGCCTTTCCTTCATTACAGGCCTCAATCCAGGCGCGGACACGGGCCCCATCGTACAGAAGGGTTATGTCGGCAAGGGGAGGGTAGGGAATCTCATAGCGATCATGCACCTGTAATGCTGCTTGGGAGAGTTCCTCCATCGACAAGAGAGAGGGACGATGATCCTCGGGAAGCGAAAAGCCCCAGCCGGAAAAGCAAAGAAGAAGGAGCGCCACGGCAGCCCCTCTTTGCAGCTCAACCATCGGCAGGCTCCATGATCCTGGCGACAAACTCGGTACGCTTCTGGGTCAACATCGCTTCGGAAGCAAGGATATCATCCTCCATCCCCTCCCAGCGGCGCAAAAGCGCAGACAGCTTCATCTTGATTGGTTCCGGGGCGTCATAGACGGGGAAACGACCGGGAAGCAGGGCAAGATACCACCCCTGAAAGATCCACATGGTTGCCACCCTGTTTCGGTAGATCAAAAGATCAAACTCACTACCTTGTTCGGGGTCCGGAGCATTGTCCTCGGCCCCCTGTATCATCTGGTCAAAACCGTCGATAAACGATTCAAAGTTTTCCTGTTGGGAAAGCAGGACCTGGTAACGGGTATCAAGGAATTTCATCATCCGCTGATCAATACCGTAGCCGAGCATCATGACGCTGTCCATCTGATCCCGAAAAAAGGAATCGGCGAGAAAAAATTCGGCGCCCTCCAGGGTTTTATCCGAAGCATCAAGGTAAAATTCGATGACAGAATCCTGCACCATCAAGGCGTCACGCATGTAAAGAAACTCCTCGGAAAGGTTTCTTCCGTTAATAAACTGGACGATGCTATTGTGGTTGGCGTCGTAGAATTGCTTCAAAAGATTTGCAAACTGTGCGACGGCAACAGCGGTCGCTACGCCTTCCTCATCGAATGCCCGCTTCGAGAGGGCAAGGCGAATCATGGCATCATTGCCATCAGGGGTGAATTTCGGCTCAATGACGGGAAAAAGCGATGGGAAATCATCCCCGGCAGCATAGGTACCAATTGAAAAAGCCCCTTCAGCAAAGGCTTTCGTACCGTAATCGCGGGCGTCTATCAGATAGGGATGGGGATCCTCGTCTTTATCGAGGTAGTCGTCCAGAACCGAAAAAAGTTCTTGAGCCCGTTGCTCCTCTAAAGGCGAAAAAGAATCCTCCAACGCACCAGAAGGAAAGAATCTCACATCAAAAAGAGGGTAGACGGAAGTAACAAGGGTATCGAAATGTTCCTTGTACAGGGCCTCCAGTCCGGGATCGGCAAAAAGAGGTGAGCAAAGACACAAAAAAAGTCCCAACCCAATCAACAAGATGATTCTGCTTTTCTTTTCCATATGCTAAGTGTAACAGGTATAGGTACCCTTACAAACGGACTTTTTCAAATTTTATCTATTTCTATCAGAGCTTCGACAGCAGAGCACAGCAGTCAACAAGTTGTTGTTTCTCGATGTATTCATTCTTCCCGTGGGCCCTGTCAATCGACCCCGGTCCCCAGATCAAGGCGGGAATCCCGGCCTGGTCATACTTCCCCGCCTCGGTACCAAACGCGACGGTTGTAGTAGGTTGGGGGATTTTGTTACCTGCGACCATCATGGCTTGATAATAGCCATATGCCTTAGAGGCCTTCGGGCTAAGCCCGGGAAGAAAGGAGTCGAGCCGATGGGTAAACACCAATTTCTTTCCGTCAGGGAGTGTCTCTGACAGGTGGCGGGAAAAGTCTTCAATGTGTCGCAGGTATTGCTGAGGATCCTCCCAGGGAAGGGCCCGTGCCTCCCACCCCAATTCACACTGCTCTGCCACGACGTTGATTGCCGTTCCCCCATGAATGGTCCCAAGGGAAATGGTTGAATAGGGGGGATCGAAACGCCGGGCTTCCGGATCCCGGGAACTCCGGCTTTGTATCTCCCCGGCGAATCTTTGAAGTTCGGCAATAAGATGATTTGCCCCATAGATGGCGTTTACCCCGGAGGCAGGACGACTGGAGTGGGTGGATACACCTTTAACCGTGGTGATATAGCGTGATGCGCTTTTATGTCCGTCTGCGGGCCGCAGCAAGGTAGGCTCTCCAACAAGCACCGCATCTGGACGGGGGAGGCACGAACCTAATTCGGCGATAAGATCGTCGACGCCAATGCATCCGATCTCCTCATCATAGGTAAAGGCAAGATGAATCGGCTCCTTATTGCAGCCCAATCGTTTTTCGATCCAGCGTGGAACCAACGCGAGAATAGCGGCAAGAAAGCCCTTCATATCGCAGGCACCCCGTCCATACAGCATCTCTTCCCCACACACCTGGCGGGGGCTCAGTACAAAGGGATCCGAATCCCAGCCTGCGCCAGATGCGGGGACAATATCGGTGTGCCCGGAAAGCAGCACTCCACCATCCCGGCTTTCCCCTATGGTTACGAAAAGATTATTACTGTGCGAACGACCGGCGGAGATCCGCTTGGGGGATAATCCGTATGAGATAAGGTAATCGGCAATGTATGTGATGATATCCTCATTATCCGAACCGCTTACACTTCTGAAGGAAACAAGATCCGACAGAATGCGCACCGCCTCCTGGGAGATCTTTTCCAATTGTTGTTCCATGATCATATATCATTTTCCATTAAGCATCTTTGTTGCTTCTTCAATCATCCCCTCAACAACATCATTGTTGGTGAGGTTTATCGAGAGGGACTGGCTCATGGTGCACCTATTCGAAGCATAGAAAAACGAAACGGCAGTGATGACGAACATATAGGTCTCGAAAGAGACCTCACGGGAGAAGAATCCCAGCTCCTGCCCCCTTGCATAGAGTCTACGCAAATGTTTATAAGGCCTTTCTTTGAATCCCTTTACCTTTTCCGTATGTTTTCCATCAAGCATATTTTCCCACACGAAGATCTTCCAGAATTCCGAATGTTCCTGATGGAAATGCACATACCGTTTCAATATGATTCCGGTGAGGGATGGGATATCCTCATCGGTTAGGTCCATAAACTGTTCATCAACCTCGATAATAAGCATATAGGTACGCTTCCATACCTCGATGAAAAGGTCTTCTTTGCTGCCGAAATAGGCATAGATGCGTTCCTTATTGCTCTTAGCCTTTTTCGCAATATTATCTACACGTGCACCGTGAAACCCCGACTTGGCAAATTCCTCTACCGCGGCCTTGAAAATACGTTCCTTTGTGTCCCTGCTCCGTTTTTGCATGACAATCCCATCGGATTCAAATTTTAGCATTGGAAGAAAGAGCAATACCGGTACGTATTGCTCTTTAGATGCTAATCCCGACAGCATTCTAACTCAACCAATGAAGGCCATCAATTGGTTATAGGAGAGATAACTTATCCAGAGGATCGCCAACACGGCGATGACATTGGTAACAGGCTTGTTGGTATGCTCCTGCAACACATCTTTGTTGTTTCCAAGAAGCAGGAGCACGATGGCAACCAACGGCCCTCCCAGAATTGTCGAGGCCTGGGCAACCACGAGCACCTCTATGGGGTTCGTCTTCAGTATCACGGCAAGGGTGGTGCTGAAAAGCAGAAGTACCGTTGTAAATACCTTCACGGAGATGTCGTTGAGGCTTTTACCAAGGCCGAAGCCGTCGGAGAGAAACATACCGCCGAGAACGGCATTCGAGATAAAGGAAGAAAAGGAGGCTGCCAAAAGGCCAAAGAGGAAAAGCCATTTTGCCAAAGGCCCCAACAGAGGCTCAAGCTGGATTGCCATGTCAACGGCGCTCTTGACCCCGATACCCCGCGGTGCAAGAACCGCCGCCGATGTAATCATGATAAGGGCCGCCAGACCACACAAAATGACGATTCCTATGGTCGCATCTCGCTGTGCTTTTTTTAGAAACGCAGCACTCCATCCCTTTCCCTGTACCAGGTAGGCCTGATATGCGGCAGCTGCAATGCTAAAACTTGTTGCGGAGATGGCAATGACGAGGCCCCATATTTTAGGCTGAGAAGGAACAAGCCCTAAGGCTATCTTTCCAACACTGGGACCAGCCATAAAGACGTTCGCTATGAAGGCGACAATCATAATCACAACCAAGGTCATCATCACCTTTTCGAGCAGCTTGTAAAAATCCCGCGATATCCAAATAAAGAGAAGAGCAATAATGGTAAAAACCGGTGCCCACAGCATGATACCACCACCGAACATTGCATCCATTGCAAGGCCGACACCGATATTGTTCCCTGTCTGGAAGCCCCCCGCAATAAGAAACACACTCAAACCGACCACGACTGCCAGAACAGGATGCTGTTTTGTCCTGACGATGTTTAAGAGTGAATCATCATTCAGACAACCGATCCTTGCAGCCATTCTGGTAAATGTCGCCATGAAAATTCCTGCGATGACGACCGCCCAAAGCACGCTATATTCCATCAGCGCGCCGGATTTGCTGCTTACCGTGATGCTTCCCGGGCCAAGGACCGTGGCAGCTGTTATCACCCCCGGACCAAGCAGGAAGGCCAATTGTGATATCCCTTTTCCCTTTTTATCCATAGATTCCCCCTTTTAGTTTGTTAGCCATTGGTCAATATGTAACGATATAAACGCATCATCCTGAAGTTCAGGATATGCACCAATCACCCTTTCGATCTCTCCCATCTGGGATGGTGATAGTTCCAAAGAAGGATCAAGACAACGTCTCGATTCAAGAAGTCCCTGCCGGCGAAGGATCTCGTGGACCCCTGGGATTACCCCGGCGAAATCGTTCTGTGCATCGAAAATCGCGGCATTTGCATCGGTAATCTTTTGAGCCCGTTCCAGCAGCTCAAAAGGGATATCCGATCCTTTTGCCCTAAGCTTCTTGATCTCCTCAAGTAGTTCCACCGCCTTGCTGGTCCAGACACACCAGTGTCCCAACAGACCACCGGAAAAGCGTAGCGCTCTCCCCTCTTCCCCTGAACACGGGTAGGATGAAAGCAGATCGAAAATAATGCTATCATCGTTTCCCGTGTACAAAGCGACCTCATGGCCGCGCCCTGCCTCCGAGACCCCCTGAACGACATCGAGGGTTTTATATCGGTTGAAGGGCGCCACCTTAATGCCAAGCACATTGGGAATCGACGCAAAGTCTTTCCAGAAATCGCGAGACAGGGGAATGCCGCCAACCGCAGGCTGCAGATAAAATCCGAACAAAGGGATCTCTTTTGCAACCTTTCTGCAATGTTCAAGGATGCTGTCGGGGCTCTTTCCCTTGAATGTCGCAAGACTAAGAAGTCCAAGATCGAAGCCTTTTTCTCTGAGAAGTCCGGCCTCCGAAACAGCAGCCTTCGTATTCCCACAAACACCACCGATTTTTAGTATTTGCCGTCCTTTTTTTGCAGCGTAAGAAGAGATTTCCCCGGAAACGAAGGTGAGGAAGTCCCTAAAAAAGTCAGGCCGTTCTCGAATTTCAAACTGCGTGGTATGGACTGCAGCCGCAATTCCTCCTACCCCGGAATCGATGTAGTAGCGGAGCAGGGCGCGTTGATGCAAGGGATCAAATGTACCATCTTCATGCAAGGCAAGGGGAATTGCCGGAATTGCCATTCCCTGGAAGAGCAGACGACGAATTTCTTTCATATTCATAAGGTATGCTCCTAGAATATCCCGTTTCGGGAGGCAAAATGGGTCGGTTTATCAAGGGAAGTCCCCCCGATCTCCAGCCAATGGGCAATCCATTTCACCATTGTCAGAAGACTCACATGAGGGTAACCAAAAAGAGAAGCGGCATACGAAGCATTGTTCAGTAAGGCGGTGCCGCTCTCCTCCCCCTCAAGCCTTAATGGTTTATTGAAAAGTCGGCTAAAACGTCCTGCAACATACCTGATAGAGACTGTTTCAGGCCCGGTAATATTGATGATATTCGCTGGTGATGTGCAGTGAGCAAAGGAAAGCAGGGTTTGGTTGATGACGTCTCCCTGCCATATTACGTTTACGTTTCCCATGGAAAGGTCTATGACCTCCTGGTTTTTCACCTTTTCTCCAATCTCCCGCAGTACACCGTAGCGAAGGTCAATTGCATAGTTGAGGCGCAAAATGGAGATCGGTGTTTCATTCTTTTTGCTGTAATACTGGAAAATCCGCTCCCGGCCGAGGGCGCTTATTGCATATTCTCCTTGGGGATGAAGGGTATCGGCCTCTATAGAACCGCCGCAATTGACGGGAACCAGGCCGTATACATTTCCTGTTGAGTAGACGACAATAGCACTATTGGCATAGCGCCTTGATACATAATCGGGAACAAGGGTGTTCATTGCCCAGGTTTCTTCTTCCGAGCCGCAGGTCCCGAACTTTCTCCCGACCATAAACACAACGTTTTTTGCGTCGGGAAGTTGCTTTACCGCAACAGGATCGGAAAGATCACAACTGATGGTCTCTATCCCCTTTTCTTCAAGTTGTGTCCTTTTCTCCGGATTACTAAAACGTGAGACCCCTATGATCCGCCTCGGCACGGCTGCAGCTATAGATGCCTTTTTTGCAGCCAGTGCCAACTGAACACCAATCTTGCCCCCGACCCCCAGAATTATGAGGTCGCCCTCCAAATTTTTTTGAAAGTCGATAAGCTGCTTCGACGGCAGACTCATGAGGTCATCCAGCTCCTCTTCGGATTCAATGTATTCAGGGAGCCTTTCCCTTTTCAGATACGACATAAGTATTACTCTCCAACCAACTAGTTGGTTTTATTATGCGGTTAGATTACGACTCTGTCAACTGTTGTTATTCTTAAAAGGGTAAAAGAATGTGCCTTAACAGAAATTTATCGGATGAATAGCCTATTTCCCTTTCGCCTTCCCATCAAGTCCTCTCTCAAGCTCTTTCATCTGTTCGATAATTTCGTTGCTTTCTTCAATAACCTCTTCGGCCCTCTCTATCCCAGGCTCAGCCTCACGTTCACGATCGAGTTTGACGTTGCGAAAATAGAGGCCCATGTCTATGGTAATCTCCACAATGTTCAGGATGTAGAAAAACCACCCAAGATAGAAAAGAAAATTTAGGGATGCGGAATCACTTCCATACCATTGGAGAATCTTCCTGGAAATACCAAAGACATATCCAATCCACAAAAATACTTCGAAAAAGAGACTTTTCCCTTTTGCCGTCCGGGAAACATAGGAACGGTAAATCGAAATGGGCCAGGAAAGACCAAAACATAAAATCATCAAGGCTTCCAGTAAATCAAGCATATTTTTCATCCTTTTAGCTTTCAGCTTTATCTTCAGCTGATTATATACAAGACGACGGAAGTGTTAAAATACATAGTTGATACTGTTATCATATCAGAAACGCATAACAAGCAAAGGAGAGCAGGAAAAATTTTGATCAATCCGAATTTCGAATATTACAAGATCTTCTATTATGTGGGTAAACATCAGAATCTCACAACCGCAGCCCATCTCCTTTTGACCAGTCAACCTTCCGTAAGCCGAAGCATCAAGAATCTGGAACACGATCTATCGTGCCGTCTCTTTGTTCGTTCGAAAAAAGGGGTTACCTTTACTCCGGAGGGGGCACTACTCTACAGCCATATAGCTTCTGCCTGTGAATCGATATTTGAAGGAGAAAAAGCTCTGTCAAGGGCCTTACATCTGGAAAGCGGCGCAGTTGCCATCGGAACCACGGAAATCGCTATCCACTGTTATCTACTGGAAAAACTGGCATCCTTTCACAAGGCTCATCCCAAGGTTACTCTTACTATCATCAACCGCAGTGCTCCTGCACTTATCGATGAAATCAAATCGGGAGCAATCGATATTGCGGTGGTAACAACTCCCATCGAAGGCGAAAAAAATCTAACCATTACCAAGGTAAAAAAATTTCGGGATATTCTTGTGGCCGGACCTGCGTTTTCCCATTTGGGAGACCGAGTTCTTACCATTGAGGAATTACCGACATACCCATTAATCACGCTTTCGAAAGAAACCGCAACATATCGTTTTTACTCCTCCCTCTATGCCTCGCATGAAATGACATGGAAGGCCGATATTGAACTTGCAACAGCGGACTTGCTGATCCCTTTTATCAAACAGAATCTGGGGATAGGTTTCGTACCCCACATAATGGCATCTCCCGCACTTGCCTCAGGTGAGATTCGCGCGCTTACCCTTTCAACCGATATACCTGAACGGGAAATCTGTATTGTACAAGACAAACGCCATCCGCTAAGTGCGGCAAGTCGGCAACTCATTCACTGGCTGGCTCCGTAAAGGATCTCCGGAAGGTAGTTGACATCTCACAAAACCAGTATTACTTTGTAATACCATACTCACAAAAGATTGAGAGGAGAGAAGACCGATGGCACAACAAAAGGAAGAGACCATAACCTTCAAAGTTGACCCGGCTCTGGCGGAACTACTCCGGAGGGTTCCCAATAGATCCGAGTTTATAAGAAAGGCGCTCTTTGCCCAGTTGGACAATGTCTGTCCGCTCTGCCAGGGAAGTGGTTATCTCACCCCTGATCAAAAGAATCATTGGGAAAAGTTTTCAAAACATCACCATGTGGTGCGTTGTGAGTCGTGCCACGAATACTATCTTTCGTGCGATCTCAAGGAGGATCATCATGAAGCGTCACAAAAAGAGATGTAGTATTGTTAGTGCACTGCTTTTTATGCTTATAGCAAGCCTTCCGCTCATGGCAGGAGGCAATCGTGAATCGGCTCCCACATCCGGGGATAGCGAAAAGCCGATCGTCTATTCTTCCATTCTGCCGGTCCAGTTTTTGGCCGATAGAATCGGCGGCGATCGCATTACATCAGAGGTAGTGGTACTTCCCGGCGAAAGCCCGGCTACCTACGAACCCACACCAAAGCAGATGAGTGCTCTCGCACAGGCTTCGCTTCTCTTTCGGGTCGGGGTTCCCTTTGAGAACGGCTTTTTACCGAAGGTAAGAGAGCTTAGTCCCGACCTTACCATTATAGATCTTCGAAAAGGGCTCACCCTTAGAACCATGGATGCTGCCCATTCCCACGATGAAGAACATGATGGGGATCACGAAGGTGAGGGGGAAGACGGCCACGACCATGAGGCAGGAACTCCCGACCCTCATATCTGGATGAGTCCCCGTAACATGATGATCATGGCACAGACCATGGCCGACGCCCTTGCTGCAGCGGATCCCGACGGAGCTGAACTATACAAGGATAACCTTGCGGGCCTTGAATCGGACTTAAAGACCCTGGATGAGCGACTTGCGCAGGATTTGGAACCACTACGCGGAAAGCGTTTTTTCGTCTACCATCCGGCTTTCGGCTATTTTGCCGACGACTACGGCCTGATACAGATTCCCCTGGAAATAGAGGGGAAAGAACCAACCCCAAAACAGCTGGTCTTTTATATCGAGGAGGCAAAGGAACTTGATGTGGAAATCATCTTTGTGCAGCCCGAATTTCCCCGACAGAGCGCCCAAACCGTGGCAAAAGAGATCGGAGGAATGGTTGTGCCGGTCAGCGCCCTGGCAAAGGAGTATATTGCCAACCTCGACACCGTGGCATCTGCCCTGGAGGAAGGCCTCCGTTGATGAGTGATAATGAAGGAAGAGGGGCTCCGTCGACGGAGCCCCTGTCTGTGGTAAATTTCGAGGATGTCTCTTTTGGCTACGGTGAGGATCGTGTTCTTGAATCGGTCTCCTTTGAAATCCTTCAGGGAGACTTTGCCGCAATCATCGGGCCGAACGGCGGCGGAAAAACCACCATTCTCAAACTTATACTCGGACTCCTCATTCCCGATGAAGGTCGGATACGGCTGTTCGATTCCCCTTCGGAGGAGGCACGAAAACGGGTGGGCTATGTTCCCCAGTATACGCTCTTTGATCCGCTTTTCCCTGCAACGGTGGAGGATGTGGTTCTGATGGGACGGCTGGGAGCAAAAAGCAGGCTCGGCTTCTTTCGCCGGGAAGATCGCCGCATTGCTGCCTCCGCACTAAAAACGGTTGGGCTTGAAGGACTCGAAAAACGTCCCTTTCCGGCCCTTTCCGGAGGTCAGCGCCAACGGGTTCTCATTGCCCGTGCCCTGGCAAGCGAGGCAGATCTTTTGATCCTCGACGAGCCAACCAGCAATGTAGACAGAACGGCGGAAAAGGAAATTTATACCCTTCTTGGTTCATTAAAGGGAGAGAAAACCATACTCCTGGTAAGCCATGACACCGCCGTCGTTTCCAATCTGGCTGATACTATCCTTTGCATAAACAGGACCCTTGCCAGACATCCTGGCTGCGAACTGACGGGAGAAGATCTTGGAAAACTCTACGGTGACGATATGAAACTGGTATTACATGATATACACAATGAAGCTTCCGCCGCTTCAGCAAAGGAGGATTCAACGTGTTGAATTTCTTCGGTCAGTTTTTTCACGACCTTGTTACCTTTCCTTTTTTGAGGAACGCCCTCCTTGCCTGCCTCTTTCTTGCACCGGCTGCAGGGATCATCGGTACCTACGTCACCGTGGAGAGAATCAATTCCATGGCAGGAGCCGTAGCCCATTCGGTTCTCGCAGGACTGGGGGCCGCACGTTTTCTCCAGGTGAGCTTCGGATGGAGCTATCCGACACCGCTCCAGGGCGCTGCTGTGGCGGCAGTCATCGTCGCTCTGATCATAGGAGGCATCACGGGGCGGGGCAGGGAACGAACGGAAACGGTTCTGGCCGCAATCTGGGCCATCGGTATGGCAATCGGTATCTTTTTCATCGCCGCAACCCCTGGTTACTCTCAGGATCTCATGAGTTACCTTTTCGGTAATATTCTGATGATCAGAAAAAGCGACACCATTCTCCTCCTGGTCATGGATCTTGTACTGATTCTGGTGATTCTATTTCGCTATAAGGAGATATTCGCTGTTACCTTCGACGGTGAGTTTGCGGCGCTGCGGGGAGTAAAGGTACGTAGGATCTATTATCTGATGCTTCTGCTTACCAGCCTTACCATCGTGCTGGCCGTTCAACTCGTGGGTATTGTCATGGTCATAGCGCTTTTGACCCTTCCGGCTGCCACTGCAGGACTCTTTTCCCACACCCTTTGGAAGATGATGATCTTTGCGTCGCTGTTGAGTTTTCTCTACACGGGAGGGGGACTTGCCATCAGCTACTCGGCGGACAAACCGGCAGGTGCCACCATCATTCTTTTCGCCGCAGCGGTCTATCTGGGGACAATGCTGGTCAAACGGAGAACACGGTAACGGTTCTCCATGGCGACGATTTCGCAATGTATCTTGACCCGGCCCTGCCGACAGGCATAGTATCGCTCCATGGCAGACAAGAAGAGTCCGCATACAAGAGCAACAGCGAAATTAATCGGCATTGGTGTCGGACCGGGAGATCCCGGCCTTTTACCCCTTGCCTCGGCCCAGGCCATCAAGGAAGCGGACATCGTCTTCACACCGGTTTCAAGGTTTTCAAAAGCATCCCTGGCAGCCTCTATCGCTGCTGGTACGGGAATAGACGAAAGCAAGATACAAAAGATCACCTTTCCCATGGCAAAGGATACCGAAACCCTGCAGAAAGCCTGGACTCAGGCGGCCGCCCCGGTTATCAAGGCCCTCGACAACGGGCTTCGGGCGGTATTCCTCACCCTGGGAGACCCATCGGTCTACAGCACCTGGATCTATCTTCGCCGAGAGGTCGAGGCACAACGACCGAGCGCCAGCATTGCGGTAATCCCCGGCATCATGGCGGCAAATGCTGCAGCAGCCCGCCTGGGGCTGCCCCTGGTCGAAGGCAAAGAGCGGCTTGTGCTCCTCCCGCTGCCTGAGAAGGTTGGTGAACTCGATGCCTACCTCCCCCTTGCGGACCGTATCGTCGTATACAAAATCGGCTCACGCCTGGAGGAGCTGGCCCTGTGGGTCAGAGAAAGGGGCTTGGATGAACAGGCCCATCTTGTCGTAGGTGTAGGCCTGGATCGGGAAGCAGCAGGACGCCTTATCGACCTGGCAGAGAAGGAGCAAGGCTATCTTTCGGTGGCCCTCATACGGGGCAGGCGGGAGTAAAGCGCGATTAGCAGAGTTCCGGGGCGTTGAAATTTTGAACAAGAGGCATCTTAGGTATCATTCTCTTCAGCCTCAATATTTTTCACCTTTGATAGGACATTATTGAACTTGTCAATAGTGCCCTTCTCTCCCCGTACTTTTATATACTCTTCAGTCTCAAGTGCCGTGACCTTCTCTGCAACAGCCGATGCAATAAACTGATTTATCGATACCCGATCCTTTTTTGATATCTTCTTTAGGGTTTCATGGAGAGATTCCGGTATCCGGATACTAAGTGAACTCATTCTATTTCCTCCTTTGATTGAAGAAATTCCTTTGGAGAGACAACTCCAATTCCAAAGCTTCTTGCAGGAGAAAAATCCTTTTTGTTGAAGCTTATGATATAACGGCTTCCAGAGGCCACAGCAAGTTCAAGAACATGATCATCAAAAGGATCTTTTAGCACAGGTCGCCATAGATAAAATATTTCGGTCCGTCTCCCGACACAACATGTATAATCAATGAAATCTCCAATATCCTCTTTAGTCAAACCCGTTTGCTTCATGTGCTTGGTCAAAACAGTCTCATACTCCAGAATAAGCGGAACAGAGATGCACATGGTAAATAGCTTTTCCGGTATCTGCTTTAGCAAAGTAAATGAAAACCCATTTCGAAAACGCAAGCCAGAAAGTATGACATTTGTATCAATGACAACAGGAAAAGCATTCATTGGTATTATATATAATACCAAACATACCCCCAAAAAGCAATCTACAATTATCAAAGAAGTTTCAATTGCAATAGAGACCCTCGGGGCAGGCAGGATTAAAGCGTGATTAGCCGCGATTAGTAGAGTTCCGGCCGGCGAAGTGAAGGATACCAGCGGTCCCCCATGGCCGGGTCTTTCGTGCTTTTCTGCTGCCGAAGATCTTTTACAAGGGAAAGGTCGATATCTGCACAGAGCAAGGCTTGTCGGCCGGAAAAATCTTCGACCACAGCCTGTCCTTTTGGATCGATGATGAGCGCACCGCCGCCGAAGCGTCCTCCGCAAAGGTTGCAGGATGCAACGTAAAGGCCATTGTCATAGGCCCGGGCCGGGAGATATCGAAGCCAAAGCTCCCGTCGCCTTTGGGCGGAAAGGGGAGAGGCAAAGGGGGCTAAGATCAGCGCCGCTCCTCTAAGGCTTTGGGCCAGGGCAATCTCGGGTAGATGTGTCTCGATGCATAGCTGGATGCCGACCGTGGGCCCTGCCGAGCCCCCGACACCAATCATTGTGCCGATGTCGAAAAGGCCGATCTCATTGCCCGCCTCAAACCATTCCTGCTCCAAAGTGCCCAGATGGCTTTTTCGGTACAACCCAATTTCAGAAGCCCCGGGCAGCGCCACAGCCTGGGAAACAAAGGGTTTGCCACCTGACTCACCGGCCTCGATAAAACCACAAAAGATTGTTAGCCCGTAGCGATCGGCAAGAGGCAGGAGAATGGCTGCGACCTCCTCCGGATAAAGGGCAAGCTCCCGGGCCTTGGGGCCGCTATAGGAAGTGAGGGCTGCCTCGGGAAAACAGATCAGCATGGCCCCCGCCTCGGCAGCCTCATCGCACAAGTGCTCTACTATTGCGGCGTTATGCCGAACATCTCCGGGCCTTGCCTCCATGACGGCAAGGCCGATGCGTAGTTTATCCTCCCCAGCCATGAACCTTATTTCTTCTTTCCAGGGGGAGATTTCCGCCGTTTGAGTTCGGCAATGATGAGATCGTAGTTTTCAGGAATGTGAGGTCTGATGCAGCCGGTACAATCCTTGACCCCGTCGGCGGTCAAACGGTAATCTCCTCCGCAGTCGGGAAATTGATAGAGGGGGCAGAAGCAGAAAAGACAGTTCATCTCTTCGATCCCCTGGTGGCAGGGATAATAGCGGCAGTCGCGGTTTTCAAAGAATTTGTGGCTATAGGGTCGTTTATCCTTCATGTGGCTCCTCGATTTTGTAGCCCCTGGGGGTGATAAACCATCGCCCCTGCCGGTAGGAACTGCTGTTGCCGATTACCACAACCGAGGACATGCCGATATCAGGGTCATCGGCATCGATGCTTCCAAGGCTCTCAAGGCGAACCGATTGGCCCTCGCGCAGGGCGTTTGTCACCACCGCAGCCGGGGTATCCAGGGGCCTACAAGCGCGAAAGGAGTCCAAAGCCTTTTCCAGTAAGGCCTTTCTGCTTCGGCTTTTCGGATTATACAGCACGGTGATGAAATCTCCCTCGGCGGCAAGGCGCAGCCGTTTCTCGATCAGGGAAGCCTCGGTCAGCAGATCGCTTAGGGAGATGACCGCAAAGTCGTGCATCAGCGGCGCACCAAGCAAGGCGGCGGCGGAAGAAGCAGCGGTGACCCCGGGGATGATTCGCAGATCAAAGCGCTCTCCCGCTTCGGTCCCGGCCAACTCCAGGATCAGTCCCGCCATACCGTAGATACCGGCATCCCCGGTGGAGACAACGGTAACAATTCTCCCCGTTCGGGCAAGATCGATGGCAGCGGCGGCCCTATCCTTCTCTTTCCGCATCCCCGAAGCAAAGATCTCCTTTCCCTCAATGAGCTCACCCAAAAGTTCGAGATAGCGATGGTAACCAACCACAACCTCGCACGCTTCGATGGCCCGAACCGCTGCAAGGGTCATATGCTCCGGCGAGCCCGGCCCGATCCCGACCACGTACAACACGCCCTTTGTGTGCAGTTTACGGTGTGGGGGCAGCCCTTCAGCCTCGCCCCCCGCATGCTCCCCGGCGCTCCCTCCATTGACACTATTGATCGATTCTGACACTTGCGGCAAATCAGCCGAAGCGGACAGCTCGTCGGAAATGGAAAGGGGGCCTATCCGCTCCCGGGCAATCGCAACCGTCACCCCGTCTCGACGATACAGGGGGGCGATTAAGGAACCTTGCCTGGCGGCAAGCAAGGCGCAGGGCTCTGCCACGGCGGGAATGCCGATGTGCCGGGCGGCGGCACTGGGGAGAAAGGCGCCGGAGAAGCGGCTGATCTCCCGGGCACTTACCCGGCTAAGGGGAATGTCGAGGTCGGCGAGAGCCTCGAGGAGGCCAGGTTCCAGACATTTTTTACCGATAGTGGCTGCAATTCTGACATCCGACAGAGAGAGGCCGGCCTCCATAAGGGCGGTGGTGACGGCCTCTGCCACAGTAGATGCAGCGATATCCTTGCGGGTTCCAATACCGAGTACAATCGAGCGCCGGGCCTCGGTAGCGGTACTCACAACGGGGCGACAGCCCAGGATCCGGGAGACCTCCCAACAGAGTCGGTTTGCACCGCCCTCGTGTCCGGAAAGGAGGCTCACCGCATTACGGCAACCGTTATCGACGACCACCACCGCAGGATCGTGATATTTATCCCGGAGAAAACCGGAAATCATCCTGACGGCGATCCCCACCGCAGAGAAAAAAATGAGCCCCTCGTAAAGGGGAAAGAGCCGTGCACTCTCTTCTGCGAGACTGCCTGGTCGACTGCAATCAACAACAGACAGATCGGGCATCTGCCCGGCAAGGAGGGCTGCAGCGTTCTTCCCTGCTTCGTTTATACAGAGGGCAGCCAGTTTCACGCTTCACCTCCTGTAGTTTCCCGGCCGCTTCGAAACCCGTGAGAAAAATTCGCATCGTAGAGCTTGGAGGCCTCAAAGCTTCCGGGGTTCAGCACATCGCCGACAAGGATGATGGCCTGCCTGTCGATTCCCGCCTCTTGCATGAGCCCGGCAAGGGTGGAAATGGTTCCCTCGATGATCCGCTGGTCCGGCCAGCTTGCCCGGTAAACCGCTGCAGCGGGGGTGTCGGTACCGTAGAAGGGAGCAATCTCTTCCATCGCTTCTTTTACCATGGAGGCACTGAGAAAAAGCACCAGGGTGCTTTGCGACTGGGCAAGGGCCCGGAGCCTCTGGGGTTCGGGCACAGGGGTACGTCCCTGCCGTCTGGAAAGAATCACCGTCTGGCTTATCCCGGGAAGGGTCAGCTCCCGGCCCAGGGCCGCCGCCGATGCGGAAAAAGAACTGACACCGGGGACAACCTCCCAGGAAATCCGTTCGGCCCGGCAGAATCGAATCTGCTCACCGATGGCACCGTAGAGAGAGGGGTCTCCGGTATGGAGCCGGGCGATGCTTCCTGTGTGGCCGGCTCTCTTCTTGAAAACGGCACATATGGCATCGAGGTCCATGGAACTGGTGTCATATATCTCGGCTTCGGGCAGCGCCCAGTCAAGCAGCTTGGGATTCACCAGGGAGCCGGCATACATGACAATCTCAGCCTCTTCGATGAGTCGACGTCCCCGGAGGGTGATGAGTTCGGGATCCCCGGGTCCCGCACCGATAAAATAGACCTTCACACTGACTCCTCTTCCATTCTATGCATAATGATCGTACACAGCCGTCCACCTTCCTGAACGGCATCCAGGCGACAATAGGCGATCGATTCACCATCTTCGCCGATGTCCCAACAGAACCACGCCTTGAATCCACGAAAACGAGGCTCCTCTACAATAATCCTCTCGGCAAGATCCCGGTCGCCACGGGGGCCTGCGGTGAGGACGACAAATCCGCTCATCCCCGAAGGGGGATGGGAAACAAATCTGCGGACAAAGGATGCGATATCCTCGCCTCCGCTGCCGTGGAGGGATACCAGTTCCAGCTCCTGCCAGGGAATGCCGATCTTTGCACAGGCAACCTGAAAGGCGCTTAGGCCGGGAACGATGCGGAGCTCCCACTGAGGGTAACGGGAGCGGACCAGGGGAAGCAGGCTATGGAAGCCGGGGTCCCCGGATACCAGGATACCGATCTCGTCTTCCCCCCCAAGACGCAGGCGATCTATCTCATCCAGCCCAGAATAGATGCCAACTCCTCCGTCGGAGGAGAGATCGACAAAAGGGCTTGAGGGGGGGATGAAGCGGAGGGCGTGGCTCCGAAATCCGGCAAAAACCGTGCACGTTTTTATGGTTTCACGGGCCAGGTCGAGGGTGTAACGCCCATCTCCGGGTCCCGTTCCGATGATATGGATCATTTCAGCCATCCTTCCACCCGCTCTTTTGGCCAGGAGCCCAGGGAATGTCCTTTCAAATCGAGAAGCACGACGCCGATCGTACAACGCCCCTCCACCAGTTTCTCCGTCCGCTCGGCAGCCCGGCGGGCAATAGCGTTCCAAATTTCATCGAGGCCCCAGTCGTGTATTAAGGCAACCGCCTCTTCGGCAAGGCTCAACGACAAGAGCCTGCGGACCTTCTCGGCCGAGGCACCAGCGGCGCCTGCATAGGCAGCGATCACCTCGAGCCTGGCATCCCCGCTGCTCCAGTGGGTATTGAACATGGCAACAGCGATCTTTGTCAGCTTTCCGATGTGCCCGACCAGAAGGAGTTCCTTTGCCCCATGGTCGGCCCCGCGGAGCAGGGCATGGCCCACATGATCCCCCACGGTAACCACCCGGTCCAACGCGATGCCCCTGGAAGAGAGAAAGGCCTCCCCCACATAGCCTGGGGTGATAATCAAACGGCTCATCCCGCTTTTCAGATAACTGTGGATCACCCGGTTGATGGAGGCCTTGTAGGCCTCCTCCGACTTGGGCTCGACCACCCCCTTGGTTCCGATGATCGAAATCCCGCCCAGAATGCCAATCCGGGGGTTCCATGTCTTCTCGGCCAGGGCAATCCCTTCGGGAACGAAGATTTCGACCCGACAGCCCTTTCCCTCTGGCAGCAATGGTAAAAGCTCCTCTCGTATCATCCTTCGGGGAATCGGATTAATAGCTGCCTCTCCCACCTTGCCGGCAAGCCCCGGTCGGGTAATGCGCCCAACCCCTTCTGCGCCGTCGATTTCGACCCCGTTCCCTTCTTTTAGACGAACCCTGGCACCGATCAGTATGCCGTCGGTGATGTCGGGATCATCCCCCGAATCCTTGCGCACCAGAGCCTCGGCCCCTGTTCCGTCGGATGTCGCCCCTATGCTCTCTACGGGAACAAGAATCTGCCTGCCGCTGTAGCGCCTGTGGCCTTTCGGAAGGGTGATTTCGACCCGCTTATCCGCAAAGATACCGAGAAGGAATTCAAGGGCGGCCCTGGCCGCTGCCTGGGCGCAGCTGCCGGTGGTGATCCCCAGACGCATGCCCGAGACCTTCCCCAACTCCTGATCGTACCACTGTGCCATGCTCAGCCCCTCTGTTCCGCCCTTTGTTCGGCAAGAAAAAGCAATCCGTTCACGATGGCCGCGGCAATAGGACTTCCACCACGTTCGCTCAGATTGGTAATGCATGGATAACCGGAATCGTAAAGGGCCTGTTTCGACTCGAGGGCCCCGACAAAGCCCACCGGAATACCGACCACAAGCGCCGGTTTCACCCGGCCCGATTCTATCATCGAAAGGAGCGCAAAAAGGGCGGTTGGAGCATTGCCGATGGCAACCACGGCTCCGTTCAAAAGAGAATGTTCTGCCGCCTGCCGCATTCCCAGGGCCGATCGGGTCTCTCCGCTCTGCCGGGTCCCGTCAATCACCTTGGTATCGTTAAGAAAACAGTGTACACGGCATCCCAGTTTCTCTGCCAAAGCAGCACGAATTCCCGTCCGCACCATCTCCACATCGGTGACAATGGGGCAGCCCGAAGATATCGCTTCTATTCCCCGCTTCACGGAAAGCTCAGGCACATGACAGCTCTTTCCAAACTCCACATCGCCGGTGGTATGGGCAATACGGATCACGATTTCCGTCACATCATCGCCTGCGGAAAAATCCCCAAGCCTGCTTCTGATGATGCGGAAACTCTCTTCGGTAATCGCCTTTCCTCTGCTACTGTTCATCGTGCTTACTCCTTGATTGCCGATATTCCCTGCAAGCCGCCACAAGGTGTCGCGCAGGTTCGGGAACGCCGGTAAAGTGGAGATGGAGATAGGCGGCCGTACTCCTGCGCACCGAAAGGCCGTCAAAGCCTATCGTTCCTTCCTTGTCGAGCCGAAAAAGCCATTCGGTTTCGGATGGACCTTTCACCATGTTCGACCAACGGTAAATGTGTCCCACCAACTCCATTCCCGCAGGACCGATCACACTCGGCCTTAGTGTTCTGGCCTTGTGGTAGCCCAGGGCCGACAGCTTGTTGCCCATCTCGATCTCTGTATCGAAGAGGCCGACCATGGGATACCCTTTTCCCCCGACAAACAGCCGCCGACAAAGGTACATGAGCCCTCCGCATTCGGCGTAGATGGGCATATTGTCAAAAGAAGCGGCCCGAATCGATTCGATCATCGTGCGGTTTGCCGAAAGTCGCTCTGCATGAAGCTCGGGATAACCGCCGCCGATGTAGACACCGTCACAGCCATCGGGAAGCCGGCTTGCCGAAAGAGGCGAAAAAGGGACGATTCTGGCCCCCAAGGATTCCAGCATATCGAGGTTGTCCTGGTAGTAGAAGTGAAAGGCATCGTCCATTGCCACGGCAATGCAAGGAGAAGGAGTATCGGTCCCGATCCCGGCTACAGCCCTATCCGCCTTACCACCAGAGCTGCCCGAAATATCGATACCATCGACGCTTTCGCCCCGGATCGGTGTAAGAGAAGAAGCGGAAGCGGCGATGGCAAGCAGAGCATCCAGGTCGATATGCTCGGCAGCAGCATCGCCGAGGATGCGCAGGAGCGAGGAAAGCCGTTGCCGACCCTCCTCCTCCCAGGCAGCGACTAGACCGAGGTGGCGTTCGGGCATGGACGGCATGGACGATTTCGGAAGCCAGCCCAGAACAGGAAGACCGGTGGCCCCTTCCACTGCCCGACGAACCATGGAAAAGTGACGATCCGATCCGATTCTGTTGGCGATAAAACCGGCAACAGGGCAGTCGGGATCGAACTGCTGCATGCCCAGGGCAACCGCCCCGGCGGTCTGGGCGGCGGCTCCCGCATCGATGACCACAATCACGGGAGCCGAGAGGCTTTTTGCAACCGAGGCGGTGGAGCCTTCGGAAGAAAGCCCGCCCCTGCCGTCGAAAAGTCCCATGACCCCCTCTATAACCGCAAGGCTTTTCGGCTCTTTTCGGCAGGCCTCATTGCAGTGTCCAATAAAAGAGGAAACCATCCCCGCCTCGCCCATCAGCACCGGATCGAGGTTTCTGCAGGCAAGCCCTGCGGCTGCAGAGAGGTGACCGGGATCGATATAGTCGGGCCCGACTTTCCAGGGAAGAGGTCGATAGCCGCGCCGGTGAAGTGCCTCAATCAGGGCCAGGGTCAGCGTACTCTTTCCGCTGCCGGAAGATGCTCCCGCAATTACGAAACGGGGAAGGGCAAGGGAAGAAATGTGTTCCATCACTGTTTTCCTCCCAGAGGAACGACAAAGGGACAATCATGTTCCTCGTCCTGCAGGAGCCGCACATCGATGGAAAAGACATCCCCAAGGAGCGGAGGGGTAAGGACCACCGAGGGTTCCCCGGTAGCAAAAATCCTACCGTCTTTCATCACAAAAAGCTGGTCGGAGTAACGGGCCGCCTGGTTGAGATCATGGAGTACCGTCACCACCGTCCGCCCCATCTCCCTTCGCAACCTGTCGATCAACTCGAGGATCTGGAACTGGTAGGCAATATCGAGATGAGTCGTCGGCTCGTCGAAAAGCAGGAGTTCCGCCTCCTGAGCCAGGGCCATGGCAATCCAGGCCCGCTGGCGTTCACCACCGGAAAGGCTTGCAACCTCGCGCTCGCTAAAGTCAAGCATGTCCGTTGCCTCCAGAGCCTGTTCCACCACCTCCCGATCCCGGGGACGAAAGCTGCCGAACCATCCGGTATGGGGATATCTGCCATAGCCCACCAGTTCCTTCACGGAAAAATAATCGGGGATTTGAGGAGTTTGGGCGAGAAAAGCCATGGTTCGGGCAAGGCCCCGTCCTCCGTAACTATCCAAGGGCCGGTCCATAACCCTAACGGAACCGGAAACAGGCTTCAGGTTGCGGGAAAGGGCCTTCAGAAGCGTCGATTTCCCGCAGCCGTTGGGACCGATGATTGATGCCCAGGAGCCGGCAGGCACGGAAAGAGAGAGATCTTTAACAATCGGTTTGCCGCCGTACCCAAGACAAAGCTTATCAGCCTCAATGACCATGGCCGCCTCCCATTTTCTCCCCCTTTTGCCTGAGCAGGTAAAGGAAAAAGGGTGCACCCAACATCGCCATGATGATACCCACCGGCAGCTCCTGAGGCCGAAGGATGACCCGCCCGAGGGTGTCGCAGAGAAGAACAACAACGGCTCCGAGAAGGGCTGAAGCGGGAATGAGGTAACGGGCGTTATTCCCGATCACAAGCCGCGCCACATGAGGGACGATCAGCCCCACAAAGCCCAGGAGTCCCACAATACTGACCGCAGATGCGGCGAGGAGGGAGGCAATCAGCATGAAAAACATGCGGGAGGCCTCGACATTGAGGCCCAAGCTGTTGGCCGTCTCGTCGCCGAGAAGCAGAATATTGAGTCGATCCGCCAAGAGCATAGAAAAAAGAAACCCTATGAAGGCGTAGGGCCACAGAATTCGGACCTGCTGCCAGGTGACGGCAGAGAGATTTCCCACCATAAAACCGATCACGTGCTGAACCCGATCGGGAAAGAAGATCATCAAGGCGTTACTTCCGGCGCCGAGAAAGGAGGAGACGGCGATTCCCGAAAGGACGAGACGCAACGGGGATGCTCCTCCCTTCCAGGCCAGCAGGTAGACCAAAAGAGCAGCCAGGAAGGCCCCGCCGAATGCCACCGGCGTCACAAGGAAATAGTGGCCGGGAAAAAGGATATAGATGCAGACCGCCGCAAGCCCGGCCCCGGCGGAAACCCCGATCACATTCGGTGAGGCAAGGGGATTGCGCATCACCCCCTGCAGGAGTGTACCGGAAAGGGCAAGACAAAAACCGACCAGGGCGGCGGCAATGGCTCGCGGCATCCGCACCATCATGAGGATGCGATGATCCACCGACGTAGTGTCGATAAAAAGCGCCCGAAGGATCTGGCGGAAGGTAAAACCGGAAGAACCGAAGCGGATCGCCAAAAGGAGGGCGGCAAACAGCAGACAGAGAAGAAGTACTAAGATTGCAAGACGGTAACCGGTACGGCTCCTGATATCGAAACGGCTCACTCAGCCTTCCCCTCCCCGGAACCGAGACTGAAATCCGTTCCAGGATACAGGAGTTCGGCAATCCTCTGAAATGCCTCGGGATAGGCGCGGTTCGGCTTGTAGATGGAAAAGGACTTATCCAGATAATGAAACCGTCCGTTTTTCACAGCCGAAAGGGAAGCCCATACAGGATTGGATGAAACCTCCATTTCTATCCTGGCCGTACACTTTTCCACATCACCCATGGTGGTGACGAATATGAGATCAGGATCCTGTTCGAGGATGTATTCAAGACTGAGGTCGACTCGACCGGCTCCTTCGAAGGCCGATTCACGATAGATATTCACCGCTCCAAGACGCTTGCAGTAGTCTCCGGTCACGGTCTCCTCGGTTTCCACCTTCACGTAGTTGGTGGAAGCAAAGAGGATACACACCTTTGGATGCACGCCCTTCGGTACCCGATCGATAATGGACTGAACCTTTTCCTGCGTCGGAATCAAATACGCTTCGTAGAGATCCCGTCGGCCGTTGAGCCTGGTAAAGAGATCGAAGATGAGACCAAAATCATCATAGTTTTCATAATTGATCCCAAGGCTCGCCACCCCTTCAGAGGCAAAAAAATCACTGATTTTTCGCTGGTATTCACTTGTTCCCGAAAAGATAAGCAAGTCCGGTTCCAGTTTCATGATTTTTTCGACATCGATACTGGCAATGGAACCAAGCACGGGAAGATCTTTTGCCTCGGCGGGCACATTGATTGCTCCCCTCAGGCGGGCAAGGCTTGTTCCTCCGGCCATATACCAGAGGTCGAGTATCGAATTGTGCATGATGACGGTTCGTTTGGGGAATTTGGGAATTTCGACAATCCGGCCCGAAACCTCCCGAAAGCGTACCGACGCATCGCTCTCGCCCAAGATCGACATCCCCGACTGCGGACTACCGGCCACCTTTCGGTCGGATGCCGGCTCCTGCGTCCCTCCGGCAAAAAGCAGAGATGTCATGCACACAAACAAAAGAAAAACGGCGAGAGCCCTTCGAACGAAAACCATTGTTCCTCCTCTGATAGACACAGGAGGACCAGAGACAGGAAGATCCGGAGAGCTGCAAAAGTGCAAAAGCATGGATGCTCTCCGTTTTCCCAGGCAGGTCTTCTGACTCACGGATCATCTTACTTCTACCGCCTTCCCACACCTTCAGATGCAGTGACGTTCCGCCTGTGGCGGATGGTAGGTTCATCCCCGTTTACAGCTCTCTTGCCGAGTGCAGGACTCACACCTGCTTCCCTATTCTGCCGATTCTGGCCACCTGGAATGGTTGGCTTCATTATAGCTCCAAGAAAAAGCCTTGCAAGAGGCATGCCCCTTTGGAAAGGGATCGGGACCTTCTTTTTCGAAAAATAGTGCAAAAATAAAAACAATACTCCTTGAGGAAAGAGAAGATTTCGGCTCTACTAGATCTACACTATGTCACGAACCTTAATGATCCAGGGAACATCCTCGAATGTCGGTAAAAGCCTCCTTGTCGCCGCCTTTTGCCGAATCTTTGCGCGAAAGGGGCTTCGGGTCTTTCCCTTTAAAAGCCAGAACATGGCCCTCAACTCTTTCGTAACCAGCGAAGGCCTGGAGATCGGCAGAGCCCAGGCCCTCCAGGCTACCGCGGCAAAACGGGATGCCGAGGTAGCCATGAACCCGGTACTGCTCAAGCCGGAGGGTAACAGCAGCTCCCAAGTGGTGCTGATGGGAAAGCCGTGGCGACGCCTAAGCGGAGGTGAGTATTACAAGGCGAAGCCTGCGTTGTGGGAAACCATCACCGAGGTTCTGGATAGGGCGGGGAAAGAGAACGACCTGCTTATCGTCGAAGGAGCGGGCAGCCCCGCCGAGATCAATCTGAAGGAACACGAAATCGTCAACATGCGGGTGGCAAGATATCTACAGGCCCCGGTTCTTCTGGCCGCCGACATCGACAGGGGCGGCGTTTTCGCATTCCTTTACGGCACCCTTGCCCTTCTCGAGCCGGAGGAACGGGAACTGGTCAAAGGTTTTATCATCAATAAATTCCGGGGCGATGTCGAACTGCTCAAACCGGGGCTCGATATGCTTCGGAACCTGACAGGAGGCGTCCCGACCCTGGGCGTAGTTCCCTACCTGAAGGAGATCTCCCTCGCCCAGGAAGATTCGGTGTTTCTCGAAGAGCACCGCTTTTTCGGCTCCGGAAGTACCGAGATAGCGGTCATGCTTCTGCCCCACATCTCCAATTACGATGATTTCGACGCCCTGACCATGGAGCCGGGCCTACAGCTTCGTTTTGTGGAACATCCAAGAGAGCTGGGTAACCCTGCGGCAATCATCCTGCCGGGAACCAAAACCACCATGGCAGATCTGCTCTGGCTCAGGCAGAGCGGCCTTGCCGAGGCTATTTGCCGCAAAGTCGAAGAGGGAACATCGGTCATTGGTATCTGCGGGGGCTTTCAGATGCTGGGAAGGCAGATCATCGACAAAGAGGGGGTGGAGGGCAGCGCCGGAAGCCTCCGGGGCCTTGGGCTGCTGGATGTAACCACCTACTTCAGTCGGGAAAAGAAGACGATCCAGGAGACAGGGACCCTCTGCAGTGATAAGGGAACCCTTGCTCCGATGAAAGGGTACAAGGTCAGCGGTTATGAAATCCACATGGGTCATAGCGCGCTGGGAGAGTCGGCCGGTCCTTTTCTTGCAACCGGCTCAGGAGGGCGCGACGGTGCAGTATCACCGGACGGCCGCATCATCGGAACCTACTTTCACGGTCTCTTCGACGAGGCCGCTTTCAGACGGGGCTGGCTCGCATCTCTGGGCTGGGAGCCTGAAGGCAAGCCTGTAAGCCTTGTCCAGAGGAGGGAAGAAGAACTGGAGGCCCTGGCCGATGCGGTGGAAGCGGCCATTGATATGAAGCAGCTGGAGGCAATCATCGGACTATGAACCTTTGCCTGCCGATTCTTGCGGGAGCCCTGCTTTACGACCTGCTTTGGGGCGATCCTCCCAACCGTTTTCATCCGGTAGCCTGGATGGGAAGCCTCATTTCCCGCCTCTGGCAGCATCGGCCCAAACAGGGGAAGTGGCTTCTTTTTTCCTACGGCGCCCTTATGACCATCTGTGGAGCCCTGCTCTTTTCCCTTCCCCTGCTTCTTCTAAACAGGATTCCGATCCTGCCGAGGTTGGTTCTGTCGATCGTTTTTTTGAAAATGAGCTTTTCTCTCACCACCCTCCTGCGAACGGGGGACAAGATCGCACGGGCGCTGGAAGCCGGGGACCTTGCATCGGCGAGAAAGCTGACAGCCTTTCACCTTGTCAGTCGGAACACGAGCGAACTGGAGGAGTCGGAGCTCTGCGGTGCGGTGGTCGAATCCCTTGCGGAGAACCTTACCGACAGCTTTACCTCACCCCTTTTGTACTATCTTCTTGCGGGCCTTCCCGGTGCCTTTGCCTTCCGCTATATCAATACCAGCGATGCCATGATAGGCTACCGCACGGGAGACTTCGAGTTCGGAGGTAAATGGGCGGCTCGTTGTGATGATCTTCTGAATTTTATCCCGGCCAGAGTGACGGCCTTGCTCATCATTTTGGCCGGAAGCATCATACCGATACGATCAGCCCCTGGGGAGGGTAATGGTGCCGGGAGGAAAAGATCCCTGGCGTCCCTCTTTGCATGGCAGAATGCTACCGAAAGCCCCAACGCAGGCTGGACCATGGGCGCCGCAGCCGCTATTTTAGGCTTACGCCTGGAAAAAAGAGGGCACTACGTCATAAACAGTACAGGTCGCCTTCCGAAACCCGCCGACATTCGCCGTTGCATTAGGCTGGTTCGAAGATCGGCCCTTCTTTTTCTTCTACTTTTGGCCGGTATCCTTGCCTGTACGGGGGTGATCCTTGGTTCCTGATGCAAAACACCAAGCCGGGAAACCGGAACAAGCGGCGCTGATACGCCCCGAGCTTCTTACATCTCAAACGGTACCTCACGGAGGAAGAGAGGCAAAGCCCTTTGATTTCTCGGTCTGCCTCAACCCCTTTCCCCTTCCAGACCCGGTTGTCACGGCCATTGCGGCCGCGCCGATGAACCGCTACCCCGACACAAGAGGCCGGCAACTTGCCGGGGAGCTTGCAAGGTTACACGGCTGTGATCCCGAACGCCTGCTGCTTACCAACGGGGTGAGCCAGGCCATCTTTCTCACCGCTTTTGGCCTCCTGGAACGGGGAAGAAACGTGCTGGTTGTCGGTCCAACCTACGAAGAGTATGCAAAAAACAGTGCCCTCATGGGGGCACGGATTGATAGTTTCCGGGCGAAGCCGCAGGAAGGATTCACGCTATCCATCCCTTCCCTTATCAGGACCATTGGTGAGTTGAAGCCCGCGCTGACATGGATCTGCAATCCCAACAACCCCACAGGGCTCCTTCTCGACAGACGGGACATCGAGGAGATAGCAGACTCCTGTTCCAGCTGCGGCGGTCTCCTGGTCGTGGACGAGGCGTACATGAACTTTGTCGATGAAAACAGACGCTACTGCGCGGAGGCCGAAAACATCGTGGTACTGCGTTCCATGACAAAGGATTTTGCCCTTCCCGGACTCAGACTGGGCTATAGTATCGCGCCTCACCGGATTGCAAGGGCCCTTAGCGCCGCCCGCCCCGAGTGGAGCATCAACGCCCCGGCTCTTGCCGCAGGCCTTGCCGCCATACAGCATCGGGAAGTCTTTGAAACACAGTGGCGACGGCTCCGACTACAGCGGCAGAGCCTTGAGACAGCAGCCGCAGCATTAGGTTACGGCATATTCCCTGGAACGGCCAACTTTTTCCTCCTGTACTCCGGAGCAAAAGCGCGTGCACGGCGGTTCCGTGAACATCTTGCCGCCTCGGACATCGCCCTGCGCGACTGTACATCCTTTGACCTGCCAGGGTTCTACCGGATAGGAATTTCAAGCGAAGAAAACAATAGACAACTGCTCGGTTTCCTTGCCGCCGAAAGCGGTCCGACCGGACAGGATGAAACAACAGAGAAACGGGAGAAGACATGAACAACGAACAGATCAGAACAGCAGCCCGGAAGCACCTTGACGGACTGACCAAACCGGTGGGAAGCCTGGGGAAACTGGAGGACTTTGCCGTCAAAATGGCGGAGATTCAGGGAAAGGTCGTTCCAGAATCGGGAAAAATGGGCGCCTTTGTCATTGCCGCAGACCACGGCATCAATGAAGCAGGGGTCTCCATGTATCCCAAGGAGGTCACCAAGCAGATGGTTGCCAATTTTACCCAAAACGGTGCAGGGATCAACGTACTTGCGCGTCACTGCGGATTCGATGTTTTCATCGTCGATGCAGGGATAGCCTCGGACGTCGATCTTTCCCAGGTGATCGGCTGCAAGGCAGGATACGGAACCCGGAACTTTCACGAGATAGAAGCAATGACCGCCGACCAGCTTGAGATCTGCCTTGCGAATGGAAAACAACTAGCGGAAAACGCGGTTACCGAGGGCTACAAAATCCTCGCCCTCGGTGATATGGGGATCAGCAACACGACGACCGCCGCG
Source organism: Sediminispirochaeta smaragdinae DSM 11293 (assembly GCF_000143985.1). Lineage (GTDB taxonomy): Bacteria > Spirochaetota > Spirochaetia > DSM-16054 > Sediminispirochaetaceae > Sediminispirochaeta > Sediminispirochaeta smaragdinae. The sequence continues at coordinate 182,093 of NC_014364.1, read as the reverse complement.
GCCATGGCAATTGCCGGGGGGCTACCTGCCGAATCGATCATCGACAAGGGAACGGGCATCAGCAGCGAAATGCTCGATCACAAACGACGTGTCATCCTCGAATCTATCGAACGCCATGCCCCTTTTTCCGATGCAAAGGATATCATGCGCAAGGTCGGTGGCTTCGAGCTGGCTACCATGGCAGGCTTTATCCTCGGTCTTAAAGGGAAGGGCTGCGCCTGCATGATCGACGGATTTCCGGTAACAGCCGGGGCCTATATGGCCTGGCTCATGGACAATGAAGTCTCGGCTTATCTATTCGCCGGCCACAAATCAAAGGTGAAAGGACACGCGGTAATGCTCCAGGCCATGGGCCTCGAAGCGATTGTGGAGCTGGATATGCGACTGGGAGAAGGGACGGGAGCGGTTATCGGCGGCTTTCTGGTCAATCTCGGAATCAAAATCGCTTCGGAAATGGCATCCTTCAACGATGCGGGAGTCTCCCAAAGTACCGGCAAAGAAGAAAACTACTAAGGGTATCGCCGCCGGATAATGCTTCGGCGGCAGCCTCCCCCTGCTTCTTACTATATCTACTGTTCCGAATCCTGGTGATTAAAGCGACACAATTCTTTTTTCCGCAGTCAATTGAAAGTCAAACTATGGGGAAAAACAAGCACCGACATAAAAGCAAGGATTTTACCGGCAAAAAGGTATGCATACCACCAGGATTCGGAACACTAAGAAATAAATACCAATTCGCAATAAAAAGTACTATACCAATCGAATTTTTTCCGTCATGCTTTTGTCGTACATATTTAGATGGTGTTGGGTTCGGGGAATCCGGTGAAAATCCGGAACAGACCCCGCTACTGTAACCGGGTACCAAGTTTCTACAAAGCCACTGGCGCAGGACGCCGGGAAGGCGGAAACGAGGGCCAATCCGGGAGTCAGGATATCCGGCCTTGAAAAAGGACCTTTCTGAAACGAAAGGTGCCCACCACCATGCAAAGCGCATCTCGGGGAAGAGTGTGACGCAGAAAAATCCTACCATTCCGGTTCACTGTCGGCCCGGTCTCTATCTATGATTTTTCCAGGTAGTCTTTCTGTCCCCGTGATTCAATTAAACGAGGAGGAGACTATGCGAAAACATGTGTACACGAAAAACGTAGGGAAGGCTATCACGCCATTTTTGGTAATCCTTCTGTTCTTTGCTGGCTGCGACCTTAATAGTTCCGGAAGTTCCGACTCCGACGGCGACACCATTACCTATGAGGGGAAACGGAACAAGCCCTCTGACACATGGATCTATACCTATCTTTTTATCGACCTTGAAGATCCTGAAAACCCGGTGGAAGCTACCGGAGGGGATGATCTTTCAACTATTACAGAAGGGTCAAACACCAACTGGGAGATTATGATCACGGCCCAGAAGGAAATCCTGACCAACAGCGGGGTAACCGCAACATCGTTAAGTTCCAGCGGCCAGGGTGGTGTAGTCTATGCCCAGACAAGCAACTTCGACCAGTCGATAAGCATCACCGAGGCACAAGCCCTCTTTGCCGATGATTCAAATGACTACTCAAACGACGGAAAAGATTATTCCTACTATGGTAAATACAAAGTAGACAGTTCAGATCCCTCTGAACCAACCACGGGGAATGCCATCTCCTACCCAGGTTATGCCTATAACAGCAGCTATCCGCAGGATCCGCAACGTGACGGGCAAGCGCCCTCCACCGCATGGGCTTTCGGAGAGGTAGGAGCGCATGTCGATGTAAATTTCGGTCTTGGCAGGGCCTATGCCGAGTGGGAACGGATGAGTCCAAACTTCTCCAACTTTACGAATAATGTTTATATTGTCCGCGGTGGGGATGGGAGTTCCTACTACAAGTTGCAGATTCTGGATGCCGAATATTTGTCGGATAGTACAAACAGAACATACATCTACAAGGTCAAGACCGCCAAAATTCAGTGATGGCCATGACAAGACAGCTTTTACCGGTCGTATTGCTCATTGCCGGGGCCTTTGCATGGCCCCCGGCCCTTTCCGCTCAGCAACAGGAGGGAAAGCCAGAAGATGAAGCAGCCGAAGCACAAGCAGAAACAATAGAAGAGCAAACAGAGGAAGCAGATGCACTGCCTGTGCTGAATATCGTGGTGGCGGGAACGCGGACCGAAAAAGAACAGAAGGATTCGCCGATTCAGACCGAGGTGATCACGGAGGATCAGATTGAGGCTTCCGGTTCCGATACTCTTGAAGGAGTTCTGGGAGAAACGGGCCTTCAGTTTGCCGAAACGGGAATGGGAAGCCATGTCCAGATGCAGGGTATGGACGGGGAAAGGATTCTTTTTCTCATCGACGGCCGAAGGGTAAGCGGCAGGGTGGCATCCAATATCGTGGCGAATACCATTGCCATGGATAATGTTGAACGGATTGAGATCATACGAGGTCCGCAGTCGGCCCTGTACGGTTCCGAGGCAATCGGCGGAGTGATCAACATCATCACCAAGGAACCGGACTACGAACTATCGGGAGATTATCAGGTCACGACCCGAGCCCTGCTACCGATCTCGGAGAGTTCCGATCCCGCTTACACATCATTGGCAAACAAACAAAGCGGCCTGGCCCACCTAAACCTTCCTATCGGGGCCTTCGCCAACCGCCTTACCCTGTCGGCGGAACACGCCTTTCCCTATCTGGACGATGAAGACCAGTCCCTCTATCCGGGCGCCACCAGGGCAGACGCAGGACTTGATTCCGATATCGTTCTTTCATCCGGAGGGACCCTGGCCTTTGGTAGTGCCTACTCCTTTCATCGCCAGAAGGAGAATATCTCCTCGGGAGGGGCCTTCGACCGAATCGATACCCAGAGGCTTAATTCCTACATCGCCTATGATGTTACCACAGAGAAGAAAGGCTTTCTCAAAGCAAACCTCTACCATAACTACTTCCAGCGGGATAAATCCCAATACAGCAGCATTCTGGACGAGTGGAACGACTCCGGCAGCGAATATCAGCACTATCTAAGCGGGGATCTCCAGTACACTCAGCCGCTTGGAGACCAGAACGAGCTGACGATGATCGGTTCCTACGGTTACGACAGACTCAAAAAGTACAATATCGGAGACTATGCGGTTCACCAGCGCCATACCTTTTCTCTGGTATTGCAGGATGAACAGTACAAGAAGGACAGCTATTCCCTGCTCGCAGGCTTGCGGAGCGAGTACAGCAACGATTACGGCATCTTCTTCGCACCAAAACTCTCCGGCATGTATGTGCCTAGGCCCGGGATAAGAATCCTACCCTCTGTCGGGCTTGGTTACCGTGCGCCCTCATTTCTCGAGCTCTATCTCGATTCCGCAGGCAATATCTATCACAAATACGGCAATCCCGACCTGGATCCGGAAAGATCCGTTTCCTTCAATCTCGGTGTGGATTGGACCAGGGAAAACGTAACGCTGCAATTCGCCGGATATCATAGCGAATTGAGCGACGAAATCGTCTATGACTACACGGACCGGGCCGACGACGACGGACGGCAGGTCATCATCAAGGAAAACCTCGATCGTTCATCGAGAAGCGGTTTCGACCTTTCCTTGAACTGGAACGTGCTAAGCGACCTCTCCATGACCGCACGTTATGGGTATCTTTTTGCCTACGATAGAAGCGCAGGTGAAGAGCTCGACCTTGTACCAAGCCATACAGGAGGGGCATCTGTGCACTACCTCCTGAAGCCTCTTGCCTTGAAGGCCAAGTTCTCGACTTCGGTGACAGGCCCTCACGAAAGAAGCGAGCATACCCTCGTTACCTTTGATGTGTATCTCGAAAAAAGCCTTAAAGATAATTTTGAACTATTCGGAGGCGTCGACAATATTACGGGTGTACAAGACGACTTCTCGGACCTTCTTGCAGGGCCGGTTCTCTATCTCGGCATCCGCGGCAGCTTCTAAAGAAAATACAATGGAAAGGAGTAAAGGATGAAAAGCAAAAGCATGAGGAAAGTAGCCTGCATGGCTCTTGCCCTCGCAGGGAGTTTGATGCTTGCTGCTTGTGCAAGCACGGGAGGAGAAAAGCTGACAATGAACACAAACGGCAAAAAGGGAATTCTTGTGATAAGTTTCGGTACGAGCTATCCCGAAACACGGGCAGTGACCATTGATGCCTGTGAACAAAAGATTGCCGAGGCCTTCCCCGAATATGAGGTACGGCGCGCTTTTACCAGCCATATTATCATTGGTATTCTGGATAAACGGGATGGTATTCATGTCGACGCGCCCGCAGAGGCTTTGGAGAAGATGTATAAAGAAGGCTTTTCGGAAGTGCTTATCCAGCCCCTGCACATCATTCCCGGAGAGGAATACACGGGCGAGGTTCTCGCCGTCGCACGTCGCTATTCTGGAAAATTCGAAAAGATAGCGATAGGCTCTCCGATCCTTTCCACCACGGAGAATTATTGGAAAGCAGTCGATGCCGTTTCAGCCCAGTTGCCTTCCCTCGGAACAGGAGAAGCCGTGGTGCTGATGGGACATGGGACCGAGCATCCAGCAAACTGCGCCTACGCAGCATTCCAGTACATGCTCGCGCGAAAGGGTTTACCCGTATATGTGGGAACCGTGGAAGGGTATCCTGCACTCGACGATGTTATCGATCTGCTGCATCGTGATCATATCTCAAAGGTGACATTGATGCCCTTCATGGTTGTAGCAGGAGATCATGCAACAAACGATATGGCTGGGGACGAGGATGATTCCTGGAAGAGCATTCTTACCAAAGAAGGCTTTACGGTCGATGTCTATCTCCATGGACTTGGAGAAAACAGCATAATCCAGAATATGTACATTGATAATCTGCATAGCGCCGAAGTCATAAACGAATAGCTGGCCGATTCTACCAAAAAACGGGGCCGTTCAGCATGTTACCGAACGGCCCCTCAACCAACCCCAAACGAAAGAACTCATGTGATATGTTTTTTACAACTCCTTTTTGACCTGTTCGGCCCATGAAGCGATGCGTCCATCGCTTAGATCGGACTGATTATCCTCGTCCAGGGCAAGGCCGATAAAGGCATTGTCCCTGACCGCACTGGATTCTTCAAAATCATAGCCGTCGGTCGGCCACTGGCCGATGCAGCTTACATCTTTTTTTGCAAAGGCATCATAAAGTTGCCCCATCCCGTCGACAAAGGTATCGGAATAGCTTTCCTGATCGCCGAGCCCAAAAAATGCCATCTTTTTCCCAGCCAGGTTTACAGCACCAAGCTTTCCGATGGCCATCTCCCAATCATCCTGCAGATCTCCTGCACCCCATGTAGAGGTTCCCACGACAACGGCATCGAATTGTTCCATCTTTTCAACCGAAGTATCGGCAATGTCGAACAACTCCACATCACCAAAGGCATTTTTTATCCGCTCGGCGGCATCCTTTGTATTTCCAGTCGTAGAGCCATAAAATATAGCAATCTTACTCATAAAAACTCCTTTCCATCCGAACATCCCGGATCGTTATCGCTTGACACTATTCGTCTTAGGTAATCTAATTAGTTATGCCTAATTATACAAAAAAGCATGATTACCGTCAAGAGGAGATTGCATGGCAACAGCAGAAGATAAAATCACCCTCCATGAGATGGTGGAAGTTATTGTAACGATTTTAAACGCACGGGATCCCTACACCTACGAACATTCCTGGAGAGTTGCGGCACTATGCGAGCAAATTGCAAAAGAGATGAATGTTCCACAAAAATGGATAGACACTTTGCATATTGCGGCACATCTTCACGACATAGGTAAGGTGGGCATTCCCGATTTTATTCTAAACAAACCTGGTAAGCTTTTGCCGTATGAATACGAGCTTATCAAGGCTCATTCGATCATAGGGTATCAAATCGTCCACAAGATTCCCATTCTGCAGGAGATTGCACTCTATATCAGGCATCATCATGAGCGATGGGACGGTAAGGGCTATCCCGATGGTTTGGCAGGGAAGGAGATACCCCTGGGCTCCAGAATCATTGCGGTAGCAGATACCTTCGACGCTATCACAACCCATAGACCATATCGCTCCCCTCGGCCATTAGGAGAAGCCTTCACCGAGATAAAAGCAGCGGCAGGAAGCCAGCTTTGCCCCGAAACCTGCGAGGTTTTTATCGGGATGGAGAAAAAGATAACACAACTTCTCGGTACTGTTGAACAAGAGCTAAAGGAAGCCGGTAGATCATTAAAAAAATAACTGGAAAGACACAGAAAACCAGTTAATCAGCTTTGATCAGCCGGTTTTCTCCAATGATCCTGAAGGCAGAAATGATAGGTCACGGGCGGTCTCAGCCTCTATTTCGAAAATCTCTTTTCTGGCCAGATAGCGCTTACACTGCTCGGTCCTGTTGTAGCCAAGCATAATTCCCAAAATGAAATCTTCTTCTGGCGTAAAAGCGTTCAAAGGTTTATCACCGAAACTTGTTACAACATGAACGCAGGCCTTGTTACCGAAAAAAATATTAATTTTCCGCTTATTTACCCTTCTGATCAAATAGCTGATATTATTTCGCTCAAGACGACGAACGGCCTCAGCTTCATATGAGGCATCCAGGGTATGCAGCACCAGGCTGCGAAGCCCCTTTTTGTATTCATAGATATGGTGAGCAAGTACCTTCATCAGCAAACACTCCACGTCCTCATATCAGGGGAATAGACACTTTTTTCCATCAAACTTTTTCCCAAAGGGGGTGGGCAGCCTGTGAGTGAATCCACCCACAGGCTGCCTTACGTTAGAGAGAAGCAATGTATTAAGCAGATTGGAGCGCTTCTTTCTTCCTATTGCGGTTGCCAATCGCCCTGAACACGAAGAACTGGGCGACCATGATTGCGGCCGAGACAATCATCCACAGGAAGTTTCCGCCCTCAGCAATCTGATAGTAGAACACAGCCACAGCCCAAGCCGAAACCGTCAAATAAATAGCCTCAAGAATACCTAAACCAATCCCCATTTCTTTTACGATCGCTCCAAAAGCTGCCAGACAGGGGAAATAGATCAATACAAAAAGTAAATAAGCATATCCAGATACAGGGGTAAAACCACGCCGCATGAGAGAAAATATCGAAATATCAACTTCCGCCGCTTCGGCAACAGCTTCTTCATCCCCGCCACTGATCACATCAGCACCGACAATAGAGCCTATACCACCTGATATGCCAAGGACTCCATCTTTCAAGGCAACAAAAGAATCTTTAATACCAGCACCAAGGCTAAAGGCTTCTTCCTCCCCACCTTCATCACCAGCGACATTGTTTTCGGCCGCTGCTATCTGACCGTAAAGACCATTGAGGGTTCCAACAACCGCTTCCTTTGCAAAGAGACCGGTAAAAAGTCCGACGGTTGCAGGCCAGCTTTCTTCTTTGATACCCATCGGCGAGAATATAGGCGTAATAGCCTTGCCGGTAACGGCAAGAACCGAATTCTCGGTATCCTCGTTTCCAAAACTACCATCGGTACCAAGACTATTGAGAACACCCAGGAGGAATACGGCAATGACAATCACTTTTCCAGCTCTCGCAAGAAAAACCTTCAAGCGTGTCCATGTATGAATCATAACATGCTTAAAACGGGGAGCATGATAAGGAGGAAGTTCCATGATAAAGTAGCCAGGTTCGCCCCTGAAAAGCGAATGCTTTAAAAAGAGGCCCGTAAGAACGGCCAAAAGAACACCGATAATATAAATCGAAAACACAATGGCTCCCGCATGAGCACCAAAAAGAGCTGCACCAAAGAGAGCATACACGGGCAGACGCGCCCCACAACTCATAAAAGGCGCCATAAAGATCGTCATAAAGCGGTCCCGCTTGTTTTCGAGGGTCCTGGTTGCCAGGATTGCAGGCACCGTACATCCGAAACCGACGATCATCGGGACAAAGGCCTTACCGGGAAGTCCGAGAGCCCGCATCAGGCGGTCCATAACAAAGGCGGCCCTGGCCATATAACCTGAATCTTCAAGAAGGCTTAGAGCAAGGAACATAAAGAAAACCACGGGAACAAAGGTTGCCACCGTTTGAATACCGGCTCCAACTCCTCCGGCCAGAAAACTAACGACCCAATCCGGAGAGCCGATACTACCTAATAACACTCCAAATCCGTCAACAAAAATGGTTCCAAATAAGACATCGAAGAAATCGATAAACGATGAGCCCACGGAAATGGCAAGCCAAAACATCAGGTACATTACAACAAGGAAAATCGGAATACCAAGAAATCGATTCAAAACGACTTTATCAATTTGCTCGGAGACACTCCTTCGACGTTCCTGTGCATGAAATACATCATGAATGACTCCACGAATAAAACCATACCTGCTGTCGGCTAAGATTACTTCCGATTCTTCCTTCAGAAGCGATGAAATCTTTTCACGCTCAGCAGCGATTTTTTCTGTAGGAATCCGTCCGTGCAGCTCAGAAGGCGCAGTTCCCTCATAAAGGGCCAACGCATTCCAGCGGCCACCGGCTTGCTTCTCCCACTTCGAAATAAGCTCTTCTATCTCATTGGGATAGACAGGTTTATGATCCGAAGGGCGAACGTTCCCAACGAGCTCGGTAATCCGTGCAACCGCTTCGGCAACACTTTTCTTATCTGTAGCGGTACCAGCAACAACAGGAACTCCTAAAGCGGATTCCAGTTCCTTAATATTGATGGTACTCCCTTCTTTCTCGAGAAGGTCCATCATGTTGAGGAACAGAACCACAGGAACACCCATTTCCATGATGGTCGTGGTTAAGTAAAGATTTCGCTCAAGGTGGGAGGCATCGACTATGTTGACAACAAGATCAGCTTCCCCCGAAAGTAGATAGTCGCGTGCAACCCTCTCATCTTCACTACCGGCATTCAGGCTGTAAATACCGGGAAGGTCTACCACCTTTCGCTGTTTACTTCCGGAAAGCCAGCCCTCTTTTTTTTCAACCGTAACGCCCGGCCAGTTTCCTATCCGTTGATTTCCACCGGTTAGAGCATTAAAAAGCGTTGTCTTTCCGCAATTCGGGTTTCCGGCAAGAGCTATGGTGAAATTGCTCACCGAGGCACCACCTTCTACTCGTTTCATGATACTCTCCTTTCAACAAGAAGCGCTTCTGCTTCGCCCTTCCTAAGTGTGATCCGGCTGCCCCGAACCATTATTTCCACGGGATCCCCCAGTGGTGCTACACGCTCCACCTGAAACGCCGTTCCTACGGTCATTCCCATCGCAAGAAGCCGACTCTTCCATTGTGCAGAACCTGGAGCGAATCCAATAACGGTTCCGTTATCACCGGCTCGAAATTCCTTGAGCTGCCCCATACTTCCCCCTATTTTCATTTGATATAGTTAGGCAATGTTCTTTATATTAGGATTGCCTAATATTTGCCACAAAAAAACCTTCTCAAAAAAATGCAACCTATGCTGCAGCGACACGAATCTTATCAGCAAGACCTCTCCCTATCATGAGTCGACTCCCTTGTACCTGCAGTAAAAGCGGCCCGTCGCTATCATTTTGAACAACCTTGAGGAGTTCACCGGGCACAAGACCCATATCGAGGAGTTTGCGCTTGGCATCCTGGCCTCCGAAAAGACATACCACGCGCACAGAGCTTCCGGCATCCACACCACTTAATACCACAGAGCCCATCTCCTGACAGTGGTGATTTCTGTGACCATGTCCGTGAAACATATGCCGCCGGCCTCTATCAAGCCCAAATTTCATTGCAAAGGTATTGTGCATCAGTCCTTCCTTAATTAGGCATTCCTAACATTTGCATAGTACCGTCCCTTGCTATTTCTGTCAAGCAAGGGACGATGAAGAATCTATATTATTATGTTAGAGAAGTCTCGTTTCTCTCCAGAGTGAGCCTGACGTTTCGGGTAGCGGATACCATGTGCTGCAAAGCAGGGCGAACCTCTTCCCATCTTCGTGTTTTCAGGCCACAGTCGGGATTAATCCACATGCGTTTTCCATCAAGAACCTCGAGACGAGAAAAAATCTGCTTCTCAAATTCATCTTCCGAAGGGATGCGGGGGGAGTGGATATCGTACACGCCTGGACCGATTTCATTGTGGTAGCCTTCCCGTTCAAACACATCCAGGAGCCGATTGCCGCCCCTGGCCGTTTCAATCGTTATGACATCGGCATCCATGGCCTCAATCGTTTTTATAATGTCGGTAAAATCGCTATAGCACATATGTGTGTGGATTTGGGTCTCTTTAGCCGCAGAAGAAACAGCCAAACGGAAACTATCGACCGCCCACCGCTCATATGCGGAAACATTCTCCTTGCGCAAGGGGTAGCCTTCGCGAAAAGCAGCCTCGTCGACCTGGATGATCGAGATCCCGGCAGCCTGGAGATCCGCCACTTCCTCACATAAGGCAGCAGCAATCTGCCGCGCCACAAGAGGGCGGGGGATATCTTCCCGGACAAAAGACCAGTTGAGGATTGTCACAGGCCCGGTCAGCATCCCCTTGACCGGCTTTTTACTTCGCCTCTGGGCATAACTGATCCAGCGTACGGTCATGGGTTTCGTCCGGCTGATATCGCCATATATGATAGGAGGTTTTACACAGCGGCTCCCATAGCTTTGCACCCATCCGTTGTCGGTAAAATGGAAACCCTTAAGCATTTCGCCGAAATACTCAACCATATCGTTTCGCTCGGGCTCCCCATGAACCAGAACATCAAGGCCAATTTCCTCTTGAAATGCAATACAGTCATCAATATAGGTCTTTATACCCTGTTCATACGCCTCTTCCGATATAGCACGTTTTTTGAAATCCCGTCTCAACCTTCTTAATTCCTGAGTCTGAGGAAAGCTGCCGATTGTCGTCGTCGGAAGTTTCGGCAAATGGAATTTCCTTCGCTGAAGGGCGTTTCTCTCGGCAAAATCACCGGCACGCACCTTTCGCTCTCCGAACGCGATATCGGCCGGACCATCGTGTTGTGTGCTGGGGGTTCGGCTCCTGGCCGTTTTCATACCTATGTTATCCGAATCCAATACTACCTCACCCCGAAAGACTCTACCGAGCAAAGCCAACTCTTCGACCTTCTCACAGCAGAAAGCAAGATGCTGCTTAATATCACTTTCAGGCTCATTCTGAAGCGAATAAGGAACATGGAGAAGAGAACAACTCGTGGAAACAACGACCTGTTCCCTACCGACCATATCTGAGATTTTCTCAAGGAGAAAAAGAGAGGCACCAAGATCATTCCTCCAAATATTGCGTCCGTCGACAACACCGGCAAAAATTTTTTTACCCTTTGCGTATTTCAATCCCTGAATATTTTGAGGGCCGTGGACGAAATCAAGGCCCAGCCCCCAGATAGGAGTTTCTGCAAGAATTTTCGTTGTCTCGTTCGAGTGCTCAAAGTAGCTTGTCACGATAATCCGAATATTGGAGCTGACGGAAGCCAGGTCCTGATATGCCGCTTTAAGCAGAGCAAGAACCTCCGCAGTCGGATTCTTCACAAGATAAGGCTCTTCCATCTGAATATAAAGGGTATCATCCAGCTCCGCACACCTTGCCAAAAGTTCTTTGTAGAGCGGTATGATGCGACTCGCATAGCCGAAAGGGTTTTCACCTTTGGAAGCCCGTGATAGGCCCATAAAGGTAATGGGGCCTATCACATTTATTTTTGTTTTTACCCCGAGTTTCTTAGCTTCGGCATACTCAGTCAAGATTTTTCCGGGACAAAGGCGAAAATCAAGCGTCCCGGAAAGCTCAGGAACGATATAGTGATAGTTCGTATCAAACCATTTGGACATGGTCATGGCTGAAGCTCCAGCCGTCCCTCTTGCCATGGCAAAATAACGCTCGGTCTCATCCTCGATACCGGAAAAGCGGTCGGGAACGGCATTCAGCATCACAATGGTGTCAAGCATATTGTCGTAATAGCTGAAATCATTTGAGCTGATAAAGTCGATGTTTTGTCTTTTTTGGAACAGCCAATGCCGTTTTCGTAACTCGGCAGCCGTTGCGCGGAGCTCCTGAAGCGAAGCAGTTTTCGACCAATAGTGTTCGAGGGCCCTTTTCAGCTCTCTGTTTTCCCCAATCCGAGGAAAACCGGTAACCAGAGTTTTGCAAATCATTCATATCTCCCTTTGCTGACGCGACAAAATCGGATTATTTCCCATCATGGCATTCGGACTAAGAGCATGCACTTTACGAGCTTCTCAACACCGCAGCGCGACTGTGCCTGATTCTCACAGGACTTCCCCATATATGACGGAAACGTTTTTGTATCGTGCATAAAACAATTCGGCATGTCAATCACCGGAGAGGGACACAGGATTGACATAGATAGCAGCACCTCTTTATCTTACTAGTACCTATGAAGAAAACGCTCAGTCAATATCGCCAGGGAGATATCGTCACCATAACAAGATTAAACGGAAGCGGAAGGCTCAAAAATAGACTCATGGAATTGGGTTTTCGCCGAGGTGAAACGATATCAATTATCAGATACGCCCCCCTAAAAGATCCGGTTGAAATTTTGGTTGCAGGGTGCAATGTTTCGCTGCGAGTCGAAGAAGCAGATATGATAGAAGTTGAGCCGGCGAAGGATCAGTACATACATGCAGCCGAAGGCGAATGTGCGGGGAGCCTTTGATGGGCTCATTCCGTTTTGCTCTGACCGGAAATCCCAACTCGGGAAAAACCTCAATCTTTAATGCCGCAACAGGCGCTAATCAAAAGGTTGGGAACTGGGGAGGGGTCACCGTCGACGTCAAAGAGGGGAATATACGACGGGGAAACGATCGCGTTACCTTGATCGATATCCCGGGGACCTACAGCCTATCTGCCTACACCATGGAGGAACTGGTCGCCAGAGAAGTCATTATCAAGGGCGATGCAGATGTCATCATCAACGTTCTCGATTCAACCAACCTGGAACGAAACCTCTACCTCGGAGTTCAGGTTATGGAAATGGGTCGTCCCATGGTGTTGGCCTTTAACATGAGTGATGAGTTAAAGCGATCGGGAACGGTTATCGATACCGAAGCCCTCAGCAGGCTCTTCGGAATTCCCATTCGCTTTACCGTAGGCCGCAATGGAGAAGGGGTCCGTGAGCTCCTTGACGAAGCAATCCGGGTCGCAAAGGGAGAACACCCGGCGACTCGCCAGGTTTCCGTTAACTACGGCAAGGAGATCGAGGCGGCTATCGAAAGCCTTGCCGAACTTGTGGAAAAAAGTTCCTTTAATCTTCGGGGAATAAGCCCGCGTTGGTATGCATTGAAACTACTGGAACGGGACGATGAAATTCTCCGCAAGGTGCGGGAACGTGTTCCCGCAGATTCTCCCGATGATAATGTGATCTTCAAAGAGCTGGAAAGTCGGAGCAAGGAAATCGAACAGCTCTACGGAGAAGATGCGGCAACGATCATTAGTGAACGACGTTACGGCTTCATCATCGGAGCACTGAACGAAACCGTCAACAAGCCGAAAGCAAATAGGATTAATATCAGTGAAAAGATCGATGATGTTCTCACAAACCGCTTTCTGGCATATCCTATCTTCGCCTTTTTTATGTGGATACTGTTCCAGACGACCTTCGGGCTGGGAGCCTATCCCATGGCCTGGATCGAATCGGGGATAACCGCACTAGGCAACTGGATCGGTACGACCATGCCACCGGGAGCGATTCGCGATCTGCTGACCGACGGAGTTATTGCAGGGGTCGGCGGCGTTCTTGTGTTTCTTCCGAATATTCTCATCCTCTTTCTTGGAATCTCCATCCTTGAAGACACCGGATACATGGCCAGAATCGCCTTTATCATGGACAAGGTCATGCACAGGATCGGACTTCATGGGAAAAGCTTCATTCCTCTGGTCATGGGAGTGGGCTGTAGTGTACCGGCCATCATGGCAGCTAGAACTCTGGAGTCCAAGAAAGACCGTATCCTAACCATTTTAATTGCCCCCCTGATTACCTGCAGCGCCCGACTTCCGGTTTACATCCTGTTTACCGGCGCCTTTTTTCCCAATATCGCCGGCAATGTGATTTTTATACTCTACTTTTTGAGTTTCCTTTTTGCCTTTGGTATGGGATGGCTTTTTCGAAAGACACTCTTCCGTGGCGAAGAGTATCCCTTTGTGATGGAACTCCCCCCTTATCGAATTCCAACCTTTCGCAGTGCATTGATCCATATGTGGGAAAAGGCAAAGCACTATCTCCAGAAAATGGGAGGCGTTGTGCTGATCTTCTCCATCATCATTTGGTTCCTCGGAAATTACCCGAAACAGCCCGAAATGGAAAAGCAGTACGATACGATGATCGCCGAGCAACGGGAACAGGGGCATCAGGAGGAGGTCCAGGCTCTACAGCGAGAGCTTAAGCGTAAGCAGGTGATGCAGAGTTACATAGGAAAGGCAGGGACCTTTATCGAGCCGGTGCTTGCGCCCCTTGGCTTTGATTGGCGCATGGATGTCAGTCTCATGACTGGTTTTGTAGCAAAAGAGGTCGTCGTTTCAACCCTCGGCGTCCTTTTTACCGCTGGAAACGAAGAGGGAAAAGAGGAGTCGGGAACCGAGCTCAGGGATGCACTCAGAGACGCTTATTCACCGTTGGTCGGCTTCGCCTTTTTGATTTTCGTCATGCTTTATACGCCCTGTATCGTAGCTTTCGTCACCCTTGTGAAAGAGGTCGGCTCGTGGAAATGGTCGATCTTTTCTCTTGGATATCAGCTTACCCTCGCCTGGATTGCCGCTTTTATTGTGTATCGGGGCGGTATCATCCTTGGCCTGGGATAAGGAGCAGGATAGAATAGCCTTCATGAAATTAGAAAAGCGGCATCTTCCCTTGTTCCTCTTTGTGTTCACACTTTTCATACCCTGTACCCTATTTGCCCATCCGCATATGTTCATCGATAGTAAAACCACCCTTGAATTCGACGAGGCAGGTATGAAGGGATTCTGGGTCGAATGGCTTTTTGATCAATTTTTTACGGCTCAAATTCTTCTCGATTACGATCGTAATATGGATAAGAATTTTTCCGCAGATGAAATTTCAGCCATTGAGGCCGGAGCCTTCAGCAATCTGGCCAACTACCATTACTTTATCAGCGTCACTACCGGAGAAGCCCAAGTCGATATTAAAAAGGTTTCCGATTTCCGCGCCTTTATGAAGGATGATCGCCTTGGCTATACCTTTTTTGTCCCTATGGCTATTCCCATAAACAATGAAAAGAAGCCTGTACAGTTTCGTATTTCCATCTTCGACGATACCTTTTTTTGTGATATTGCATGGATGGAAAAGGACTCTGTTATCGTCCGTGCTCCCGGTGTTTTTTCCGTTGATTGGAAAATTCTGCGGAACAAAAACGCACCAATCATCTACGACCCGACCGGGGGTACGGCAAGAAGAAACGGGGTCGATTATTCAGGAACCGTTTATCCCGAAGAGCTATATATTGAGGTATCGAAATAGGACCCAAAACCATGAATACCCGACATCGGTATGTTCTATTCCCTTTTATTTTTATTATTATTTTCGTCACAAATAGCTGGGGACAACAAGTAAACCCCTTTACTGCGACGCAAAAGGCTCCTACAGAATCGAAGCAAAGCTCGCAACCACAAAAGGCGGTGGAGAGCGGAACACTGCAAACCCTGTCGTCGATGCAGAAACAGTTAAATGCCGCATTGTCCGATACCATGAAGCAGCTGAAAGATCACCCATCGGCCCCTGTTATGGCCCTTACCATGCTTATAGCCTTCGGCTATGGCTTTATTCACGCCTTGGGTCCAGGGCACAGAAAGACCATTCTGGCGGCTCTTTTTGCTTCGGGACGCTATAGAAAACGAGATGCCCTGGGGGCGGGAATGGGCTTTGCCTTTCTTCACGCAAGCAGCGCCGTCGCCATCGTCGGATTTCTTTATTTCCTTTCCTCCGGGCCAATTTCGGCGGGAATGGACAAGATAGGACTTGCCCTTGAAAAAGGAAGTTTTTTGTTGCTGGTTGGTATCGGTCTCTGGATAATGATATCGGCAATAAGAGCATTAATGGCAAAAGAGGACAAACCAGCAAAAAAGGGTGTGACGGTAATTACCATCATAGGCTCGGGCCTCATTCCCTGTCCCGGAGCGGCATTAATTCTTTCTTTCGCCCTTGTATATGACATCGTTCCCTACGGTATTGTTGCGGTATTTTGTATGTCGGTCGGCATGGGAACGGCATTAAGTATCATTGCAGTTGCAGCAAAGAGCATAGGGGCATCTTTGATCAAACTAGGTGAAAGGTCAAAGAGGACCGATCGAATTCACTCGGCCCTCGAGTTCGCAGGAGGAGTGGTAATAACAACCTTTGCACTGTTCATGCTGACATGATACCGTAGATCAGCCAGCAACCCTCCGAACGGCAGCCATCAGTTTATCGGTTGAAAAGGGCTTAACAATCCAACCGGTGGCCCCCGCAGCTTTGCCGTCTTCCATAACGGATTTCTGAGATTCCGTAGTCAGCACCAGGATGGGTACGAATCGAAAAGCATCTAACTCCCGAACCTTTTTAATAAAGGTGATACCATCCATGTTCGGCATATTCACATCGGTAATGATAAGCTCAACCGTACCTTCTTCAAGCTTCGCAAGTCCCACCACTCCATCACTCGCCTCAAGCACCTCATACCCGTTCTGCTCAAGCACGAAGCTTATACTTCGGCGGATGGCCCGAGAGTCGTCAACAACTAGTACCTTCTTCGTCATTAGATCTTTTCCATCCTCCTTCAGACTTTATCCGTAAGTATAATGCCATGCTGTTAGGATTGCCAGAGTATAAAGTAAAAAAGAGGCTTTCTATACGATCTCTTCAAGCTCCTGTATAGCAGCGATACTGCGCAATTTCTCGATCGCCTTATTTTGGATTTGTCGAACCCTTTCCCGGGTAATACCGAGAATAGAGCCAATTTCCTCAAGTGTAAGAGGAGTCCGATCGGCAAGTCCGAAACGCAGTTTAATGATGGTCTGCTCACGCTCGGAGAGCTGGCCCAGGATAGTATCAAGCAAATCCTTCAGGGTCACATGAAAAACGGACTCGAAAGGTTCGATGTAATCATCACTGAAAACAAGATCGGAAAGGCTTGTAATATTCTCATCATCGACGGTTACATCAAGACTCGCCGTCTCTCCGGAATACTGAAGGATACTTTCGACCCTTTCCACAGGAAGGTCCATATAGGCGGCAATCTCTGCAGAGGAGGGATCGCGGCCGAGCTCCTGGGTAAGATGCTTGGTAACCGAAAAAAGCTTGCGAATGATATTGAGAACATGGATGGGAATACGAATGGTACGCCCCTTATCCGCAAGCGCCTTGATAACGGATTGCTGAATCCACCAGGTTCCATATGTGGAAAATTTGCAGCGCTTGGTGTAATCGAAACGTTCCACCGCCTCAATCAATCCGATATTTCCTTCATCGATCAAATCGAGAAAGCTCAAGCCACGATGTTGGTATTTTTTAGCGATGGATACAACCAGCCGCAGGTTGCTGGTAATCATTCGATCCCTACTTTTCCGAAGTACGGCTTCGATCGTTCGTTTTCTAAAAAGATAGGCACTCCGCTCGATTTCTTCCTTGCCTAAGAGCTCCTCAAGCTCAAGCAACTCTTGTTTTCTCTCTTGGATTTCCCTTCCGATCATCAGTTCCTCTTCTTTTGTCAACAGAGGATAAGCAGAAATTTGTTTCAAATAGAGGGAGAGAGGATCGCTGTCGTTGAAATCCACATCAGAATCGATAACTGTGTCGCTGTATGTACCGTATTTCATCTTCCACCCCTTACCAGAGAAATGGTTGATGTTACTATGCAACGGCTTGGGTTAGAAAACAATAAGGCGTTTTTGAGAGTTTTTATAGGGATTTCCCCTATACTATAGGAGACGTTTTTCAACTACACAGAGACGAAGGCCGACCTTCTCTTCCGCCTCTATGTCGATACCATTGATACTGCAACCACTGGCCCCCTGAGGGGCCCGAAAGAAGAGCAGCCCCTCGGATAGGGTCCCGGGAGCAAGGGAAAGCGTCACGTGCTCTCCATCCACATCTATCCTTTCGACTTCACTACCGGGGAAAAGCATGCCGGTAGAACCAGCAACGGCAAAATCGGTTTCACCAACAACGAGAAAACAGATCGATTGATGAGGACGCAGGTCAAGAGGGCCTTCCCGCCGAAACCCTTCGCCATATGCATAGTACAGCCCGGAAGCCAAGGTAACATGATGAGGTCGATTCTCAAGATTAATAAAGGCAAGATAGCAAAGGGTACCGATAGAGAATTCAATCTCGAAGCACTCTCCTATCCGGTTCATCCGAAGGCCATGCTTCTTTCGAAGAGGATATCCCGACCGAAACAGGGCAAGCGTCGCCTCGTCATAGCGGCCGGGATCGTCGCTGGTAAAAAGCAAAGAGCCAAATATATGATTGCAAAGGAAAAGGGTAAAACGTTCCTGCTCATTCAGGTCAGAATTCCAGTCCCGGAGCAGAAAAACATCGGGATCATTAAGAAAAAACCGACCGTCCAAGCCCCTGCGGGAGATGGTGCTGCGTAAGGCATTGAGGGTGGAAACACGCTCAGGATAACCGAGGGCCCGTAGCCGACGGTCTTCCCAGCGCAGTGCCACATCTGCCCCAACTCTGCAATATTCAACAAGCCCGGCTGCGGAAGCAAGAGGAACCCCGCAGCCCAAGAGCTTGGCTTCACCGGAGATCTCACGAAGGAACGCCACGGCATCCCGCATCACCTCTCCTCTGGTCTTTCCTTCGGGCAGGCGAAGAGCCGCAGCATAAAGAAAATCAAGCTTAAGGAAACGAAAGCCCCACTGTTTCACAATTGTCGAGAAGAGCGTACGAAGATACGTCTTCACTTCAGGGTGATAGATATTCAGGGCATAAAAATAGCCACTCCAATTGAAAGGATTATTACCCGCGGCAAGAGGTTCTGCAGCGTCATCGGTGAGAAACCAGTCGCGATGCTCGGCAAAAAGCAGGGAAGAGCCCTCTGCAATAAAGGGCGCCACCCAAAGCCCAGGTTCCATCCCGGCCTTGGAAATATCGGCGGCGAGGGGGGCCATTCCGCGGGGAAAAGTCGGCTTGACACGCAGCCAGTCACCGACAGCCTGCTGCCATCCATCATCTATTTGGATAACTCCGGGAGGAAGCGAAAGCCGCTGCCATGAATCAAGCACTCTCAGTACATCCGCCTCCGTCACCTTTTCGTAGTGGTCGTACCAGCTGGTCCAACCGCTCAGGCTCTCACCAGGCTCCACGGGTCCGAAACCGTCGGCTGCCGAGGCCCAACCTTCATAGACGGCCTCTTCCTCTCCTGTCAGTACAACAAGATCCATCAAGGTTCGAACACCACTGATTTTATTACTGGAGAGCTCGGGCAGAAAACTCAAGTATCCACGACCACGGCGCTCCGATCTCCACTCGATTCGAGAGAGGGCTCTATCCTCAATCATCCCGGCGAGCAATGTCACCTGCTTTCCTTTACGAAGCGTGGCAAAAGAACATCCATGATATCGCTTTTTTGAAAAGGAACGACCGGTAAAGCATGCATCACCATAGCGGTCGAGAAGGTAGTGATTGATCCAGGGACGAAACAAGCGCCGAAATCGAAACGGGAAAACCTCTGCCTCCAGTTCCCTGCTCTCGGTCCAGCTTTGATAGCCGTTGAGAAAAACCGCTTCACAGGAGGAACACCGTAACCTAAGCTCCAAACGTTCGGCCACAGGGAAAAGCCCCTCCCCCCCGGGAGCCGGCTCGGCATGGAAAAGAATACGCTCTCCCAATGGAAGTTTTCTCTGCTCAACGACGATGCGGACTCCGTCGGCAAAGGTGGCACCACCGCTTAAGCCACCTAACTCGAATTCTTCCGAGCCGAGATGATACGAAAAAAGAATCGACCAGGAGGTATTCAAATATTTACACCTCAGACTTGAGGACCGACAGCTCTTTTTCTCCTGCAGAAAATGAGACCTCTATCTGTTCGAGTGTAGATAGAAGTAAAGAGGGATCGGCATCCGAAGAACTTTTTTCAAGAGTTTGGGCCAGGGTCCCGATCTTTGTGACCCGCAGATTATTGGCAGCCCCTTTGAGGCGGTGCGCTTCACTTCTCAAAGCTTCGGCATCCCGAGATTCTATCGCCCCTTTGATCGGTTTGATATAGTCCTCTCTTGTCGAAAAAAAAGCGTCCAAAAGCATGAGGAGCGTTTCCCGGTCCAGGCGAAGCGCCGACTCGGCGGCATCGAAGTGGATGATTGTTTCCATACACCTCATAGTAGAAAGCCGTCGAGCCGCTGTCAACTAAAAAGAACTATACAATGAGAGAGGAGATCACGATCCTGCTTTTCTGGACGATACAAGCCTTCTGAATACAATAACGGCAATACCGGCAAGAATCATTGCGAAGCAGAAAATCTGTCCTGTGGAAATGTTCAACGGCGATAGGAAAAGAGAGGGAGGGCTATCGGGACCAAGAGCAATAGGGAAACCGATATCTGCATCGGGTTGACGAAAATACTCAATAAAGAAACGAATAATCCCATACCCAATCAGATAGACACCAAGAAGAGTACCCTGAATCTGTTTCCGCTTACGAAAAACAAACCAGATGATGAGCCACAAAAAAACTCCTTCGAAAAAGGCCTCATAGAGCTGCGACGGATGACGGGGAAGGTTCACCAAGCTCCCAGGGCTATAGCCAATGCCTACACTATCGGCTATGCGGCGGACCCACTCGTAACGGGAAGAGAGACCTGGAGCATGGGGGAATATCATCCCGAGGGGAGAAGCTGTCACACGGCCCCAGAGTTCACCATTGATAAAGTTGCCCAATCGTCCAAAGGTGTATCCCAGAGGAATGCCGGCGACCGCAGTATCGGCGACCGCCCAAAAACTGATCTTTTCCTTTCTGCAGTAGAGGACGCCCGCAACGACACCCCCGATAAGACCGCCGTGATAACTCATGCCCTGAAGTCCGACAAGGTGCATATGTTCGTCAAAGGGCCAGAAAATCAGCCAAGGACGTCTAAGGTATTGTCCGCTCGTATCATACACTAGGGTTGCAACAATTCTCGCTCCAATGAGCAGGCCAAGAATAACCCAGAAAAAAATGCCGGCCATCTGGTCCTCGCTCACCGCGATCTCTCCATGCTTTCGCTGATAATTGAATAAAAGATAGGTGATACCGAAGGCTACCAGGTACATCATTCCGTACCAGTGAAACGGCAGACCAGGAATAATTTGGGGGCTTATCCATTCCGGATAGTTGATATATATCATGCAGATTTTTCCCCTTCCTTGGGCTCCGCTTCGGAAACCTCGATAATTCGGCCGGTTTCCTGATCGAAGATTAGGGTAATCCCCTTTTTCGGTGTTTCGGTGCTCCAGTAACGGCCGTGACTTTCTATAACGACTCCGGGGTAGACGGTCCCCCGGACAACAACCGAAGAATCGAAATGCTGTTCGAATCTCTCACGCAGGGTAAAGAGCAACATACTTCGCTTTTCGAGCATCTTCATCATCTTAAGTTTTTCTTTTCTCGCCATCTCAAGACGCCCCTTGTCTCCCTGTTTTTCTAAGCTGGCCATGGTAGTATCGATTCTGGCAAGGGCGTTGCGGAGCTTTTTCACCTCACGCTCTTCAAGTTCGATACGATCCATGACCAGATAATCTTGTCCAAAAGAGATCTCTGTTCGGGAGCCCTTCGGATTTCCGATATTGGCGGCAATAACCCCCTCCCTGGCACGAACCACACCGCCGATAAGATTGCCTTTTTCCCCCACCAGACGAAGCCGTCCATTACACTTCACCATACATCGAAGACAGGCATTCTTCATGGAAACCGACCCCACGGCGAGAAGGGTAGCCTGCTCTGCAAAAATTGTCTCAATACTGCTTTTTGCCCGTATGACGGCCTTACCGCCGCCAACGATTCCCTGCGCTATGGTAATACTTTCTCCCGATGATATAAGCGATGACTCCGCATTACCGGCAACCTTTACATGTCCCTCGGCAAGGATCGAAAAACCGCTTCGCACACTCCCGCTTACCGCCACGGTACCGGAGAATTTAACATTGCCCGAAGAAAAATCAACATCCCCGGAGACCGTATGGACCTTGAGAATATCCAGCTTTTTTTTCTCGTATACAAACTCACCGGAACAAGCCGCATAAAGTTTTATACGATTACCCTCTTCTTCTTGCCTGATATTCTCACCGATGTCGATATCAAGGGCCGGGGCATCTTTAGCGGAAATAGGCTTCCCGGTAAGATCCCATCCGTCCTCTGCCGGCTGATCGTTCGGAAGGATCTCAGCCAAAAGGGCCCCCGCTTTAACCGATACGAAACGGTCTTGATTTCGGTAATCGGCCCTACCGGATCGGGTAATCGTTACCCCTTTGCCCGAGGCCCTATCGGCAATAAGAGCAATCCTGCTTCCCCCTGCATCATCCGGACGCTTGCCCCTGGCAACAACGCTTCTTCGGACAGGACTTCCCGCTCCACTGATCTCAAGGGCATCGGTTATTGCTTCTTCAATAATTCCTTTTACGATACCGACCTCTTTCAGAGCCTGATCGATCTCGCTTCTGTTTGCCTTTGTGCCGCTACCCGCCGGGGGTTCTATGGTGAGCCACGCTTCCATCTTATCGGTCGAAAGCTCGATCTTTACCTCTGCATCCCGATAGGGTCTCACCCTGAGGATAATACCGTCGGCGCCGTCAAAAACCTCAAGAAGCCCTGCCGTCTCGGCGATAAAACGCTCTTTTTCCATCCGGACGTTTTCCAGGAGTTCGATATGAGGGTCGATTCCGGGAATTCCGGGAATGACCTTACCGTACACATCTTTTCCAGGGCTTCCTTCCTGCGCAGACGAGAGCACACCGACAACCGTCCCTTCTGCAACCCTGGCAAGGGATCGAGCCTGACTCATCGGATATGCCTCTTCCGAGGGGAAGCCGCTCTCCCCCACCTTTAGGGCCTCATATTCGGTCTCGGGAAGAAAATCAACCGAAAAATCGAAGGAACGATCCTCGCCCCGACTAGGGGCAGCACCTTCCGCCAGAAGGTAATCACGCAACTCGATACCGTTGCCGTGATAAAACTCAAGTAGGTCGTTCTGTATTTTTCCAAAATCAAGTCCGGAAAAGCCGCTGGCCTTGATGGCGGCACCGACGTCCCTCAAGATCAGCGGTTTCCCCCGACCACTTCCCTTTACGACGGTAAGCAGCCCTTTCAGATTATCCGATGAGGCTTCAACGGAAAAGAATGCATCCCGGTCTCGCGTCAAAGGGATGCGTTCGAGCGCTTTCCCGGTTTGCACGCTCCTGGTCATCACCTCTCGAAGCTTATCGGGGCCCTTCAACTGTTCGACGGAAAACCCGAACTCTTCGCCGGCCTTGGAAATAATCAGAGAAGGCTCGGGAATGGAAGCCTCCCGATGCCCAGGAGTAAAGGCAAAAAGGAGTGTTGCCTTGTCCTTTGAGAGCGAAAGCTCCCAGCTATGGGAAAGGAAATCAAATACCTCGACCCAGTTGCTCCCACGACGAAAAAAACCACTTTTTTCGGCAACGAGTCCGTTCCTATCGACCTTTACCCCTTTCCCGGGATAAAAAAGAATCGGCTTGGCAGGATCGGGGGAAAGTGGCTTACCCAAAACACTTCTACCATCCTTACCCGGCTCTCCCGCCCTCAGTTCCGCTATATACTCGCCTTGTTCCACATAGCCTGTAGCCGCTACCTTCGGATTTATCGGGGCTGGTTCTTCAACGATTTTTTTTTGCCATTCTTCAACGATCTGTTCCTTCGGAGCGACAAAAAGAAGCTTTGATTTTTTCAGGACCTTCTTTCGGACCTTGACCTTCTCGGTTCGTTTTATCTTGATATCGGGAAAAGCATATTCCAGGAACAGACGATCAGCCTGCGTTTTCAGAGACTCGGGAAGGGGAAGCTCTTTCCACTCGTAATATTCACTCGTGGCAGGTTCCGGTTCGGTTCCCCGGGCAATCTCTTTACGCACAGAGATGCCCGCTTCGGCCTCGGCGAAAGCCTGCAAAGCCTCCTGCACGGCCGCCTTGGAAACCCCTTCGATGATGCCCTTTTCTTCGAGAACATTCTGGACTTTGGGGAGGCTCCAGACCTCCCCTTCAGGGTCGGCCGTCAGAACAAGCGTTGCATTCAAACCACCTTCATTAATCTCAATCTTCAGCGAACCCTTTCCCTGCTCCATATGACTTCCGCGGCCTCGTTATATCTGAAAACCGTTTTCCGCTGCTTTCAGTAATTTTGATTTTAACAGCTGATTCTCTTTTTTCAATGTTGATATCTCATATTGTTGAGACCGAATCGTATCAATCAGATCTCCCCGGGTAAGGGCACCGGAGTGGAGAAGGTTCTCCATATCCTGGACCTTTGCTTCAAAATCGATCTCAGCCTCCATCTCGGCAACCTGATAACTCTCTTCAAGACTCATCAGATCAAGAGGACTTTCTCCCTCGTCCTGTTTCTGGATCAATTTATCGGCAATCCGATAAATCCCCTGGCTCAAAACCGACTGGGGTTTATATGCGACAATAGGAATTCGACTTCCTAAAGCAATCTCCTGAAGATGGTCAAAGTAAAGCACCCCCAGATGCTCCATATCTACATCAAGGTATTGTTTACAGGAACGACGGATTCTTGCCGCCTTTTTCCCGTCCTCGGGGTCCTCCAGCATATTGAGAACCAGCATTGGGTGGAAATTCGCCATGCTGCGGGCGAAATTTTTATAGCTGTCAGGATCCTCTTCCATGATCCGTTCCAATAATCGGGGGATGTACACCCGCTGGAGCGGCGTTCCCTCGCGTTGAAGATTCTCAATATACTTTCCTGCAGGACTACTCTTGCGGAAAGCTCCATTCATAAGTCTGAAAACGGAATTTTTCAGGAAAAGATAGGCATTCAGCGTAGCCGTCAAGGTTGGTGCGGTGACGATAATCCCTCGAGAACTGGAAAGAAAAAAATCGAGCGTATTGTAGCTAGTACCGGCGCCCAGGTCGATAATGATATAGTCAGCTTCGATTGTCCTAAGTTTCCGAATCAACTTTGCCTTTTGAGAACTTTTCAGGTTGGCCATACCGGGAATTTCAGCATCTCCGGGGATAAACCGTAGATTTGGATAATCGGTAGGAAGAATAACCTCTTCAAATTCGATCTCAGCGTTGGTCAGAAACGTCCCAATGCCCTGCTGAACGGCCCTCACTCCGAGAATGAGATGCAAATTCGAAGCTCCCAGATCCAAATCAGCAAGAACGACTTTTTTTCCGGACTGGGCGAGGGCAATGGAAAGATTCGCAGCGACAAGAGATTTGCCGACGCCTCCTTTACCGCTTGCAATCGGCAAGATTCGCATCTATTCCTCCTCAACAACAGTGAAACGATAATCAGAATCGGGACGAGATGTACCAGACCCGTCCTTCAGTAATAATAACAGAAAGCCGATGCAAAGCAAATCAACAAAACTCACCAAAGCGATGATGGTTCGAAAGGGAAACAGCAGAAGCGGGGTCTGATCCTGCTGGGGTCCCACTCCGGAAAGCAATAAAAAGAGCATAATGCCGGGCAAAAGCGTGACAAACTTGCCGAGAGCGGCGATGCCGGGTAAAATACGACCACCTTGGGCCGTCGGCCCACGAAAAAGGAGTAAGGCCTCGGTCGCCAAAACAGTGAGAGAACCGGAAAAAAGCCATCCCATAAGTAGTGTTGTTTCCGTACGGTATGTTGGGTTAAGGAGCGCAACGGCAGAAAAAAAGAGTCCGACGGCGCGAAAAGCTTCCCAGAGCACGATGAGAAGAAGCACAAGTTTCTTAATCATGAAAAAAGTGTACGCCGCAGGCCACCGGGGCGTCAATAACTTGACAAATTATACGGAACCTAGAGAATAACAAAAGATGAGGTACTCCAATGAAACAGATACGAAATAGACTCGCCTGGCTTATGGTCGCCATCGTTACCGTAAGCTTTTCCTTATTCTTAATCATCACCCCCACCCTTTCGGCACAATCGTCGTCATCGGTTGAGGTGAAAAACTACCTTGCCAGATTTCAGTATATCTTTCAGTACATTCTTCAGGCATACGTCGACGAGGTAGATCCGAAGCAGCTTTACGAAGGGGCCCTGAACGGTATGTTCGATACCCTTGACGACCCATGGTCCTACTATCTCTCCGAAGACGACATGGAAGATCTGAACAACAATACCACGGTCGGACGATACGGCGGGGTCGGCCTCTATATTGCACGACCCGTTCCCGTCGATGAAAAGGACAAAGGAAAGGTCATGAAGATTCCCGATCAGTGGCCAGAGCTTGATACCACGAAAGAGGATCTTCCTTTCATAAAGGTCGTCTCTCCAATCGAAGATACCCCGGCATACCGAAAGGGAATTCATTCCGGGGACTACATCATCGCGATCGGAGACCAGTCGACGGAGAATATGACCTCCGACGATGCTTCGGGGAAGATGAAAGGGCTCCCCGGCACCGATGTAACGGTAACCATACTGCGGGGAAAGAATATCATTTTCGATGTGACAATCACCCGCGCAAGTATCGAAATTCCCACGGTAAAAGAAGCAATGATTCCCGGCAGGATCGGCTATATACGCATCATTCAATTCTCCCCCTATACCGAACCGAGGGTCAGAGAGGCCTTAAAGACCCTCAACAGCCAGGGGTACGACTCTCTCATTATCGATGTCAGAGGCAATGGAGGGGGGCTTCTGAATGCAGCGGTTAATATCATCGATATGTTTCTCTCCTCCGGCCCCATCGTCAGCACGAAGGGAAGGATTGCGGAAGAGAACAAGGTCTTTAACGCAACCTCATCGTTGGAAGTAGCCGCAGATGTACCGATAGCGATTCTGATAGATGGCGGATCTGCATCGGCATCGGAAATTCTCGCAGGGGCGTTTAAAGATACGGGGAGAGGCTATCTCATCGGAAATACGAGCTTTGGAAAGGGGCTGGTTCAGACGGTGGTACCTCTGGGCAGGGAAGGGTTCAAGCTTACCATCAGTCGCTATTACACACCATCCGGAGTAAACATCAACGGAACGGGGATCGAACCGAACCTGAAAATCGCAGAACCGGAGCTTAACGACGAAGAAAATGCATCTCTCAAGAAACTTTTCGAAGAGCATCTTGTGGAAAATTTCGTGAATGGAAACCCCAAACCCAGCGAACAGGAACAGAAAGCCTTTGCCAGACGGTTGCAGCAGGAAGAAGAAATAACACTCCCCTTCGATTTGCTGATGCGACTGATCAGGGGTGAGGTGTTCAGAAGAATGGACCAGCCGCCGGTCTACGATCTTGATTACGATCCGGTGCTGAAAAAAGCCGTTTCATTACTGGAGACCGGAGCAATTCAGCCAACGACGGGAACGCTGGCTCAGGAGCAGAAACAGTGAACAGATGGGAAACAGTTCTAAACATCAAAACCTCAGGTAGAAGCGATATGGTGGATATCACCGACAAGATAACGTCCGCCGTGCAGGAAAGCGGGGTGCGCAACGGCATATGCATGGTATATATTCCCCATACCACCTGTGCCGTCACCATCAACGAGAATGCCGATCCTGCGGTCAAACATGATATTATGGCTGAACTGGACAAGATAGTCCCCTGGAAGGACGCCTATCATCACATGGAAGGAAACAGCGCTGCGCATATCAAGTCCAGTATGTTCGGCTTCTCGCAGACAATACCAATTACCGAAGGTGCTCTCCCCTTGGGGACCTGGCAGGGGATCTATCTCTGCGAATTCGACGGGCCGAGGAGCAGAACCGTATCAGTCCAAATCTTTGGATAGGGTTCTTCCTATGCGTACTTTCGTTCTAGATGATAGTGAGACGAAGCTTGCCTCAGGTAAGCGTTTTTCCCCGGCCCCCGAGAGGGCCCATTACCTGCTTCGGGTGCTTCGTCTCTCGCAGGGAGCGGTATTTCCGGGCCAGGATAGCCGGGGCAAACGCTATCTTATCACTCTTGAATCGGAAACCCCCTGTACCCTCAGCCTAAGGAGGGAGGAAGAGGCATCTGCAAGGGAAGTGGAGGCGTGTTTTCGTGAACTTCCCGAACAAGGCCCCGATTTTCCTCCGATTATCTTCTATCAGGCGATCTTAAAAGGGAAGAAGATGGATCAGGTTATCCGACAGGCAACGGAAGCGGGGGCTGATTTCATCATACCGGTGCTTACCGACCGCTCGGTGCCCCAATTTACTCCCGGAGAAGCGGAAAAAAAACAAAAACGGTGGGAAATAATCGTCCGAGAAGCGATCCAACAAAGTGGAGCCACAGGAACAACCCTATTGCTTCCCCGTTCATTAAAAAAGGTGATAGAAGATCCTCCGATGCCGAGACCTCAGGGTGGAGGAAGGGAGGTTAAACTCTTTTTTCACGAACGGCCTATTGCAAACGGTTCGCTTCATGGATATCTTTCTGGGGAGATCAGCTCAATAACGGCAGCGGTTGGGCCGGAGGGGGGCTTTTCCCCGAAAGAGAGCGAGATGTTTTTACAAGCCGGCTTTTGCCCGCTCTTTTTTTCCGGGAACATCCTCAGGGCGGAAACCGCCGCAATTTATGGCCTGGCAGCTATCAGGGCTCTTGTGGCTGAGCGTGATATATGGAGATTGGTCCAATGAACGATCAAAACCGGATACAAATTTTCGGTGTCCCCGTAGATGATATTGATGAAGAACGATTTGGAGAAACAATACGGAGACTGGCAACCGACAATGGTAAACATCAGATAGTATTTCTCGATTTTCGGGGCTTAATGAGGGCACGGGGAAAAGGTGAATACGCGGATATGATTAGAACGGCAAGTCTTGTCGTTCCCACATCGAAGTCTATCCTTGCCGGTGCACGATTTCTCAAGCTCCCGGTTCCCCACCGTCACAATCCCTTTGCCTTCGTCATCAAATTACTTGGTGCCATCGAACAAATCGGAGGAACACTCTATCTGGTAGGGAGTCGCCCCGATGCCCTTCAGAAGGCCTTCGGTAATGTTAGAGA
Source organism: Sediminispirochaeta smaragdinae DSM 11293 (assembly GCF_000143985.1). Lineage (GTDB taxonomy): Bacteria > Spirochaetota > Spirochaetia > DSM-16054 > Sediminispirochaetaceae > Sediminispirochaeta > Sediminispirochaeta smaragdinae. The sequence goes on along the minus strand of NC_014364.1, from coordinate 153,070 downwards.
CTCCTTTCCCGGACTTCGGCTGGTCGGCCGTTATGCCGGCTATTTTCGAAAAGATATTGAAAGGGATGTGATCACAGCAATCAAGAAAGCAGGGCCGACCATCCTACTGGCAGGCGACGGGCTGAAGGGAAAAGCCCTCTGGTTGAAACGGCACGAAAGGTCCTTCGGTTTCGGTATCAGTCTCTTCTGTGACGGTTGCTTCAAGATTTTCAGCGGAAAACGACAACGCATCTCAAATAAAAGCTGGGAACGCAACAGTTGGTGGATTCCCGCAGTAATAATTCGACCGTGGCGCTGGTTTTCCTTTTTAAGGTACATCCTTTACGGAATTTTGCTGTTCATCGAGAAAATGCGACGAAGGAATCTATAGCTAATCGTAAAGTTTCAGATACTCATAGGCCTGAAAGAGTCGATCCCTGTTTTTCATCATGATAAGTTTACCGACGGGACGACGCAGACCGAAGAAAAAGATAATAAGTCCGAGACAGTCGGTAACAAAGCCGGGAATGAGCATGAAAATTCCCGAGGCAATGGTCCCTAAGAGACGTTCCATATCATGTTCGGGGAATTCCCCCTCTGCAATGTCCTTCCTGATATGCTTTACGATTCTATGCACGGCCGGCCAGGTCAAAAGCAGTCCGATAACGGCACTTCCGGTCAGGCAGGCAAGCACATAATAACGGCTAAAGCGATCTACAGCAAAAAGAAGGACAACCGCCTCTCCGACAAGGACAAGGCCGCAGAGCATGATAAGAAAGAACCACTTAAGCACATTGTTCGTATCAAACAATCTAATGTAATCACGTACATCAGCCATGAAATGGATCATACCCGAAAAAAGTGATGGCGCAAAGGGGGCTACACTGATAGGATAGCGGCGTGAGCCCTCAAAATCGGTTTTCCAAGATACTTTTTTTTTCGCTGGTATTGACGGGAATACTGCTTCTTGGTTGTGGAAGTACGCCAAAAACGATAAAAGAGCAGCCTCCCCCAAGCACTTCCTCTGCCGAAACAGGCCTGGCAGAACATGCCGCGACGAAGGAACGTGAGGGAGAAAGGACGATTTCTTCCTCACAACAAGGAGAGCAAGAAGCGACAAGGGAACAGGAAGCGTCCACGGATCGGAGCGAAGAATCTGCAGCCCCTCCGAAAGCGATGAGTAAAGAGCAGTTGATGCTCTCTGTTATTCAGGCTGCCGGCCAACGATTCACCCCGGTGCGAAGGAACAACGGAACGCCGCTGCTGGCTATTCAGGACATAGACCAAAACGGAGAGGATGACGCTTTCGTTCTTACGGTGGAGCAGAATGGCCAGTCTATCTTTCAGAGTGATCTTGGAAATGTAAAAAGGCTCTACCAGAGCCAAGCAAAGTCGGTAAACTACTATCTTTCCGTGTACTTTCAAATTAGGGGCAAGCTTATATCCATGTACCGAATTCCTTTCGGCGGGCGCATGGTCCTCGATGGTTTTAGGGCTTTTCATCTTCGGGAAAACGCCCTCTACCCCTATGCCGTAGAAGCCGCGTTTCAAAATCACGACGGTTTAGCCATAGAATGGGTGATCTTCTCAAGCTACAATCAATTTTCGCTTTTTTCGATGCACAGATCGGTAAGCATCGGCAGCTTTGTGGAAGATATTGATGAAGACGGCCTTCTCGACATCGTAGAATGGCACAAAGGGATCGAAGAAGGCACCGGTTACGAAACCTTCCTTACCTGGTATCGCTGGAATGGAACAAACTTCGGCGAAGCAGGGGCAACAAATATAGTAAGGAATCTCAATGCCTTCCTTTCCCTGGTGGAAGAAGCAATCCTCACCGGCACCCCGCAAAAGCTTACCCCGTATCTCTCCCGGCCTGTGGAACTGCAGAAGAGCAATGACCTTCTAAAGCGCATATTTACACCCCTTGACGAAAACAGTCTCGAAAGTGGTCTGGATTATTGCGATGAGATTGTCTCTATCATTTATCCTCCCATTCTGGAAAATCCCTTCTCTCTGGATAGCAGTTCCGGCAAGAGTGTTCCTCTCGACCTTCGATTGATATGTAAAAACAGTGAAAGCCTCCTATGCAGAATGGAAATTGCCATTAGCAAAAACCCTTTTGTTGCGCCACAGTACAGGATCATCGTCAGGTAGCAAGCCACCTTGCTAAATTTGCCAACGTCGGCTACATTCTTTTTGTTATGAGCACGTATACAATAGATGGAAGTTATCCGATAGGTGGCCGCATTACGGCAAGTGGGAATAAAAACGCAGCGCTCCCCTGCATCGCGGCCTCTCTTCTGACCGAGGAAGAGATTGTTTTGCACAATATCCCGGACATCGAAGATGTTTCGGTCATGCTTGAGATTGCGGAAAAATTAGGTGCGACGGTTACACAAGAGAAAAGGGGAGTATATCACATCAAGGCAAGCGATATTGTCTCCAGTGAAATACCATCGGATATGGCCAAAAGCATACGGGCCTCGATTCTCTTTGCGGGTCCGCTACTTGCCAGAACGGGAAAAGTGCAGCTACCCCCGCCCGGCGGTGACGTGATAGGGCGCAGACGATTAGACAGCCATTTTCTTGCCTTAAGTGCTCTCGGTGGTCGCATCGAAGTCGATGGTATGTTCAGAATCACGGCCAACAAACTTGTTGGTGAAGATATATTTCTCGACGAGGCATCGGTAACTGCTACGGAAAATGCCATCATGGCGGCGGTACTGGCCGATGGCGAAACGATCATCTCGAATGCGGCAAGTGAGCCCCACGTTCAGGACCTTTGCAACATGCTCAACACCATGGGAGCCAATATTACCGGTATTGGTTCGAACATCCTCTATGTAAAGGGCGTAAAAAAACTTCAAGGTACCAATTTTCGCATCGGTGCTGATTTTATGGAAACAGGATCATACATCGGCCTGGCCGCTGTTACCAGAGGAGATCTGGAAATCGAAGAAGCCGATCCAAAACATCTGCGTATGACCCGTCTCGCCTTTGCAAAATTGGGCATTCACTGGGAAACCGACGGTTCTACCATACATATCCCCGGAGGCCAGTCCCTCAAGGTCGTTCCTGATCTCGGAGGTATGATCCCCAAGATTGATGATGCCCCCTGGCCGGGATTTCCCGCAGACCTTACCAGTATTATAACGGTAGTCGCGACGCAGGTGGAGGGGACGACTCTGATCCATGAAAAAATGTTCGAATCTCGGATGTTTTTTGTCGATAAACTCATCGGCATGGGTGCACGAATCATCCTTTGCGATCCTCATCGGGCCGTAGTCAGCGGGCCCTGCCGTCTCCGTGGCGGAGAGCTGGTCAGTCCCGATGTCCGGGCAGGCATGGCAATGGTCATCGCCGCCCTTTGTGCCGAAGGGAAAAGCATTATCCACAACGTTTATCAGATCGAAAGGGGATATGAGAAGCTTGCAGAAAGACTGAAAAGCCTGGGAGCAAGAATAGAGCGGGATGGAGCCGCAGATTAGGGGCGGACTCCCCTATCCCGGGCAATACACTCCCATGCGGAACGGATACGCAGAAAGGCTTCCTCAGCGTCCCTTCGCTGCTCATCGGTGAGAGCTACCATACCATCGGGGTGAAAAGATGCAGCAAGCGAACGGTACACCTTTCTGATCGCTTCGACCTCGCTATCCGAATCAACCCCAAGAACCCGATACGCTTCGGCGAGGGCCCGTCTTCTTGCCTCTTGCTCCTCGCCATCAAGCGCTCCCCTTGGGATTGATCCTTCATGATTACATTCTTTACGTTCAGCCGCCAGTTGTCTGCGAAGAACCCGAAAAAAGTATCCACACAGAGCACCGATAACCGATCCGAACACACCCCAGCCAATCAAGACCCCAAGCAACAGCCCGATCAACACTTCCATCGGATAACGTTCAAAGGCTAAGTGAACCCCTTTTCCAAAGCTTCGCATATCAGGCATCACGTTGACCAGCAGAAAAAAGCAAAACCACGAAGAGCATTATCCCGTGAAAAACCAGCATTGCGGCAAAGGCAAGAGAAAAAGAAACGGAAAATAGCAATAATGCCGTTACAAGCCTCATGGCATATGAGAACAGATCAATGGCCCATTTCATCAGGAAAGGCACGAAGGGAACAAAAAGAAAGCCGAAAATAGGGATACGTTCCCCCCGAAACCGGAAGAAATGGCCCAATCCTACGGAAAAGATCATTATATTCAGGAACAAAAAGGGCATAGACCCGCGGAAGAGAAGCTCAAGCTGCCCGGGAAATCGAAAGTATCCGTGACGGCTCTCACGGATCGAGGAGCGAAACAGCGCGGCGGCATTGCTCACACCCAAGTCGTGACTTTGAGACCCGAAATCGGCTATTTCACGCTGATCGGAAGATAGTGCCAGAAGGCCACGATCAAGGTCCAGCATCCAGCCATTACCACGGTAGAGCCGCCTCTGCGCAAAGAGTTCTTCTGGAATATCTACAATCCTACCACTGTTCGGATCAATGCCTCTGAGCAAAAGGGTTTTTCCATGAAACTGCGCGGCAGGGGCCGTGATATGCACTAACTGTTTTCCGTCATCATCCAATGCCAGTAGCTCCAAATGGAGCAGAAAGGATTTCCCCTCGATGGATACCATCTTTCCCGCAGCAATAAAGGGACCGTTTGAAGAATCGCGGAACAGAAGATCGGGAACACCAGGCATCGCTTCGGCCTGAATCGCCAATTCCGCCGAATAGGAAACATCAGCGACAGCCTCCCGACTACGCTCCAGAAATTCGACAATATCGGGATCGGATTTTGCTTCAGAATCTCCAGCAAGTTCAAGAAATGTCTGATATGCTTCAATCACATCACCCTGTTCGAGAGCCTGGTATCCTGCAATTTTCTTGGCAAATCGACCGAACCGTTCTTCATCCCGTTGGCCGGGAGAAAGTTTCCCAATAGCCTCCCAGGAACGTCCTGCTATCCCCATTGCCGTAGGTTTTTGCTCGGGATCCCATCTCGCGGCAAGAAGTGCCCAATAATGGGCGGTAAAATAATCCTCGTCCTCATAGGCCTTTTTCGCAAGCACAAGCGCATCGGAGGCCTGCATCTCAAGCTCCTGCCTCGTCGGGCCGGTTTTACTTTCTATAAAAGAGGGAGGAGAGCCTTGTTCGGCAAGGGGGATCTGCCCCTCAACCCGTTCCAGATCTTCGACAAGAAGAGGATTATCAAGGTCGATGGCGAGAGCTCTTTTATAAGCGTCATATGCTTCGGAAAAATCGGCAAGAGCCTCCGCAGCAGCCCCCTGCCGTGCCCATTCTCCGGCCCTCTCACTCTGATACGCAATATCTTCCCTCCGTTCTGTTAAGGAAGGAAGGATCAGCTCGGCCCCGATCACATATAGCAGGGTAAAAACAATCCCCCAGGCCATTACTCCTGGAAAGATACGTCCGAAAAAGCTTATCTTTCCGGAATTCGAAGAAGCTATTGTGGGAAAGAAAAAAGAGAACGAGAGCAGCATGGAGGCCGAGGTAACGGCGGGTAAGAAATCAATCCAGAGATCAAAGCCGGTATAAAAACTCCATGGCAGCCGGAAAAGCGGCAGAATGTGATCGGCAGGAAAGGTAAAAAATGCGTACCCGAAAGCAACTCCAAAAGCGATAAGCCAAAACAGCACAAGTACAAAAAGCCACCTTCCCGTTGCCGATTTACTCATGACCCGCTGCCTCCCCGCTGCTGAAAATATTCCAGAAAAAGAGGGGTAAGGCAAGGAAGAAAAAGGCTCCTGCCGTAATGGCCGTATAGGGCAGAGAAGAGGGAAGCCAATCAAGAAAACGCAACCAGAGATCAGATACAAAAAACCAATGAGCACGTAGAAAGAGCCAAAAAAGTCCAATGCCAAGTACGGCATTCATGAGCGGCCATCTACCCGCCCGCACAATGACCCAGCTCTGAATACAAAACCAACACTGAACCCCGATCATAAGAAGAAAGAACATGAGCCCATCCTCTCGGGCGCGCAATAATACGTCACGGCTGGTTTCTAAGTCATATGATAACCGCAAGACGATCGCAGGCGGCTCAATATAGGGCTCAACCACGGGATTAACCATGGGTGACGACAACCGATATCCGTCGGAAGCGACCAGAGAAACCCCTGCTCCACTGCGCTGTAACGAAAAACCGCTTTGTAGAGAAAAACAAGGGTTTTCTCCGGGGCGTATCAAAAGACTTTCACCGGGGCTACCATCATCCTTCACTGTAAAGGGATAGAGCGATACGTCGCCGAATCGATGAAACATTCCTTCGACGAAGAGTTGACGAGGTCCCCGGTCATTTCTTATCTGAGAGGGAGCGATAAGTGTTTGCAGAGCAATAAAACATGCTGCATACAACAAGGTTGCGGTAACAAGCGTTATGATTCCCGAAAGGAAACGAAAACTACGGCGCCTGCGAATAAAAAAAATCACCAGAAAAAGCGAAAGTGGCATTGCAATAAGAAAAGCATCCCAGAGTGCATCTGCAGCAATGGGAAACAAGGATGGATTGGGGGTTCCCGGAAGCGAAGAAACTACGGTTCCATATGTAACAATAAAGAAAAAAACCACTATAAACACTACGAGGAACCAAAGCAAATGGACAAAGGGCGTAAGAATTATCTTCTTCACCATCAAACTCTACCACGCAAGCGTGCGACGAGCAACATTAATAACAGGTTATCCACAAGCATCCACAAAAAACTCCATTGGTTTATAGCTAACAATATCTACATCTACTGTTTAAAATTAAATTTTCTATATAGCAAGAAATTCCATAATAGGCATGTAATTCTTTATCATTAAAAAAATTACAAGGACATTCCCCAATTCCTTACTCCTTTATTAATATTTCTATACTCGGCTTTACTAGAAAAATTGATCATATGATACGCTCATCCACATTCTTATACAAATTATCCACAGGTTATCCCAGTCACGAGGGGATAAACCGGTAACCCTTTGCCCGCTCACAAATAATCGGGCCCCGATGCGCATTTGCCCAAGCAGGAACGGCCTGAACAAGCTTTTTCCGCAGATGACAAATGTGAACATCCAAGGCTCTCGACCTATTCTCAAGCCCTACTCTTAATGCAAGTTCCATCCTACCAACCAATCGTCCCGGTACGCTACACAGCAGCCGAAGCAACTTCCCTTCCGCTGCACTGAGATCGACACTACCGCCGGGACCGGTTATACCCTCGCTCGTAATGGTCAAAAGACCGTCGGAGACGGGAATGGGGAAACGAGAGGCAATCCGACCACAGCGAGCCAAAAGCTCTTCTACCGACCAAGGCTCTCTCAGGTAATCGGCAACGCCCAACTCAAAAGCCCGCAGCAGCGAAGAAGCAGGCCCCGAAACAATCAATGGAAATCCCCTTTCCATAATTTCATTCAACATAGGACTGCTGAGAACTCCAAAGGTAGAAAAAAGAATAACGGGACCATCGTATTCGAGAGGAATAGTAAAATGATCGATTTCTTTCAAACGGAAACGGGAATCAATAATGGTCGCCTCCTTTAGGCGCATACGAATTCCACTATCAATTCCCGCTGCGACAAAACGAAAAGAGTTATTATTACGATGGTTCTTCATGCTTCATCCGCTGCTTAAGATCCTCCAGCAACAGGTCGGCGCTCGTGCCGCTACCGTCTTCCAAGGCTTCAAACTGACGCTCCAAATCATCCTTGACCGGGGCATCCAATTCTTCATACGCTTCGTTCTCGGCCTCCATACGGTCGACCTTTTCGCTGAGTCGATCAAACGCTTCAAAGGCACTGTTCTGATTAATGCCCTTGATAGTCTCCTGCATTTTTTGCTGAGCCTTGGCTCGCTTTGCCCTGGCAATCAGAAGATTTCTTTTTCTCTGGGCTTCGTCGATTTTTTGTTGAAGCTGGCGAAGGCTCTGCTTCAGCTTCTCCACCGAGTCATGCTGTCCCTCAAGTTGCTCCCGATACTGGGCGGCCTCTCCCATATACTCCTGCTTCCGTAAAAGAGCTTCCTTAGCGAGATCGTCTTTCCCTGCCCGTACCGCAAGCTTTGCTTTTTCTTCCCATTCCCTAGCGGCAGCAATGGTTTGATTCAATTGGCGCTCAAGCTTCTTTTCATCGGCAATGGCACCGGCAACACTTTTTTTCGACTCGATCATCTGCCGATTCATATCGACGATAACCTGATCAAGCATTTTTTCCGGATCTTCGGCCTTGCTGATCATTTCGTTCAGATTAGATTTAATCATTCGTCTGAATCGTTGGAAGAACCCCATCTACGATTCTCCTTCTGAATATTATCGGAAATCCGACAGAATTCGGTAATGCTGCGAAAGAGCCAGACCGATCGCATCAAGACAGGCCTGAAATTCTTCGAGATCCATGGTAGCCGAACGAAGGGTGTCTATCAGAATAACCTCGTCCCCGTTGACACCGTAGGCGCCATGGATCAAATCGGTTGCGTTGAGGTTTAATAATGTCCTGAAAAATCGTTCCCGGCCGGAAGACGGAACATCCATCACCTTAACCTGCACAATCACCAAGGGTTCATCAAGCATAACCGCAACATTCTCAAGTCCCTTTTCGGGCTCATGAATAATATAGGTTTTTGCAGCAACCTCTTCATAATTCAGATCAAGATTTAGAAGGTAACGCTCCACTGCGTTCATCACATCTATCCCAGAAAGACTTGCCCCGCGTTATCGATGGCAAGAATCGTCTTACATTCGCTACAGCGGAATCTTCCGGATTTTGTCGCCTTGAGCTTTTTACTGCAAATAGGACATTGGAAAATCTTGGGGAAGACATCCGTCGCACCACTCTTCCCTTCCGAAGAAAAGAATTCGACGGCTTCATTTAGATTATCTTTAATATTGAAAAACTGGCTGAACCCAAGCAGCTGAAATACCTCATAGACCTTCGGCTGGATCTCCAGCAGAACCAAATCCCCCCCTCGAGGCTTTACCGCCTTAAGGAAAGCAGTGAAAGATCCAATACCGGTACTGGAAACATAGTTAAGTCCGCCACAGTTGAAAATCAGCCTGGTAAAATTGTGCTCAACTGCTTTCGTTACCCGTTTCTGAAAGAAGTTGGAATTGTAGGTATCAATATAGCCGGTCAGATAGAGAACCAGGCACCCTTCAACATCATCCACCTTCTGCAGCCGTATTTTAAGACTATCGTCTTTTTCATCATCGAATCCGGGTACAATATCGTTATTATTCATGAGCAACCCTCTATCTTCGTTCTCTTCTCGTTATAGTATGAAGTTACTGATAGTTTGTCAAATAACCTATGAAGCAATCAGCAAAACAGTGGGCAGTCCTTGACCGGCACGTTTCCACGTTCTACAATATCATGATGAGACGAAGCTTTCACCATTTTTTTTCCTTTTTTCTTCTCCTTTTCTGTTTTGCGATTTCTTTTTCCAACGCCCAAACGATAGCTCCCGAAATTGATCTGAAAACGCTCTATCTTTCGGTAAATAGTTCACAGCCACCGGAGATTAATCAGAATCAAACATTAGCCATCGATGGGACGGTATCGGCACGAGAAATCCTCCAGCCTGCGGAAGAAGGCTTTATCGGCCTTTTAGAGTTAACCGTAGGAGAATGGGAGGGATTGGAATCGGTTGAAGTGTACCGTTGCTATGTTCAGCTTGAAGGTGATCGTTTTGCTGATATGATCCCGGCAGGAAGAACGCGAGAAACAAGTCCGACTGAAATTCCATTAAATACAAAGGTTCTCGTTTTCGGTACGTATATTGGATATTCCGAAGACGCACAAGGCAATCGTTATCCTGTCTTATTGGGAAATGCAGTACGAATTATTCGATAGCGATGAATTTGTGTCAAAAAAGAGGGAGTTGCTTTTCATCCATAGGCAAAGAAGCATAGCCCCTCCCATTACGAGAAATTTCCAAATGGGCTGCTTCGATTACTGCCGAATCGCTATGAAGCATGGCACGATGAAGGACGTGTTCCAGTTCCCTTACATTTCCCGGCCAATGATGAGCCCTGAGTTGTGCCAAGGCTCCCGCTGAAAGACGATAATGCCTATTCGACTCAGCCCCCTCAACCCCTTTGCGAAGAATCGTGTCTGAAAGTTCCTCTATATCTTCTTTCCGTTCCCGAAGCGGGGGAATATGCAGTTCGAGACCGGAAATCCGATAGAAGAGATCCTTCCGAAACATCCCTCCCTCGGCGCGCAAAAAGAGATCTTTATTCGTGGCAGCAACAAAACGGACATCGATTTTCCTAGCCCGTCTTGACCCAAGTCTATATACCACCTTCTCTTCCAAGATACGAAGGAGTTTCGCCTGCCCGGAAGGCGAGAGCTCACCGATCTCATCGAGGAAAAGGGTTCCACCGTTTGCCAGCTCGAATCCTCCGGCCCGATTGACCGCCCCGGTGAAGGCCCCTGCTTCGGTACCGAAAAGTTCCGACTCGATCAAAGTGTCGGGGAGTGCTGCACAATTAAGAACGATAAAAGGATCTTTGCATCGTCTGGAAAGTTCATGAATACTCTTTGCGAAAAGCTCCTTACCGGTTCCGCTCTCGCCTAGGATGAGAACAGGAAAAGAGCAGCGGGCATAACGATGTGCCCGATCCTTCAACCGGGAAATTATCCTTGAAGAACCAATAATCGAAGCAAATGCGGGGCTTTTCACGTTCAAGGTGTTCTCATATTCAGGAGGATGTTCCTGCAGCTGCCCATGGCCCGCCGCACCATTGCCTCTAAGCAACTCGTTGATGGCACCTTTGAGTATTTTACTCTCTATAGGTTTTCTCAAAAATTTCTTCACACCCCGCCGCCGAACCTCCTGAGCAAGACCAGGATCGGCGACACCTGAAAGGGCAATAATTTCGGGATGCTGTTCACAACCGGTAGGCAAGCGATCAAGCAATTCCAAGCCGTTCATATCGGGCAAAAGTATGTCGAGAATGACAATATCCGGCATAAAGCGATAATAGGCTTCAAGCCCAGCCGTACCGTTTCTGGCAAGAACTACACGGTAACCGAACAGCATGGAATGAACAAGCTCTCCGTCATGCAGATCATCGTCAATATAAAGAATCGTAATCATGGAAAAATCTTAGTATAAAGACGCTTAATCCCAACAGCGCCCAAAAGCGAGAAACGATAATTATCTAACAAAAACATCATGGTATTCTAACACAAACGTTAAGTACTCTTAGCCTAAAAATCAAACCCTACGCTTTCTTTTCCAATTACGATACAACTTGCACGCCTGATAATAGGGCTCGGGTCCCCGAAATGACGAAGAAATATCACAGCGAAAAAGTTCAAGAAGCAAGGGAAAGAGTTCATGGTCAAGTACTTCGGCAATCGCAGGAGGCGGAGAGGCAGACAAAAACGAGGGAACCATATGATTTGCGACCAGATAACGAATACGCCTGATCACTTCTTCATCGAACTCAAGCGAACGAAGAAAACGAACCGCAACAGCGGCTCCTATCTGTGCATGTCGGTGAAATTGATTACCTTCCGACCGGTGAGAAGAGGGTTTTCCGCAGTCATGGAGTAAAAGAGCCAGCCCCAGCTCGGGATCCGCCTTCTTTCGGTGCACAAGCGTGGCAAGAGTATGGTCCCACACATTACCTTCCGGATGAAAATCCTTGCTTTGATGTGTCCTTGCCATACTGAGAAAGAGAGGCCAATGTTCTTCAATAAAGCCGCAGTCAAAAAGAAAACGCAGGCCTCTATCTGGGTGCTCACCACCAAGCATCAGCATCAAAAGCATCCGTTGCTCACCCGGAAGCAATTTCAGACCGGTAAAACGCTTTGGACCGAAACCCTTTTCGGGCAGTCGATAATCATATCGTGAGAGATAGATGGCAATCTCCGCAGCATCAAGCCAACTTCCCTCATCCTCAAAATCCACACTAAGCTGCGAATTTCGAAGGAGAGGATAGCATCCAAAAGGATCTCGATACCACGCCTTCCCCGGCATACGTAACAAACGGCCCTGTATCACGGTGCTGGGAGGAGCAACATCAAGTGCATCAACGCAACGAAGCATAACACCACGGCCTCGATCGGCCGGATACCAGATAGCATCGGCCCATTCTGAACCGGGGAATTCAAGAGCTCCCGGCATGCCCGCAAGCTGCGGAAGCGTTGCCTCGGTGCAAGCAATTTGGTAATCGGAAGAACTATCACTGCCAAAATAGCCATCCAAGGCGCTCCAGAGAACATAGGCACTATTATGTCCGGCCTCGGCGAGGCATTCGACAGGATCCATTATACCTCAAAACTACCAACAAAGAGCTCAGCCGGCAAGAGCAGATTTCCTGCTTGTACTCGAAAGCATATCCGGCTACACTGCCAACATGATTCTCTCGGGAAACGAAATCAAAAAAAAGCTCGGAAAGCACATCATCATTGAACCATACAATGAAGGACAGCTGAATCCGAATAGCTACAATCTCCGGCTTCATAACAAATTGGTGGTCTATCGAGATCGCCTTTTAGATATGAAGCGTGATAACCCTGCAGACGAAATAACCATTCCGCAGGAAGGTCTTACCCTGGAGCCTGGCAGGTTATACCTTGGAAGGACCATCGAATATACCGAAACCCATCATGCTGTCCCCATGCTTGAGGGGCGCTCTTCCGTTGGAAGGCTGGGACTGTTCATCCATGTCACGGCAGGCTTCGGTGATGTCGGATTTCGGGGATATTGGACACTGGAAATTTTCTGTGTTCAACCCATTGTCATTTATCCCGCAGTTGAGATTTGTCAGATCTACTATCACCAGATTTCCGAAGATCATGTCGAATATACAGACGGTAAATATCAGGCAAATAGCGGTATTCAGACAAGCCAGCTTTTTAAGGATTTCGGCACTGTTCCGAATCCTGGTGATTCGTAGGTCCAATCGAAAGGTATCCTCTTATTACCACCAGGATTCCGGACACTATCAGAAAAATCTCTCAATAATTTTCCTTAATGCAATCATCCATGCTTTTTTTCGCTTTATTTATCATAGACGAAAAAAGGAGAGCATATCATGGAAACAACTCAAACAGTATTCGCCGCCCGTGTATACTACATGCAAACGGCTCTGGAGGTCCTGGCCGACCTTATGACCACAAGTGAGGATATCGACCGTGAATGGAGGCGTTTTTCCCTTGCCGCAGGGCCTTTTTCTGGAGAAACAAAAAGAAGGGTATTTCAGACCGCAAGAGTAGGAAGCATTTTGACGGATCCAGAATCTACCAGGGCTTTTGCAAGGCGCATCGCACCTAAAGTCGACCTCAACATAAAGGCTGTACTTGAGCATTTTACTACGTATCCATGGTTTTATACCATCTTTGAAGTGGAAAAAATAGTGGGAGATGGTTTCCTTATAGCCAAAATACGGGACTCCCACGAAATGCTTTTCAGCAAACCGGCGGAAGCAAAAGCGAGAGAGGGAGGAGGCTGTATGTTAGGGCTTCTTTTTTTCAACGGCGCATGTTTCCAGAGCTGGGGTGAAGTCGTACTACTCGATTCTTTTTTCGAAGGCGACATCCGTTTTTTTGCCCGTACCGCGGCATGCCGGGAATATGAAGAAAAGGGAATAGAAAGTGCGATTATTGCTTCTCCTCTGCCTTTTCTATTGCTCAGAGAATTTTCTAAACTTCCCCAAACGCTTTTTCACGGAGAAATTGCCAGAGCCTGTTCCTCACAACTCACGCTATCATCTGATATCAAATGCCTTATTGATCAATGTCGATGCAAGCGCCAAATAATAGAAAACGACAGGTATCTTCGGATTTGTCTTGGCGGCAATCTTGTAACGAATCCACCGACTCTTTATCTGGATAAAAAAGACCACTCACTCACGCTGGCAACGTTTACCCTCGAAGGATACCGTAAAGCACGTTTTGCTCTTCTTTCCTCTGTGGAATTCCCGGAAAAACCCCAGCAAGCGGTAAGCAGTGCCATGCAATATGCAGTTTTTCAGCTTTTCAAGGTTCAACCGTACTGGATGAGTTTTGATGCAACGTTCCTTGCCGATGAACAGGACACAGCCCCGCTTCACTGCCTTGAAAGGGTAGTGTATTACCGTACCAGAAATGGCAACCTCCCCCCGCCAGACATAGTAGCAGAAGAAAGTGGCCAAGACCAACGCAGTGCGGAAATATTTCTACATGCAATACAAACCATTTGGGATGAAGCCGCAACAAAGAAGGCTTCCCCCGGACAGAGAGAATGCACAAACAGGAGAAATTGCGCTGCATAGACAAACGGGCGGAACAATAGTAGGACAATAAGCAATACAATAAATTTTTATCACAAAAATCAAAAACAGCATTTATATGCACAAGATTCATACATTATATACTCAATTTGATAATTTTCTATTATTAATTTGACAAAAAAATATTATAGAGATAAAATTTTATCAACAGGAGGATTTATATGATAAAACGAATTGTAACCGAAAAAGCTCCGCCCGCAATAGGCCCTTACTCTCAGGCCGTTGAAACCGATACCCTAATCTTCGTATCGGGACAACTTCCGATCAATCCCGCTACTGGTTGCTTTGCGTCTGCCGAGATAAAGGGCCAAACACAACAATCCGTAGAGAATGTAAAACAGGTACTGCAGGCACGAGGACTCGATTTGGATCGGGTCGTGAAAACAACGGTATTTTTAAGCGACATGAAAAATTTCACAAGCATGAATGAAGTATATCGGGAAATGTTCGATCAAGAGTCTGTCCCCGCTCGTTCTGCAGTCGAAGTTTCTCGATTACCAAAAGATGCTTTGGTAGAAATTGAAGCAATTGCTGCTAAAAACTAATTTTCATCATATCTTCATTGGAGTTCATTATGGCAATAACATATTTACCAGAACCGTTTAGAATCAAAATGGTTGAAACAATTAAGATGCTTACCCCCGAAGAACGGGAACAAAGGATTGCTGAAGCAAAATACAACCTCTTCAATCTTAAAGGAAAAGATGTCTATATCGACCTACTGACCGACAGCGGTACCAATGCAATGAGTCAGGAACAATGGGCCGGGGTCATGAAAGGCGACGAAGCCTATGCCGGCGGTGCCAGCTATTACAAACTTCTCGAGGCAGCCCAGGATATCACCGGTTATGCATACATCCAGCCGGTCCATCAGGGGCGGGCAGCTGAAAAGGTTCTTTTCGGCATTCTGATGGGAAAAGGCCAGTTTTCGATTTCCAACATGCATTTTGATACAACTAGAGCGCACGTCGAACTTACCGGAGCGAGGGCCATCGATTGTGTGGTTTCCGATGCTATGGATCCTGCCAAACGGGCACCATTCAAAGGGAATATGGACGTTGACAAGCTAGAATCACTAATTAAAAAATACGGAGCCGAAAAGGTCGCGCTTGTCGTCATGACCGTTACCAACAATTCGGCAGGAGGGCAGCCGGTATCGATGCAAAACATCCGAGAAACGGCATCGGTTTGCAAGAAATATAATATCAAGTTTTGTATTGATGCAGCACGTTTTGCAGAAAACGCCTTTTTCATCAAAAAGCGGGAAGATGGTTATCGTGATGCTTCGATTAAAGATATTACCAATGAAATGTTCTCCTATGCAGATATGTTTACCATGAGTGCAAAAAAAGATGCCATTGTAAACATGGGAGGCCTTATTGGTATAAAGGATGATGCCGAACTTTTTTCGGCCTGCAAGGGGAGAACCATATCGTTCGAGGGCTTTATAACCTACGGAGGTCTTTCGGGACGGGATCTTGAAAGCCTTGCGATAGGCCTTTACGAAGGAATCGACGAAAATCAGTTGCGTTACCGAATCGGGCAAATAGAATATCTCGCCAGTCGCTTGGATGATGCGGGGATCACCTACCAGGCACCGGCCGGGGGACACGGCATCTTTGTAGATGCAAAGGCCTTGTTGCCCCATATTCCCTATTATGAGTTCCCTGGTCAGGCGCTTGCCGTGGAACTCTACAAAGAGGCCGGTATTCGAACATGCGACATAGGCTCGTACATGCTTGGCAACGATCCCGATACCGGTAAACAACTTCACGCGGAATTTGAGTTCACCAGACTCGCCATTCCCAGAAGGGTCTACACTCAGGCCCATATCGACGTAATGGCAGAAGCATTAATCGAGATAAAGAAGAGGGCAAATAGGGTAAAAGGCTACAAAATCACCTGGGAACCTCCTGTCTTGCGACATTTTCAGGCAAGCCTTAAGCCTCTTACATAAAAGTAATAATCGGGGCTTTCTCAATGGAGGCTCCGGTTCCGCCTTTCTTCTTAAACAATAAAAGGAGAAAAGAATGGATGACAAAAGTGCAGAAATTACCCGTGACAGCTTTAATACACGAATAGGTTTTATTCTGGCCTGTATCGGATCCGCCGTCGGGATGGCAAATTTGTGGCTGTTTCCCTACCGAATCGGGCAATTCGGTGGAGCCGCTTTTCTCATACCCTACTGCCTTTCCATTATCGTTATAGGTCTGGTGGGAGTCATTGGAGAAATGTCCTTCGGTCGGGCAATGAGAACAGGGCCATTGGGGTCCTTCAAAAAGGCATTTCTACGCAGAGGCAAAAAACACGGAGAGCTTTTGGGCCTTATACCGGTCATAGGCTCCCTCGGTATCGCCATTGGCTACGCGGTCGTCGTTGGTTGGATACTACGTTTTGTAGTGGGATCTATTACCGGAGCCGTGATCAATACAACAGACAGCGCCGCATATTTCGGCAAGATTGCAGGCCCGCTGGGAAGTATCGGCTGGCATTTTACCGGCCTGGCCTTAACCTTTGTAATTATGCTTATGGGAATTGCCAAAGGCATAGAAAAAGTGAATAAATTCATGATGCCTACCTTTTTCATTCTTTTTGTTCTTCTAGCGATTCGAGTCCTCACGCTTCCCGGATCAATCGAAGGCTATAGGTATCTTTTTATTCCTAAGTGGGAACTTCTTGCAAAACCTAAAACCTGGGTATACGCCCTCGGCCAGGCATTTTTCTCTCTTTCACTTGCAGGATCCGGAACGGTAGTGTACGGAAGCTATCTAAAGAATACAGAAGATGTCGTCAGCTGCGCGAAAAACGTGGCCCTCTACGATACCATTGCTGCGCTGCTTGCCGCGATCGTAATTCTTCCCGCAGTCTTTGTCTTCCACCTCGATCCGACAGCAGGACCTCCATTGATGTTCATCACCATGCCGAATGTCTTCAAGATGATGCCGATGGGCTACCTATTTTCCATCATTTTTTTCGTTGCAGTACTCTTTGCCGGGATCAGCTCGCTTATGAACCTGCTTGAAACCCCAGTCGAAGCAATCCAACAACGATTTAAGGTATCAAGAGGTACGGCAATTGCCGTTGTCGCAATAATAAGTGCAAGTGCAGGGCTCATCCTGGAGAATGGGTCGACGTTGGGCACATGGATGGATATTGTATCAATTTATATTATACCTCTAGGCGCATTGCTTTCCGGAATCATGTTTTTCTGGGTCTGCGGGCCGGGATTCGCACGTCAGCAAGCCCAGACAGGCCGCAAAAAGAAAATCGGCAGATGGTTCGAACCTATGACAAAATATGTGTTCTGCGGTTTTACAATTCTTATTTATATTCTTGGTATTTTGTACGGCGGCATTGGTTGAGCGATAACCTCTCTTTCCACCGTCCATAGTGGAAAGAGAGGTAAAAAACATGTGCCCGCCAAAACGACAGCGTTTATTTTTAGCCATGTTGTACTTCCGCCAACAGCATGGTAGAATTAAAGTATTCTTCCATAGAAACAATGAATGAGAGAAAGCAGGCACTACTATGAACGATGCCATGAAAAAGCAGTACAGCATCATTGTCGAATTTCTGGGTAAAGCTTTGGGACCGGACTATGAGGTGGTTCTTCATGATGTCGACGATCATATCAATTCCATTGTGGCAATCGCAAATGGCCATGTAAGCCATCGCAGCGTCGGCGGGCCGATGACGAACTTTGGCCTCGAAGTCATATCAGAAGAACGGTATAAAAAAGAAGATTACAAGATAAACTATAATGGCATTTCAAAGGACCAAAGGATTTTAAGATCCTCCACTCTTTTCATCAAGGATGAAAAAGATGAGATTGCAGGACTTCTTTGTATCAATTTCGACGATAGACGATATAAAGCGTTAAGCGAAAATATACTGAAGCTATGCCATCCGGATAAGCTCGTAGAACTGAATACGTCGTACGATTCCAGTACGATTGTCGATAATGCGGAAGAACGCTTTTACGGTTCAGCCGCCGAAGAAATTAGTAGTGTACTGGACAAATATCTTAGTGAAAACGGTATTCCCTCGGATCGATTATCGCAGGATGATCGTCTGCACGTCGTCGACATCCTTAATCAGAAAGGAATTTTCATGGTAAAAGGAGCGGTAAAAGAGGCGGCGAAGCAACTTGCCTGTTCAGAACCCACTATCTATCGCTATATCAACAAGGTAAATAATGAGTAACCCATACCTTCAAAAACAGCAGGCTGCAGCTGCATATGGCCCTCCTTATGGAAGTTTCACCTCACTTCGCCAAGGGTAAAGAACCGGTAAGCCTGTTAACCGCTTGTTTTTTTCCTACAACAAGAAGCGCAAGATAACGAAGTGTATCCGAAGGGACCGTTGCCAATAATTCCGAATACTCCTTATAGCTCTTGCATCGTTGTGCCACATCGTTAAAGGCAATAAAATCAATATCATCATCATGCTCCGCGCTGTCTACCAGCTTGCGAAGTCGTTCTTTATCTGCTCCAAGAATGGGAATTGGAAGGCCGGTTATACCCGCATGTCTGCGCCCCGATAGGTCGGCAAGGTCCTCACCGATAATTTCAGGATGCAATGCCCCAAGCGAGGCCCCAAGTACAGCAGCAGAATTAGCGATCAAGCCTAAGGGAAGAGCAGTGTCTACAATGATGGCAGCTTTCATATGGTCTCCTTACCCGAAAAGTATGGAAGAAAGCAGCAATTTTGGCTTGTAAAAATGTGCGCTATATGCCCTTTTTGTATAATGAAGGGGTGGTGCCGGTATAAAGGCGGAAGGTTTTAACAAAATGGCTTTGATCGTAAAATTCGCAGGCTGCAGCTGTTTCCGCAACGGATAGCCCCGTACGTAAGGCGGCTTTTGCCAACTCGATACGCCTATTCTGCCGAACAGCATGGGGACCTAAAGAATAACGCTGAGCATATTGCCGATACGCCTTGAAGCGGTTCTCAGATGTCGACCTAATGGAAACAGGGGCAAACCCCGAATCTGCATTCTTGGGAAAGGTAAGCCGATCCACATCCGGCAGGATTCTTTCGAAGCGCTGCAAGAGGGATCCCAACATCCTACCAGCTTCAGTTCCCTTCGATGTATGCAGCATTTCCTGAAACTCCTGTGCACCGAGCCGCCCCCAAAGGATACGGTCTGAATCAACTCCACACGTCTTCAACCACCTTTCGTCACAGTAAAGAACGGCAAAGGTAAAAGGAGGTTCCTTTTCCGGCGTACAGAGATGAGCAACCCCACTTGGAATCGCAATGGAACTGCCGGCCGACAGGATCGCTCGATCTCTACCAAGCGCAATCTGCGTTCGGCCCGACAAAACAATGCTAAAAGACCAGAGGCTATGAGCATGCTTTCTAACAGCGTGTTCTCCCCAGCCCCATTTCAACTCGCATACAGGATCGGAACAATATCGTAGGATTTTTATCATCGCACGACATCTTACTATCTATATATAATTCAGTACACACAATCAACGACAAGGCCAAAAGAGATAGGGAGAATGTCTGCTAATAAACAATACCTACTGTTCCGAATCCTGGTGATTGAAGGAACGTAATTCCTTTTCCTGCAGCCACCTGGAGGACAAAGCACAGAAAAAAGCGAGTACCGGCACTAAATCGAGTATATTATCGAAAAAAGAGCAGACAGACCACCAGGATTCGGAACACTAAGTAAACAATACAGCTTGTCACGACAGGCTATTGCATCTATGCTGAACAATAATCACGAACTACAAGGCGTTTCTCCACCTCAAGGTAAAGTGTTCGATATAGCATCGCTATTGTTTGAGGAGTCCACTATGATATTACGAGGATCTTTTTTTTCACAAATACTTGAAATGGAAACAGGCCTTTCAATACTTATCCCCAATAGAACCATAGACACTCCCCCATACAGGGTCGCCTATCTTTTGCACGGCCTTTGCGGCAGAAACGGAGACTGGCTGGATTACACAATGCTTCCTGCCTACGCCGAAGTATTCGACATCATGTTCATCATGCCCGAAGTGGCAAGAAGTTTTTATACCGATATGGTCTTCGGCCAGAAATTCTTCACCTACATTCATCAGGAGCTACCCGTCATTGTCAAAAAAGTTTTCAATATATCGGCAAAAAGGGAAGACACCTTGGTTATCGGTGCTTCAATGGGGGGATACGGTGCATTGAAATGCGCGCTTTCCTATCCCGATCAGTATGGCTATTGTGCAGCCTTCTCTTCTGCCTGCCTTTTCCTGAAGGAAGGGCTGGAAAGGCAACAACGCTATGGGAAGACAGCGGAAATGGAAAAACAGTATGGCAAGCAGCTTCTCAACGATTTTGAGTCGATATTCGGTCAGGCATTGGAGTGGAAACCAGAATACGAGCTGCTCGAACTGGCAAAGTCAAGACCAGCCCCTCCCCGACTCTATCTGGCCTGCGGAACAGCAGATCATTTGAAAGATGAAAATCAACGCTTCTCGCACGAATTGGAAAAGCTAAATATTCCCCACCGTTACGAAGAATGGCCAGGTGGTCATGACTGGAATTTTTTCAATAAGGCTTTGGAAAAGGCCTTGAGAGGAATAAACGAGGTTTGACATGAAATTAATTGATTGCGGCAGGAGCTTTGCTTCCTCGATCTTGGATATTTACAATGAAGCGATTATCCACTCGACAGCCTTGTACGATTACAAACCAAGAACAATCGAATCGATGGGAACCTGGTTCGACGACAAAGAGAAAAAGGGATTTCCGATAATAGGTCTTGTTGATGATAAGAATCGGCTGATCGGTTTCGGAACCTATGGGAATTTCAGGGCCAGACCCGCCTACCATTACACGGTGGAGCATTCGATCTACATTCAGAAAGAATACCGGGGATGCGGATATGGAGAGCTTTTGCTCCGCGAAATTATCGCTAAGGCAGCAGAACAGGATTATCATTGCCTTATAGCTGGAATCGATTCAGAAAACGCAGCCTCGATTCATCTCCACAAAAAGCTGGGCTTTTCTTTATGCGGAGAACTTAAACAAGTAGGTTACAAATTTGGAAGATGGCTTAACCTGGTCTTCTATCAACTGATACTTCCGACCCCACAGGAGCCCCAAAGAGAAATTTGATGTGGTGAATGATAGTAAGCGGGATAGAAAGTCGTGGAATTGAGCCATATAGCTCTCGGCAACCATATCCATACTTTTTCATCATGGAAGCTTGTCATCACCGATATCAGTATCTGTCGGCAACAAAAAAGATACGACATACATAATTGGTAAGGAAAAAGCAAATTTTACCTTGACAAGAAAGGCAAATCTTTCTAAAAAATCATTTTTACAAAGTAAATCAAGGAGACAACATGAAAAAGCTTCTCACTGCATTAGTGCTCAGCATGATTTTATTTGGCTGCAGCACATCCATTCCTGTCCAGATGACCGTCCCTCCCAATCTAAATTATGGTGGTGCCCGTACCATCGGAGTCATCCCCTTTACCACATCTTCTGAAGATGCCTCGGAAGCAACAAAGGACTTACGGTATTATTTTTCCTGGTACAATAGCAGAGCATTACATGATGATTTGAAGTTGGCCTCTGCCCTGACAAGTAAGGTTGAGTCGGTTTTAGCTTCTTCCGATTACTTTACGGTTATCTCAACAGAACAACTGCAGCAGCAGGCAGCAAATGGCACCATTACAGCAGAGGCTGTCGTGACAGGAAAGATTGCTTCGGTACTGGATGATTACAATAAAGAATATAATGAGAGAACCGATGCCGACGGCAATACTACCAAAGTACCGGAATACACACGAGAAGCCCAAATAACAGTTGTTTTCAAAATTCTTTCGGCGTCCGACCTCACCGTCCTCGATACCATTGAGTACACGGTAACTGCAAAGGATACCGCTAATAAATACGAAGCCCTCAAATCAAAGGAAGCTGTACGATTCCAGGCCATCGATCGAATCGTGAATAAAGTAACATATGATCTCATTCCCAAGACCTATACCGAATATCGAACAATGGCGAAGCTTGAAAATGATAAGGACCCCCGTGTAGAGAGGATTAATGACCTCATCAAAGGAGATTTTTACCAAGAAGCCTATGATCTGTATATGGAGATCTACAGTGAAACCTCGGATTTTGCTGCCTTGTACAACGCAATACTGTTAACCGAAGTGATGGGCGATTACGATAAGGCTCTTGATGATATGACTCAGTTGGCTAAAACTTCGGGAGACAAAAGAGCAATTGCCCAGATGAATCGGATGAAAAAGCAGAAGGCCGATAGAGAGGCCCTTGGAGAATAAATCAGCTCCCGAAAAAGAGCATGGCTTATTATAGAGGAGAGGGGAACAAAGAGTAAAAACTTCGGCAGAACTAGCATGACACAAGGCATACTGGTTCTGCCTACGTAGATGAAGTAGATTTCGCTGCAAAGCGTTTATGTACCATGAGTTTTCCTCAAGTTCATTCAACAGAGGATCGGCCAATTCCATGATATCAAAATATTTCTCGCCAATAACTCTTGCTGAAATGCTTCTTTGAACAAGGGGTACAAACGTAACAAAGATATGGTATAAATAAAAGTATGTGATTAAAAGAGCTAAAAGAAGCCGGATGGGATGTAAACGACCGGACTCAGGTTGTACTGGAATATGATATACCCGTACCACTTAGTGATGGAGTTGCTGAACCCGGAACAAAGTATGAGGGGCACCAATTCAACGATTGTGTTATTGGGAAAAGACGGCAAGCCTGTAGCCGTTATTGAGGCAAAGAAGACCTCAAAAGATGCGGAGTATAGTGGACCCCTTCGTCAAGACAGCATTTAGAAAATCTTAATGAGATTTATGCTGCCACTCCAAATACTTCATCCGGCGTGGAAATACCATGCTTGGTATGCGGACGCCTGCTGTTATACTTTTCAATGAGCGCTTTTATACCGTCTTTTGCCTCCCTAACTGATTCATATTCCTTGAGGTACACTTCTCCATATTTCAGGGTTCGCCAGAACCTTTCTATTGCAATATTGTCCAATGCTCTTCCTTTGCCATCCATGCTGAATGTAGCCCCGGAACCCAAGACTAATTTTCTGTATTCTTTTGAGGTAAATTGGCTCCCCTGATCGGAGTTCAAGATTTCCGGATTACCATATTGAGTTATCGCCATTCGATATGCAGAGATACAGAACTCTTGATCCATAGTGGTAGAGATTTCATGACTGAGGATTTTCCGGCTATACCAGTCAATGATCGCGACCAGATAGACAAAACCATGAGCAAGCCGGATATAGGTAATATCTGTAGCCCACACTTGGTTTGGTCGGCTGATACTCAGCTTTCTCAAGAGGTACGGATAGACTTTATGCTCTGACCCTATACCGGGTTTTGAAAGGTTTCTTCCAGGAAAAATCGCCATAATTCCCATGTCGCGCATCAATCGCTGCACTCTTTTCCTGTTGATTTTCCTTCCTTCTCGACGCAGGCTGTTGCGTATTTGGCGACTACCAAAGTCGGGATTATCGGTATATAGTTCATCAATCCTTTTCATGAGTTCTATGTTCTCGCCTTTAACAGGCATGCTCTTGTAATAGAGGGAGCTGCGATTCAGAGACACCAGCTTGCACTGCCGTGATATCGATAGCTTTTCATCAGGTGATATCATTTCTCTTTTCTCCAGGACTCCACAAGTTTCAAGTTTTTTTTAACCACTCGATCTCGTATTGCTGCTGGCCAATTTTCTTGAAAAGATCTTCCTGTGTTTCTTCCAGAATCTTCTTGGAATCATCTGCCTTTGTATTAAAAACAGTTGCTCCCTTTTCAAGAAATTGCTTCTTCCAGTTGCTGATCTGGTTGGGATGAACCTGATACTGCGCTGCGATTTCAGAAATTTGCCGTTCGCCTTTGATTGCTTCTATTACAATCTGGAACTTTTGTTCACTGGTAAATTTTCTTCTTCTCTTGGACACTTCATGCTCCGTGTTTCATGGTACAACAAACTTAATCTGTTGTCCAAAATCACGGGTCCATTATAGAGGTCGGTAGGGAACAGGCTCTTGATGCCTTTAAGGAGTTCCTGCCGGATGAACCGCGCTGGCCGAAAGAATCATAGACCGATAGCCCCTGCAGTTTTCAGATTTACTCAAAGCAGGTAATGCTAAATCCTTTTCCGAAGTAGAGTATGCTCAAGAATTCCTGAACGATGAAATTCATACGAGTAAAGAATCGGTTGCTGCTCAATATTATAACTAATCTCTTGTAACTTTAAAGCTGGTTCAGTATTTTCAATATTAAAAATTGAAATCATTTTTTTGGAAAGAAGAATCGGTTTGATGTTCGCTATCTCATGATGGATCCGCATATTACAATAATGTTCCATGAACTCGAAAATCGGCCTTTTAAAATCATTCTCCGAACTTATCTTTTTACAAAGAAACACCTTAGGGAAATAGTTTTCGCAGTATATTACCGGAATACCATCCGCTGTTATCACTCTTTTTAAACATATGAGAAGGTCACCCGGTTCAATATTGAATCGCTCTGCCAATTCGGGAGTAGCGGCCAATTCACAATACTCCAGAAATCTCGTTTCAGGAGTATTATTAGATTCCCGGACCAAATTATAAAACTCATCCACATGATCTACATCAAGACGTTCTTTTATATAAAGAACGTTGTAATTTATAAGGGTGCCTATTCCCCTACGCCGAATAATGTATCCTTCAGTTTCCAGCAACCGGTAAACATCACGAATTACAGTTCTACTAACACTGAGTTTATCTGCAATTTCTGCCTCGGACGGAAGACGCCCTGTCTTATCAAACTCTCCATCTTTCATCATTTTGAAGAGTATTTTTTTCACCTTTACTGATAGCAATTCATCGCTAACTTTTGGGTATTTAATCATAACACCTTCTTATCCTTTCCCTGTCAAATCTTACTATATTTAGACGACTTATGCGATATATTCGACTCCAGAAATAGTGTTTTAGTACGATTTCTGTTTCAACGCCGGACATTTCTTTCGGCATAGCCATCTTAATTCAACCATAACCAAAGGTAGTGGTATTTCAAGTTATACAAACCAAAACATCTCAGTATGAGCCTGACTATAAGCGGACAGAAGGCAGACTTGTGCCTGCCTTCTGTCCGCTTATACTGCTGTAATTAGATATTTTGACGATTCGCCTCTCTTACTACTGATAGGAAATAAATCAAATATCCTCCGGATCATAGGACGCGCCCCATGTTTTGGGAGGTCTGGTCCGTCCGACCAAACCAGCCAGAGCAGCAATAGTAATAAGATACGGAAGCATCTGTAAAAATTGGTATGGTATAGCCGAACCTATGGTCTGCATCCTCAGCTGTGCCGCATCGGCAGCCCCGAAGACGAGACATGCCAGAGCTGTTTTCAGAGGGTCCCATCCCCCCACGACAACAGCAGCAAGAACAACAAATCCACGCCCGGCCGTCATACCTCCTGAAGCAAAATACCCTACATCACCAAGAGTTAAGGCACATCCTCCGAGAGCAGCAAAAATACCACTTAGTATAACTGCCTGGTATTTATACTTGTTTACATTTAATCCTGCAGTGGCAGCCGCATGGGGATTATCACCTACGGCACGTATATTCAAGCCCCAGTTAGTCCGATAGAGAATCCGAGACGAAATGAAAGGCAGAATAAAGGCAATCCATGTAATAAGCGATTGCCTGAATAACAAAGGACCAAGTACAGGAATATCGAAAAAACTTTCAGGAAATAAGGTCGGAAAAGTTGCAACCCTTACAGATCTGGTTTCCGAAAGCATGGCAAATAAAAGATTAGTTCCGCCTAAGGCCGCCAGATTGAACATAAGCCCAGTAACAACATGATTGGCTCTTCTATCCACAGTAAAAAAAGCAAATGCCATACCGAACAAGGTGCCGAGAAGAATTGTCCCAAGTACTGCTATAAGAACACTTCCGGTAAAAAAACTCACTGCAATTCCTGTGAGAGCTCCAAAGAGCATAATTCCCTCAATTCCCATATTTATAATTCCTGAACGTTCGGCGTATACTTCACCAATTGATACCAATATCAATGGGCCTCCCCATCGCAAAGTTGCCTGCAGCCAGCTGATAATCACTTCACTGTTCACCTTTTTGTACCTCTTCATCTTCAATTTCTTTATCTTCCCGCTTCAGGCGTTTTCTTTTATGATATCCCAATGCAATCACGAAGAGTACACACAGAGCTTCAATGACAATAGTCATCGGTTTTCCTACTCCGGTCACAATAGACATTGTAGCACCGCCTGCTTTTAAGGCTGAAAAGAAAAATGCACTGCCAATGACTCCCAGAGGATTTCCGGCAGACAGGAGGGCGACAGCTACCGCTTCATACCCCACTCCCGACACAAAGTCCATATACAAACGTGTTTTAAGTCCTAAAACTTCAAATGCACCGGCAACGCCACCCATAACTGCCCCTATCAACATAACAAGCATAATCTGACGCTTCTCATTTAGACCGGCATAGCGGGATGCTTCGGGGTTTACGCCCAGCATACGTGTTCTAAAACCAAATGGTGTGTAACGGATTACTAAAAAGCAAATAATACATGCAATAATTCCAAAGATGAAACCTGGATGCAAACTGGTCCCTTTCATTAAAAAGGGTATTTTTGCTGAAGGTTTAATCATTAAGGACATGGGGAAAAAGGAGTCCGGTTCCGCCATGAAAACGGGAGGGTGCACCAGCCAGCTGGTAAATGCAATGGCCACGTAATTCATCATTATTGTTGTAACGACTTCGTTTAATCCCTTATAGGCACGCAGGAATGCGGGAAGTAATCCCCAAACAGCTGCAAATACCATGGCTGCGATGACGGAAAGCAGAATATGAATAAAGGGATGAACAGATAATGGTGCGATCCCGACTACTGCAGCACCGATTGCACCAGCATACATATATCCTTCTGCACCAATATTCCATATACCCGCCTTGATACCGATTGCTACACCCACGCCGGCAAGAAGCAGGGGGGAAGCACGTACCAGCACGTTCGCAAATGCCTGAGGACTCCCAAAAGCCCCCTGCACCATCGCCCAATATGCCACAAAAGGATTAACTCCCGAAATAGCAATTAATAGTGCTCCAGCCAGCAAACCTAAAAAGATGCCGAGGAGAGGGCGTGCGCTTGATAAGACAACTTCTCCAATACCCGGTAAATTCAATATTCCAGGTCGTTTAATTTTAGTCATTTGTCTAACTCCAAAGTTTCTCCTAACATCATCCTGCCGATCGTTGAAACATCCGTTCCTTCACCAGCTACATCTCCCATCAACTCACCTCGAAACATCACTATAATACGATCGCTAAGCGACATAACCTCCTGAAGTTCCGTAGAAATGAATAATACTGCAGCACCGCGATTACGTTCATTAAGCAGCACATTATGAACATTTTCCACCGCACCAAGGTCTAAACCTCTGGTTGCCTGAGATGCAATTACCAAAACCGGTTCGTTGTTAATTTCCCTTGCGAAAATGACTTTCTGCTGATTCCCTCCCGAGAGATTCCCTACGAGGTCGTCGCCGGATCGTGTCCGTATGTCATATTTCTGAATCATATTCTGTGCATGTTCTTTAATTGAATTTAAGCGAAGAATACCATTTTTCAAGTATGGAGGGTTATCTACTTCCTTAAAGATAAGATTTTCCGCCACTGTCATATCAAGACAAAGACCGGTTTTCTGTCTGTCTTCAGGTATATATCCGACAAATGAAGTATCAGCTATGATCCGATCAATGAGGCGGTCCTGGATTTGAACCGAACCACTCGTATACTTACGCATTCCTACAATACATTCAGCCAATTCCCGCTGACCATTACCGTCAACTCCGGCAACGCCGACAATTTCACCAGCACGGACTGTCAGGTTAAAGTTTTTTAAGGCAGGTAGACCACGGTCATCATCAGCATTTACATTCTCCATTACGAGAACAGGACTATCCTTCGTCACGACAGGTCTGGGTTTCCTTGTAATTGTCACGGGACGACCAACCATCATACGAGTCAGTTCTTCCTGACTTGCATCCTTTGTCTCAACCGTACCAACTACACGACCATCCCGAATGACTGTGATACGATCAGTGACCTCCAGAACTTCATCCAATTTATGGCTGATGAAGATTACCGAGCGGCCCTCTGCTGTTATTTTACGTATCGCCTTGAAAAGCTGCTTTCCTTCAGAAGGAGTTAAAACAGAACTCGGTTCGTCGAGTACCAGCAAATTGATATCTCTATATAATGCTTTCAGGATTTCTAGCCACTGCTGCTTACCCACCGGCATTTTCCACACTTCCACAGAGGGATCTACATGAAGTTCATAATCCTCACATAGAGTCTCCAGACGCTTACGGGCAGACTCTATATCCAGGGTTATCCTTTTGGAAGGCATGCCGAGTATCACATTTTCTAATGCGGACAGAGCTTCCACCAACATGAAATGTTGATGAACCATTCCGACTCCCAAGTCAATTGCTTTAGAAGGAGAATCAATGGTTACTTGTTTTCCATCAAGAAATATCTGACCTTCATCCGGCTGGTGAAGTCCATATAGAATATTCATTAAGGTTGTTTTGCCTGCGCCATTCTCTCCAAGAATTCCAAGAACCTCACCCCTACGACAATCGAGATTTATTCTATCATTGGCTATCACTCCAGGAAAAAATTTAGAAATTCCTTCCATGCGCAATGCAAACGCACCGTCTTGTGCCATAAATACATCCTTATTCTCTTATCAAGTGCTGAATATCTTTCAATCGATTGGTTATGAGCGGCTGATTATTTTACCACCCATAACCTAATTGTTTTAAAAATTATGGTAAGATATCAATATTTCCAGCTTTTAAACCGGCTATTGCATCTTCTACGGCCGTCTTACCTTCATCCGAAAGTAAATCGTTTAATACGGGTGTAATACCATTTTCCTTAATACCAAGGATATGGGTACCTCCGTCCGTTATCTCTCCGGTAGCTTCCTGATATCCAAGCTCATTCCAGTTATATACAACACTGCCGACAACAACCTCGGGAGCAACTTTAGCCATATCCAATACGCTACCGACAACCAAAACATCGTCGGAATCCTGTGCTGCACTCAATACGCCAACATACGCGGCATCAAGAACAGGCAAGAGGACATCTACACCATCAGCTATCAGAGCCAATGAGGCTTCACGGGCCTTATTGACATCAGACCATGATCCTGTTGCAACAGACTTTACTTCAACATCCTTACCGCTTGCGGCAACACCTTTCTGAAAACTTTCCCACATCTGTCTATGCGGAGTATACCACTCGCCAAGTATCATTGCTACTTTATTGTTCTTGGTCATTTGACCGGCCATTATACCTGCAATATATCCGGCATGGCTGTAACTGACAGTTACAGCTGTCAGATTGGGAACTCCTCCCGTATCTGTTGCAACACTGAAAACGAACTCCTGATCAGGATATTCTTTGGCAACTGTCTGGAGGGCTTCACCAAACTGACCACCCTGACCGATAATGATGTCATACCCCTGCTGTGCGAATTGTCGGATAACTTCAATCTGCTCATCCTGTTTTACTTCTTCCACAAATGCAGTTTCAATATCCAAATCTTCTGCGGCTCTCATCATACCTTCATAGGTAAACTGATTGAAAGCTTCATCTGTTTTCAATCCGGGCAAGACCATTGCGACCTTGAGCTTTGATTCCGCTGATTTAGTACCGGCGTCCTTATCATCTGAAGAGCCTTGACACCCTCCAAAGACGAGGACCGATAAAAGCACCAAAACGACTGCCAGTTTAAGATTCTTCATTCCTCATTTCCCCCTTTTCATTAAAATATAAAAACCTATAGCTTTTAATTTTCAAAAATACTTTCTCTTCATCATAAGGGCATACGACCTCCTTTTGGGTTACATCTGTCATGTCTATTTTTGTTTTCTCCTTAGTAGAACTCATCAGATCCTGTTCTCCAGTTGTGTGAGATATACTAATAAGTATACTTTCCATTCAGCTCCATTATATGATTAAAGATCTTCGTTGCCTTCCAGAGGTCCTGAATTCTTAGGTATTCATCAGGCTTGTGCGCAAGAGCCACATCCCCAGGACCAAATATAACTGTAGGTAATTTCTTCACTCCACAGCTCATCAGAGCATTGCTCCCATAATAAATCGGCTCGTATTCCACAGGTATTCCGCTTTTCTCAACAGCAGCTTCCATCTGTTTATATAAACCACTGTTTTTGTCTTCTCTCCATGCGGGAAGGAAGTCTTTACCGATCAGATGAGTACCTGTAAAATTAGGGATATCAATCGTTTCAAACTGAAAGTGAATCCGTTCTTCCCATTCTGAGCCCTTTTGAGAACTGACAAATTTATTTAATAGAGCCTGTTCGCTCTCTCCGGGTAGAATTCGACACTCCCAGAGTCCCCAGCAATAATAAGGCACACTGCCATATCCAGGAGTAGGCTCAGAACGTAACTCGACAAGTTCCCTGACTTCATCACCCAGAAAAGGATCAGAGTTTACAGGAATTTCTCTAATACGCCTGATTGCATCGTTTGCAATATATATGGCATTCTTTCCCAATTCAGGACTGCTGCTGTGTGCAACTTCTCCGGTTACGGTCATGCTTATTGAGCATCTACCCTTTTCCGTAAATCCAAGCCGCAGTTTGGTCGGTTCTCCAACAACAACCGCATCAACTTTATATTCGTCCAGAATTTTCTCAAGTGCCCGGCCGGGTATCAATTCTTCAGCTACACTGGCAGAAACAATGATTGTTCCAAGGAGTTTTTCTTTATCAAGATAAGAAGCTGCAAAGATCATTGCGGTTACAGATCCCTTCATATCAGCGGATCCTCTGCTGATAAGTTTGTCTCCAACAACCTCGCCACCATACGGATCGTGATGCCATTCATCCGGTTCATGAATCGGGACAACATCCACATGCCCATCAAACAGGATTGTCGGCCCCGGTTTTGAACCGTTGATAATACCGATAACACTTCCATAAGGATCAACCCGAACCTGATTGTAACCCAATTCGTTCATTTTCTTTTCTATTAATAAGGCACTTTTTTCTTCATCGCCAGAATTTCCCGGTTCACATACCAGCTGCCTGGCAAATGCAAGGACCTCTTTTTGCTGACTACTATTGAGTTTCATATTTTATCTTTTAAACTCCTTTAAAGCCTATTAATAAATATATGAACTATCAAGTTTCCGAATCACTCTTTGACCATGCTTCGATGTACCGATCAATTCATAATCACGGAGAACGAATTCACCACGAGATAATACGGTTTTGGGTTTTCCAAATACATCCCGACCTTCAAAAGGACAAAAGTCGGTATTCATATGGAGATTTTCAGCAGACATTGTCCATTCGACATCAGGATCAAAAAGAACGACATCCGCATCTGATCCAGGAGCCAAACTACCCTTTTTAGGAGATAATCCGAATAATCGTGATGGATTTCCTGCTGTTAAAGATACAAGGCGAGGCCAGGAGATACGCCCCTTTCTTACACCTTCTGTATAAAGCATTGTCAATCTGGGTTCAACACCGGGCATTCCGCTTGGAACCTTATTAAATCTACCCTCAGCCAGTCTTGTCTGGTCCGCAACAGGTAATCCGGCATCATCCGTGGAAACAACTTCAATAGGACCGACACGTGCTGCAGTCCATAATGTATCTATGTCTCGTTCGGTTCTAAGCGGCGGGCTGCAAATAAAAAGGTACCCATTCTCTTTTTTCAGTTCATCTTCCGTAAGCACCAGATAATGAGTACAAGTTTCCGAATGAAGAGGCGCTCCCTGTGAACGGGCCTCGTGAATAATCCCGGCACTTTCTGAAGTGGATGTATGAACGATATAAACAGGCGCCCTCTCCACTTTCATGAGATCTATAATTCTCTGAATTGAAATATTCTCTGCTAATCGGGGCCGGGTCAACGCGTGATAAATCCACTCAGTATTTCCCTTTTCTATTTCGGATTTCAAACGGTATTCAATAATTGAGTCATTCTCACAATGAACCATAAGCATACCGCCGTTTTCTGCAGTTGCTTTCAGTATTTTCAACATTCCATCATCATCTACCATTCTGTTAGCATGACGATAGGTAGTAAAACATTTATAGGTTGGCACTCCTCTATTCACTAATTCAGGGATCTCAGAAAGTGTCTGTTCCGAAGCATCAAGCAGGATGCCATGAATACTCCAATCGATATATGCCTGTCCGAGTGCTTTCTTCTCCTGATCCTCTAAATTCTTCAGAACCGATCCGCCCTTCGACTGAGTAGAGAAGCTTATAACCGTTGTTACACCACCATATGCAGCAGCTTTTGTTCCGGTAAGAAAATCATGATCAGTCCGGGACCCCATAAACGGAGAATCAAAGTGAACATGCGGATCAATCAAACCCGGCAATACCAGCAATCCATCCGCATCTACTATTTCATCGAAAGATTCTGAATCGAATTGACCTTTATCACCATGGGCAACGATACGCTCGCCTTCAATACTTATATCATAGGGCGCTATCTCACTTTCACTGACAACCGTCCCACCTCGAATAAGAATTTTTTTTGCAGCCATTTTATACATACCCCCTGTTAGCTTTATACGTAGTAAAACCCTATAAAGCTTTCTTCTAAACGGGTTTAGATATAAAAATCCAGTCAGCTTTTCTCAAGCAATTGACTATCCACACCTTTGTCAGAAAATCTGCCATCTTCTACAATAAGATACATTTTCTGGATACCTTTGCATCACACAAGTCATGGAGCATCTTTATCAACCCATTTCTAAAAATAACCAAAATATTTAGAGTCCCGACCCTCCGCTCCAATTATCCTTTTCGCGGGCACCGGTTCGTAAAGACCATGACGTGCAGTCGTGAGTTTCGATTCGATGATTGCCTTGAGGCTATGGAATCCAGCAGAAACAGGATCAATAACCGGAACCTTCATCTCTTTTTCAACTTCCTTCGCGATGCCAGTCATACCTGCACAACCGAGGATAAGAGTTTCCGCGCCTTGAATAATAGCTTTTCTGCTCACCTGTCGAATTTTTTCAATAACGGAAACTTTATCTTTCTCAAGATCCAGAACTGGCATATTCAAAGGAAAAACACCGGCCATACGCTGGCCAAGTCCATACTGATGAACCATATTTATCATCATTGGAACAGCTTTCTGCAGAGAAACTATAATTGCAAATTTGTAACCCAACAACAGCGACATTGACAGAGAAGCCTCAGCAATACCTACCACTGGACAGGACAAAGATTCCTTTAGTCCATACAATCCCGGATCACCAAAACAGGCTAAAAGCACACCATCATATATTTGCATGTCCATCTTTTTTAGCGTGTAGGCAACCCCAGAGGCCGCAAGATTGTACTCATAAAAAGATTCCAATGATTCTGGACCAATTTCAGCACTGATTACGTCAAAGGAAACATCTCCTTTATCTAACTCCTCCATTGTATGGTTTATTGACGATGTCATATGCACACTGGTGTTTGGATTTACAATTAGACACCGCATCCTCCTCTTTTTCCTCCTTTGGTTGATGGTTTTATACTTTCAACGTCAGACATCCCCATAGAGTCTCTACTAAGTACTTCCATTAGGTTTTCGTATCTATCAAACATTGAAATCTAAGTCTTAATAGTAATAAGTAATACTTATTACTGTTGATAAATTTATTATCAGTGCGAAATTCTTATTTGTCAAGAAATTATTTTAGGTACATTTAGGTACTATTTATATGAATATCCAAAGTATAAAAACACTGAGTATTTTTTACTTGACAGATTTAAAAACCTCACCAATTATAGTAATAAGTAATACTTATTACTATTGATAATTATTTGTCTCATCGATGGAATAACTAATAGCAAGATAAAGCACTACTAAACAAGGAAGGATGAAATGAAACAGGAAATTTTAAGGAAAGCGGAAGAGTACCGCGACTACGTCGCTCAGACCCTTTCGGAAATGGTTAAAATCCCCTCATATAGTGGAAAGGAAGAGGCTATCTGTAAAAGGATAAAAGAGATTTGTGAAGATGCCGGATTTGATGAAGTCAGGACAGATAAACTAGGTTCTGTGATAGCCCGGATTGGAAACGGCCCAAAATCAATCGCTTTCGACGCCCATATTGATACAGTAGAAATCGGTGATCCGGATCAGTGGGAAAAAGAACCTTTCTCCGGATTGATTGCCGATGGACTGGTACACGGAAGAGGCTCCTCGGACCAGAAAGGAGGAGCTGCCTCCATGATAACCGCCGGAAGAATCCTCAAAGATATAAACTACAATGGCCAGTTTACTATCTATTTCACCTTTACAGTCATGGAAGAAGATTGTGACGGCATGTGTTGGAAATATCTGATTGAAGAAGAGAAGCTGAAACCAGACTTCTATGTATCAACCGAACCGACCTCTACCCGAATCTACAGGGGCCACAGGGGACGCATGGAGATGATGGTACGGCTTAAAGGAATCTCGGCTCATGGTTCAGCTCCCGAAAGAGGCGAATCAGCTGCATACAAGGCCGCCAGGGCAGCCCTTGCAATGGAAAAGCTCAACAAGGATCTCCAGCCGGATGAAGACAACTTCCTGGGAAAGGGAACGATAGTTGTTTCACAGATAGATGTAAAGGGACCCAGTCAGTGTGCTGTTCCCGATCAAGCCATGCTTTATCTGGACCGCCGGCTTACCTGGGGTGAGGACGCAGATCTGGCCATTGGTCAGGTAAAGGAGTACATAGGGAAGGCATTGGACTGCCCTCCTGAGGAAATTGACGTTACAATGCCTGAATACACAAAGAGAGGATACAGGGACTATGATTATAGCCAGGAACTCTACTTTCCTACATGGAAAATGGATGCTGATCATCCTCTTGTTGAAAGCGGAGTAGACGCTTACAAAACACTCTGGGGAAAGGATCCGGTAGTGGACAAGTGGACATTTTCCACCAACGCAGTTGCGACAACCGGCAGGCACAAGATACCGGCAATAGGGTTCGGCCCGGGTGATGAAAGTCAGGCCCACGCTCCAAACGAAATCAACAGAATCGAAGATCTTGTTATCTGTGCAGCTTTCTACGCGATGCTGCCATACAGCCTGGAAAAAAGGATATAATAAATGATTGATCTTACAACCAACGAAGAACAAATTCAAAAGAACGCCATACGCTGCAAGGAACAGGGGATTCTTTTTCCTACTTTCGCCGAGATGAGAGAGCCGGAAACTATTTCCGAAGATATCAAGAAAAAACTCAAAGATGTCGGACTATGGGATGTTAACTCCCTCAACCTTTACAGGGTGAACTGGCAGAATGAACCTAAGAAGTTCGGCGGAGGTTTCGGAGATGTGAACTATATGGAACTCCCCTCATCTCTGACAGGTACAAGAGCCAGAATTCTGGCTCTTGTCGGAAAATGGTTCCCTACAGGAGCCCACAAGGTAGGGGCAAGCTACAGTTGCCTTGCTCCCCGTCTTGTTACAGGCCAGTTCAATCCCATGAAGGAAAAAGCAGTCTGGCCCTCAACGGGAAATTACTGCCGGGGCGGGGCCTACATTTCCAGACTCCTAGCCTGCGATTCAATAGCAATTCTCCCCGAAGAGATGAGCCAGGAGAGGTTCGACTGGCTCAAGAATATTGCAGGAGAGACCATAGCGACTCCCGGCTGTGAATCAAACGTAAAAGAAATTTTCGACAAATGCCGAGAGCTGACTGAAAGCAGGGGTGACACAATCGAGATCTTCAATCAGTTTGATCAGTTTCCCAACCACCTTTGGCATTATGAGGTCACAGGTCACTCCATGGAAAAAGTCCTGAAAAAAGCTATGGGAGAAGACAGCCGCTTTGCAGGCACATGCCTCTCATCCGGTTCATCAGGAACTCTCGGATCCGGTGAATATCTTAAAACCCTCTACCCAAAGGCAAAACTATCGGTGGCTGAAGCCCTTCAGTGCCCTACTCTTTACAACAACGGATTCGGAGGACATAGAATCGAAGGAATAGGAGATAAGCACGTTCCATGGATTCACAACCTGAAGAATACTGATATGGTAATTGCCATTGATGATGAACAGACCATACGGCTCTTGAGACTTTTTAATGAACCCGTTGGAAGAGAGTATCTAAAAGAGAATGGGGTTCCGGCAGAGCTCCTCGATCAGCTTGACCTTCTTGGAATTTCAAGCATAGGAAACCTTATAGGTACTATCAAAATGGCTAAATATTACGAATTAACCGAAGAAGACGTACTGATGACCATCTTCACAGATTCGTTCGAGATGTACGAAAGCCGACTAAAGGAACTTGAAGAGGCCCGCGGTGCTTACACAAGAGAAGACGCGATTCGGGACTACGAACTGATTAATCAGGTTACCTTTGATCACACAATGGAACTTTCCTACCAGGAACAGAAACGGATTCACAACCTCAAGTACTACACATGGGTCGAACAGCAGGATAAAACCTATGATGAAATCAATGCTCAATGGTACGACCACGACTACTGGACAAACCTTTATAAAGTAACTCCAAAACTGGACGAATTAATAATAGATTTCAACAGGCGAATAAAAGCACTATAGGGAACTTGGTAAAATCAAACCCAAAGGGAGAAATATTGATATGGACAGAATTGGAATTAAAGAAAAAATAAAGTCGCTGTCAAGACTCAGAACAGAAGATATGTACCTGAATGATTTCTTTCACACCTGGAAAAAAAGTGACCAGGAGATAAAGGCTGTTTTTGAAGTTGCAGATATCCTGAGAGGAATGCGAAATAACAATATCTCCACCAGGCTTTTCGACAGCGGTCTTGGAATAAGCCTATTTAGAGACAATTCCACAAGAACAAGATTCAGCTACGCTTCGGCATGCAATATGCTTGGACTTGAAGTTCAGGATCTGGATGAAGGAAAAAGCCAGGTTGCCCATGGCGAGACTGTAAGGGAAACAGCCAATATGATAAGTTTCATGGCCGATGTCATCGGTATAAGAGATGATATGTACATCGGTAAGGGACACACCTATATGAAGGAAGTCGCAGCCAGCGTACAGGCTGGATACGATGCGGGAATTCTGGAACAACGCCCCACCCTTGTTAACCTCCAGTGCGATATAGATCACCCAACCCAGTCAATGGCCGACGCCCTTCACCTTATCAATCACTTCGGAGGAATAGAAAATCTTAAAGGCAAAAAGATAGCCATGACATGGGCTTATTCACCATCCTATGGGAAACCACTCTCTGTACCCCAGGGAATCATGGGCCTCATGAGCCGGTTCGGAATGGCCGTCACCCTCGCGCACCCGGAAGGTTATGAGGTAATGCCTGAAGTGGAAAAAATCGCAGAAATAAATTCCGCGAAATCAGGTGGTACTTTTTCCAAGACAAACTCCATGGCCGAAGCGTTCAAAGACGCGGACATTGTTTATCCCAAAAGCTGGGCACCGTTCAAAGCCATGGAAAAAAGGACTGGTCTCTACGGAAAGGGAGATTTTGACGGAATCGACAAGCTCGAAAAGGAACTTCTTGGTCAGAACGCAGATCATAAGGACTGGGAATGTACCGAAGAACTCATGAATTCAACAAAAGAAGGAAAAGCCCTTTACATGCACTGTCTGCCGGCCGACATCACTGATGTATCATGTGAAAAGGGAGAAGTTGCAGCTTCAGTTTTTGACCGCTACCGTGACCCTCTTTACAAGCAGGCCAGCTTCAAACCCTACATTATTGCCGCCATGATTTTCCTGAGTAAGGTCAAAAATCCCGCCGACCGGCTGGACACAATACTGAATGCAAACCTGCCCAGAATAGTGTAGTGTTTTATAGAGATCCACTGCTTTGCTAAAAAAAGCGGCAATCAGAAAATAGAAATTGATCCTGTCCCCTTCTCTTTAAACATGAAGGGAGGCAGGCTTTTTATTATCGATTATTATCAGAAGCAGCAAAATCTTTAGGATTATCTCTTTTAATGGATTTCCGCTATCAACGATAGTATTGTTCCAAATCGCAGAATTGTTAATAATCTTTATTGGTTCTTCTGGTGTTAGCGTACCACGCATTTTTGAATGCTTCTCAAGAGCTTCAACACCAGAATAGGGATTTCAAGAGATTAGTCTTTCTTTTTTTGCTTGATTAAATACATGTCGTGTAAGCAGATAAGCATATGATTTATTGTAGTTAGACGTAAAGGGTTAAAATTTTTCTCACTTTAGGGTTTCATCAACATACCATCGTGCCAGCTCTCAATATCTGAGGGATTACATGAAGCAAGGCGTTTTTCATACAAAGACAAAACGGCTATCTTCTTACAATACAAAAATTATCGTACCTGATATCGGATCAGCTTTGCTGACCCGACTTGCAGGGCTGGCTTGTACTCAAAGCAGATTCATCTTTCCAAATATATCGATAGATCGTTTCATGACTGATACTAAAAATCTTATGATTCTTCAATACCCGTGCATCTTGGAATTGTTTGTATTTCAGGTGTACTCTCCCTCTTTTCTCTGGAGAAACATACTATGATTTCAATATTCTTTTTTATCGCACTTACTATGTGAATTCACGTTCCAACTCATACCTTTCGACATCCGACGTTACTCATAGGTAATACTCGTTCTGCGAATCTTCGGTTCGCGAAACATAAGCGTAATCCATCTCATTTTCTTTAGAGTAACTTAGTGGTCGTGCTCCGACCGCTTGTAAGTTCACGGTTTTTAGGTTCTATTCCCCTCCTCGCCCGGGGGCTGCTCCCTTTCCCTCACGGTACTATGCGATATCGGTAGCTGTCTCGCATGTCGCCTTGGAAAGTAATGTTGAACAACGCAGGCGACATAACGTATAGTGATTTAATTCAAACATCCCGTTTGCATTGTATTGGAGTAACCATGGTTGATCTAGTGTTGAGAAATTGCGCGGTTGATGGAGAACCGGAATTAATAGATATCGCCGTTGATAAGGGAATGATCGTCAACCGAGGACCTTCCGTGCCTTATCCCTGCCGCCAAGCAATCGACCTTAAGGGACGATTGCTTATTCCAGGATTTATCGAACCCCATCTGCATCTCGACATCGCCTTGATGAATGAGCACGACCGCCCCGGTCGGCCGGCGCCTTTCCAATCCGTACTGGAATTAAACGACATCCTTGAGCGCCGCCGCAAGGACTTCACTCGCCAAGATATCGAACAACGAGCCGGCCGGGCATTGGAGATGGCATCCCGTCATGGTGTGACCGCTGTCCGGGCCCAATGTCATGTTGATACCGAAGTCGGCTTGAAGCATGTCGAAGCGCTCCAGGCTGTGAAGGAAAAATACGCCGGCCGCGTGAGTCTGCAAATCGTGGGATTTCCCCAACAAGGATTGCTACGCGATCCCTGCACACCCGACCTCTTCCGGGAAGCCTTCAAATGCGGTGTCGACGTCATGGGATGCGTGGCCAACACCGACCTCACCCCTGAGGGGCGGATTAACGTCGCCGGCCATATCGACATGGCTTTCAAGCTGGCGATGGAACATGATGTCGACTTGGATACCCACGTCGACCTGACAATTCCGCGTTCAATCGGCTTTGACGACTTCGAAGCCGTGTACCTGGCAAAAAAAACGCTCGAGGTCGGCTATCAGGGCCGGGTCACCGCCGGGCACCTTTGTTCACTGGGATCAGCTGAGCCCGATGTCGCCCAACGCGTGATTGAACTACTCAACGAGGCTCGGATCAGTGTAATCAGCCAACCGGATATGTACCGACTGGCACGTCAAGACGATGTCCATGTTCGCCGTGGTCTGACACGCGTAAAAGAACTCCTGGATGGGGGTGTAAACGTGACTCTGGCATCAAACAACGTACGCGATGTACTACGGCCGGTTGGAAATTTCAACTTGCTTGAAGAGGCCCTGATCCTCTCTTATGGAGCCCACATGGACAGTATCGATCAACTGGACACTCTCATGCGCATGGCAACCTACGGCGGCGCCAAAGCCATCGGTCTGGAAGACTACGGCCTGCAACCAGGGTGCAAAGCAGACATGGTGGTGCTCGATGCTCCCACCCTTTCTGCAGCCATCGTCGGGCAGGTCGAAAAAAACTACGTCTTCAAGGGCGGATGCTTGATGGCCGCCTCGCACACCATCACCGAGCGCTTCAACAAAGCGTCTCACAATCTGAGATAAACGGAAAGATTATTTAAAAACAGAGGTGGTTGATTTCCTCCGGCAAATGAATAACAGAAAAAGTTATCTCGATCGTAACTATCTCCTTATCACCGATTATAAAATACGGTTTTTGTTCAATAAAGCAATTATGTATTGTTTCTTTGACATAGGTTACTTCGTGTGGGGAAGTACTTCCCACAATTCCGGCGATAGGAAGACCATGAGCGTCTGCGATTGCCATGATCTTGGTGCCTTTGCCACGTTTTGTCTTGCCAACAGCAGCGCCCCTTTTTTTGCGGGAGCGAATGTCCCGTCAATAAAGGTTTCTCGTACATCAATTTTGCCTCTTTCATAGAGGTCTTCAGCTATTTCTTTTATGAGAATCTGGAATGTACCGTTTCGAACCCATTCCTGGAATCTTCTATGGCAGGTTTGATAGGATGGTTACCTATCCGGCAGTTCTTTCCATGGTGCACCAGTACGAAGAATCCAAAGAATCGAAGGAGATAGAAAAGCTGTGTTTGACTGATGAAGGCTATCAACCATTTCGGATTTATGACTTTGATGGTGATTTTTCTATTCTAAAAAATCCTCTCAAGATTTTTTTTAAAACTCTATGGGACGGAGTATTACACTTGTCGATAATTCGGAAAAGGATAGGGTCTTTAGACGATTACTATGATGATTTTGTAAGAACGAATACAAAGGATATGTGTCCTTACTGCGGATTATATCTTATTGATGAAGTAGATGTAAAAACATGGGAGGCCTTTGATCACTATGTACTTAAGCGTATTTATCCATTTCTTTCTGTAGATTTCAAGAATCTGGCTTCGATGTGCAACAAATGTAATAGTGGAAACAAGGGGAATAAAGATCCTCTGCATGATTCAAGTAACAACAGAAAAAAAGCCTTTTATCTTTTTAAGGAAGATTACGGTCAAATTGAAATAAAAGTAACGCTTGCTCATGGAGACTACGAAAACCTTTTCTTGAGGCTTGTGATGAGAAAGGTATGCTTGGATAGATAGACTTGATGGTTTCATGTGTGCGGAATTTAATCACGGACGCTCCGCAGCCTCAAGCCATTCATTGATGCCGTTAATTCCCAAAGACAATACCTTGTCCTGGGCAGAGACAACTCTAAGAAGCATTTCTCCGTTGTCTGATTCTTCCCGTTCCTCAGCCTCTGCAAAGACAGCAAGACACAATTCAACAATATCAATCGGTATAAAAAGAAAATTATCCCCGCAAAACATCTTTGATACCTGCTTTGCCACAGTTATTGACATGTCCGAGTTCACCCCTTCGCGGATTCCGATAAGACAGATATCTTTTTTGTGTTTGAAATTACCGGAATGAGTCCATACCATTGAGGCTCCGTGCCACGCATCAGAACTGTTCAATTTTTTTAGCTCTTCAATAAAAACGATCAAGCAGGATCTTAAAATTAAGAGCTTTTTCGGGATAAGTAAAAATGCTATGTATACTCAATATAGATACCATGATAACTTTTTTTACTGAAAGATTTGGCTTAATAGACTAAAATCAGATTTAATTTTATTTTGGACAGTCATGATCGGGTACATTGATCCGATCGAACTTACCTCGATCGACAATATGAGCTGGAAATGGCTCGAAAGGAGGGCATATGAGTACGTGGCATGAATATCTAAACGAAGGGAACCCCGTTCCTCTCTGGCCCTACCCGGTAAACTACGGCCGAGAAAACAGACTCTCCACCGATGTTCTTATTTTCGGTGGAGGAATTGCGGGCTCTCATGCGGCAATAGGTGCCCGAAAGGCGGGAGCCCGGGTTTTAGTCGTTGAGAAAGAAGCAACGAAATGGAGCGGAAACGGGGGAGCAGGAGTAGACCATTGGTTATCGGCCTGTACGAACCCCTGTTCGAAGATTACCCCGGAAGAATATACCAAGCGAGTCCTCATCGACTGTGGAGGCTACGACTGCGGACCTTTGCGCTATATCTCGTCCAGGGAAAGCTGGGAGGCCCTTCTCGATTGCGAGTCTATGGGTGTTAAGATACGTGATACAGATGAGGAATTTAAAGGCGCTGCTTTTCGCGATGAAGAAACAGGGCTCTTGTTCGCCTATGATTACGAAAACCGCTGCGAAATTCGCGTCTGGGGGCATAACATAAAGCCCTCCCTTTACAAAGGGATGCGCAAGCTTGGCGTTGAAATCCTGGATCGGGTGATGATTACCGCTTTCCTTGTTGAGGGTGAAGGTGCGTCCCGCAGGGTCTGCGGAGCCATGGGAATCCACACCCGCACCGGCGAGTTCTATATCATCGAAGCAAAGGCCGTTGTTCTGGCCACGGGGCTTCCCGGTCGTATCTGGAACTTTTCCACGGAATATCGATCCACTTTTCGCGACCCGAACTGTACGGGAGAAGGGGTTTCCGCCGCATGGCGGGCCGGGGCCGAGTTCACCCGATTGGAAGAGTCCTTCCCCGATTCCGGAACCCTTGCCTACATCTCTTATGCGGTAGGAAATGCCCATAACACCTGGCACGGCTGCCCCATTGTGGATGCAAACGGTAAGGAAATTCCCTGGGTAGACCGGGATGATAAGGAGCTCTCTTCTATCGAGGAACGGTTTCGTCCCGCACAGGGACAGCGCTTCATGCTGGGCGACGGGTTACGGGTTCCTCCCAGTTACGAAAACCAAAACAAAAAACTCGCCCCGGATCTTCCCGATAGGATTCGCAGCGGAGAGTTCGTACTCCCCCTCTACGCAGACCTTTCCCGTATGCCGGAAAAAGAGCGAAGAGCTATCTTCGGCCTTATGGTCGGCAACGAAGGAAGGACGCGCATACCGGTTTATGAAACCCTAACGAAAGCAGGTTTCGACCCCGACAAGGACATGCTCGCGGTACCGGTCATGGACCCATCAGCCTATTGTCATTCCAATTTCTGGGCAGGGGTGGGAGCACCCCAATGGCGCATGTGGGGTTGTGGCGGCGTGGTGGTCGACTGGGACCTGAGGACCAACCTGGAAGGGCTCTATGCTGCAGGAGGGGCCGTATTTGGGGCCGGTGCCCATTCCGGAGCCGCTGCAAGCGGCCGGTTTGCCGGACGCAGGGCCGCCGATTTTGCATCATCGGCCGAGGAAGTCCCGGTGGACGACGAGCAGATCAAACGGGAAAAAAAGCGTGTCTACGCCCCTCTCAACCCCGAGGGGCACCCCATCGGCTGGAAAGAACTGAACGCCGGCATAGGACGGGTGATGCAGGACTACTGCGGCCAGTTCAAGAGCGAGGGGGGGCTTTCCGAAGGCCTGAGACTCATCGGAGAAATCCGAGAGTCCGAAGCAGCCTCAGTTTCCGCTGCCAATCCCCATGAGCTTATCCATGCCGTCGAGTGTCTTGCCATGCTCGATGTCTGCGAGGCTGTTATCCACGCCAGCCTGGCACGTAAGGCTTCCAGCGATTACCTCTGCTTCAACCGGATCGATTATCCTAGGATGGACCCTCCCGAATGGAGAAAGCTCATAGCCCTTCGCAAAGGCAAGGAAGGGGCAGAAATCCGTGATTTGCCCTTCGATTATTTTCTAAAGGATTCCAATGCTCCCAGTTTGGAAGAAAACTACCTGGCCCACGGCGGCCTTTC
Organism: Sediminispirochaeta smaragdinae DSM 11293; assembly: GCF_000143985.1. Taxonomy (GTDB): domain Bacteria; phylum Spirochaetota; class Spirochaetia; order DSM-16054; family Sediminispirochaetaceae; genus Sediminispirochaeta; species Sediminispirochaeta smaragdinae. The sequence continues at coordinate 108,982 of NC_014364.1, read as the reverse complement.
AGGAAAGGAGGCACACAAATGAACAGCCCTCGCATGCTGCCCAATCCCCCAACCCCAAATGAGCCGATCCAGTTCGCCTCCGACATTTGCAACGGATGCAACCTCTGCGTGAATATCTGCCGTTCAGATGTCCTGATGCCTCATCCGGAAAAAGGCAAGCCGCCCATCGTACTCTATCCCGATGAGTGCTGGTATTGCGGAACCTGTGTGCTCGAATGCAACAGGAAAGGAGCAATAAAACTTGTCCATCCGATGAATCAAAGCGTTACTGTTATCTGGAAGCGAAAGGCCACAGGAGAAAATTTTCGTCTTGGCATGAAGCATCCACCGGCCCCCAACACAAGAAAGCCTTGCTCATGAATCAATATGCAGCATTTCTGAAGGGAGTAAACGTCGGAGGGAAGAACCGCCTTTCCATGGCCGAACTACGGGAGGCCATGGAAAGGCATGGCTTCTCGGCACCGAAAACCTATATCAACAGCGGTAATATTCTCTTTTTCCATAATGCAGAAAAAAGCGAAGTAAAAAAAGAGCTGCAAGATATGATCGAACAGGCTTTCGGTCTGACTATCGAAGTGGTGGTAAAGACGAAAGAGGAGATCAACGACACGCTGCAGAGCGACCCCTTTGATACAACAACCGAAACAGAGCCTGCCAAAAAGATGGTTATGATGCTGACAAGTAAGGTAGACCCGGAAAGATTTGCTTCGATAGAAGCAGATGACAAAATCATCGAAAAAACCTACGAAAGAGGAGATCTTCTTTATATCTATTATAGAAACGGAGCAGGCAGGTCAAAACTGACCATCGACTATGTGGAAAAAGTCTTAGGGACCAGTTGCACCGCACGTAATTGGAATACCCTTCTCAAAATGAAGGAAATACTGGAATAAGATTCATTGTTTTGCCATTGCCTTTACACGCAGCTCTTTCGGCATTTTCTCGATGGCATAGCGCAGGGAGGTCCTCGGCATCATGGCTTTCTTGCTCATGACATAATCATAAACCTCCCGTTGATGGGCCTGACTTGCCGCCTTCAGCATCCAGCCGTAGCCTTTCTGCACCAAGTCATCTTGATCAAGCAGCAATGTATCCGCAATCTCAAAAATATCTTCAAGAAAAAGTCCCGACCTTGCAGGGATGATAAGCGACACCGCAGCGGCCCGACGCATCCAACGACCCTCGCTTTTCGCCCACCTTTTCAGGTTTTCGATATATTCGGGGTACATTTCGACAAAGGCACCCACCGTATGGTTACAGAGGGTATCGCAAGAGGCCCAGTTACTCACATAGTGCTCCACCCATCCTTCGAAAATCACAAAATCATCGGGGATGAACGTCTCACGTAAGGCGTAGGCCCAATGGCATGCAATAAAGCTCTCTTCCATGTACCCCGACTTCCAGAGCTCTTCGCATAAGGCGAGAATTGTATTCTTATCCAAGCCTTTAAGTTCACGAAAACCGGATTTCGCAATCTTTGTTACCACAGAGGTCTTTACGCCGTAGCTCTTGGTTTCTTCCTTGAAAAAGCGCTTTCCACTTTCACGAACAGAATCATCACCGTGCAGCGCCAGCTCGTTTCGAACAAATTCGACCACGTTCCCTTCCATGACACAAGCCTATACTGCAAAAAACTCTTCGGCAAGCATCTAAATTTGCATTCATATCTCTTGTTTCATAGAATTTTTATCAACAATAGCATTACGACCAGGAGGTTACTATGGGATTTATGGCTTGGAGCTCGAAATTCGAACTGGGCATCCCGGAGATGGATGAGCAACATAAAAAGTGGCTCGAGATTCTGAATAGTTTTTATGACCATCTTAGCGACAAAGACCTTACTACCCAAATGAAAGGCCTCATTCAGGATGTTATCGACTATACACAGTATCATTTTTCGGAAGAAGAAAAGCTCATGGCAAGTATCGGTTACCACGAACTGAATCAGCAAAAGCAGATGCATAAAGAGATAACAGATAAAATCATTCGATTCAAACAGCGTTTGGATGCCGGAAATTTGGTGATATCAACAGCCGTAACCTCCGAACTGAAATCATGGTTCAAAGAACATATCATGGTCGAAGACAAAAAATATGCCGAGAAGTATTTTCAGGTAACACAAAAAGGAGGGATATGACATGAGTTTAATAACATGGAATTCGGACTACGAGCTTGGGATCCCCGGCATCGATGCACAACACAAAAAATTTGTAGAAATTCTCAATACGTTTTATGATCAGCTTGCCGCTAGCGATATTGAAAGCAAAACAAAAACCTTGCTGGATGAAGTTCTTGATTATACACTCTATCACTTTATCGAAGAAGAACGGTTTATGACAAAGATGGGCTACGAAAAACTTGAAGAGCACAAACGGCTTCATGAGGAGATAAGAGGAAAGATCCAGGCTTTTCGTACATCAATGGATGAGGGGAAACTGGTAATGTCAATGAAAATAACCTCGGAACTCAAAGATTGGATTAAAAACCATATTTTAATCGAAGATAAAAAATATGCCGAGAAGTATTTACAAACTCAACAATAGCGGAAAAGCCTAAAAACCGTCGAGTATCTGTTGATCCAGATTAACGAGTCGGCCATTTTCCGATAAGGTTTTTTTCATGTATACCCGGTCCAGCCCTAATTCATTTACGAGTTTCAACAGCAATTCTTCGGGGATCAGGTTTTGCTCGGCATAAAGATAGATAAGGGCACGCTCGGCAATGCGGGCAACCTTGAGGGCATTCAGGTTTACCCGTTGTTCCTCATCGTGTCCGAATTTATCCCGCAGATGACGAGCGAGAAGGGAATTCCCTTTTCGCTCCTGTAAGGCTGCAAGCTCCCGTTTCAGCGGATCACTATTGCCTCCGCTGGCCTGTTGACCGAGAGGTTTCAAGGTAAAAAAGGTGTACTCCTTGCCGGGGAGGTAATGGTGGCGATCGCAGCGGGTACAATAATTCGGTTCCACGGCATCCTCTTTTTTTCGATCCCCCCCAATCACAATGAGCGGATCAAAATAGAGAGCGGGACACTCCTCTCCATCTATTTGGTAGTAGCGGTAGGTATAGAAAGAATCCTCAAGACAGTCGGGATGCTCACAGTAAGCGGTCAAGGGAAAAACATCGGTGGCGGTTTCGAGCATGAGTCGGGCCGTGGGATTGAAAATATCGCGCCTGAAATTCAGGATCAAAGCAGGAAAGATGAAGATAAGTCCACGACGTTGGCATTCGTTTCGTACAACGTATACAAGCCGCTCATCGTAAAAACTGGCCTCATCAACGATCCAGGTACCGATTTCCGGCATGTCGTGTACAAGCTTTTCAAGGGCAAAGGAGTCACTTATCCTGGCGATGTAATCGCCGCAACGCTCATATCCACCCCGATAGGCAAGAGCATCCTCCGGATAATCGGGAAATCGCTGGGTGTCCAGTAACGAACGAATAAAAAAAACCTTCCTGCGATCGGCCCCGTCGGTACTGGTTTCCCGAGCAATAGTTTCGCTTTTTGTCAGGGCAACCTGAGCATCGCGCCAGACTCGCGCCGAATACTCGGTTTTGCCCGATCCCATAGGCCCGATGACAAGGATTCGCCGATCGGGACGGCTAAAATCGAAATGATTAAAGGAATGGTGCACCCGCACACTGGGAAATCCGAGGCTTTTGAGAAAACTGATGGTCTCCGGATTGTTCTTGACTTCGTTCATGGCAGTTATTGTACCCGGAACGGATGGCTCTGGCCAGATAAACCTTGACCTGGGGCCGGTGAGAGAGTAATGTGCTTCCATGCTTGCTGAAAAACTATCAACCCCTATTTATTATCTGATGCTTTCGATCATGATCCTCAATCTTTTTCAAAGAAAGCATATGGCAACAGGAGAGAAGAAACGTTTCGCCACCCTGTGGCTTGCCGGAACTCTTCTTATCTTACAGATCGAGATCGGACTTCTCGCAGCGAATAAACAACCCGATTGGATGCTCATTCCCGCCTTTGCCCTTTACGCAGTCATCCTTTTTTTGCTGAGAAAGAAGATCTTTGTCTTCCGGCGAACCTGCGCCTCTTGCGGCGCACCTTTAGCCAGCAGGGAGTTTATCGGCAGAGATGATAACCTCTGTGCCAACTGCGCTCCGACACCGGAGGGAGAAGAGAAGCCGGAAGAGGAAAAGGAAGAGAAGCCTCAGCCGATAACCATCGCACCTCCAGAGATAGATGAAGAGAACCGTCATACACTGGGAAAGGGTACGCCTCGAGAAGAGATCCCCCGGGATACAGACGGAATCGATTGGGATGCCTGGGAATTTGCGGAAAAAGCGGTCCTCTGCTATCTCTTTCGAGGAGATGAGGTACTACTGATACATAAGAAAACAGGGCTGGGCAGGGGCCTTGTAAATGCTCCCGGCGGTAGGATAGAGGCAGCGGAAATGCCTATGGATGCGGCAATCCGTGAAATGCAGGAAGAGACCGGCATTACGCCAAAAGAGCTGAAAGAGGTTGCCAGCCTCCATTTCATCTTCACCGACGGCTATTCGCTCAAAGGAACGGTTTTCTTTGCCTATGACCATGAAGGCGAAGCACGAGCAACCGATGAAGCCGATCCATTCTGGACCCCAGTGGGGGAAATCCCGTTTGATAAGATGTGGGAAGACGATGCTCTCTGGCTTCCGAAAGTCCTTGAAGGGAAAAGGGTTTCCGGCTATTTCATCTTTGAGGATGAAGCCATGGTAAGCCAAAAGATCATCGAATCATAAGGTACTACATACAATGACCCATCTCATGCTCATCGCCGCGGCCTTTATCTGGGGAATAAATCCGATGATCATGAAAATAGGCCTTGCGACCATTGATCCCCTTCGCTACAACACCCTTCGACTGCTACTGGCTTTTCTTGTCTCTCTTATATTCGTTCTGCTGGGAAGACGCTGGAAGCCTGTAGCAAAAGAGGATAGGAAGCGGTTCATTGCGGTAGGGCTCGGTGGTTTTTTTATCTTCCAGGGTGGCTACACCTTTGGTGTACACGATACGGCGGCAAGCATTTCGGCAATTATCCTCGCCTTGCTTCCTGTTTTCGTTGCCGTCATCTCCATTGTAACCCGACAGGAAAAAATCACTGTAAAAAAGGCCCTGGGAATAGCCCTTTCGGTTCTCGGTGTGCTGGCCATTACCGCCGGAGGAGAAGCTGTTTCCGTCAAGGGCACCTACCTTCGAGGGGTCCTACTCCTGGTCATCGCAGAGTTTGCCTATGCCGTATACACCGTGTACGTACGCCCGCTTACAAAACGATATTCCATCGAACAAATTGTCTGTATTGTGATCTTCATCGTACTGCTCCCCTTTCTGCTGATTTCGCTTCCCGTTTTTTTGCGGTCGGGTCTTTTTTTCCCGACGCTGGCTGAATCCTTCAGCATCGGGTATGCTGGGACCTTCGGGATTCTGATCGGAAATGTCCTTTGGAGTCATGGAGTAAAACGAATCGGCAGCACCGGCACAAGCATGTACAGCAATCTTAGTCCGATCTTCGGTGTCATCGCTGGTTTTCTTGTACTCGCCGAGCGCCTCGCCCCTCTCCAGATAGCCGGAGGAGCAGCCGTGCTCCTCGGTGTTTGGGTCGTGAACAGAAAAAAGGCTTAGTTCTTACCCTCGTCCGGTTCTTCAAAAACGATGGTGGTCCCTTCGATATTAAGTACATCTCCACCGCTCAGTCGTCTTTCCCCCTTGAGCGGTTGGTTGTTGACGCTAACTCCGGCCCCCCCCACAATGGTGTAGTTTTTCTGTTGCTTATCGAACACAATGGTTACATCCCGGTCATGAGGAACCCCTCTGCCGGAAAGGGTAAGATCTGCCTGTTCCCCTCCTCCGATCACTGTCTTTTCCTGCTGTATCGCAATGGTTGCCGAACTGATCTTCGTACCATATCCTGCACGAAGAATCCGCAAGGCAGCGTCGGAATGGAAGGTTCGGTTGCGAATCAAGAGAAGCAACAGCCAGATAAGAAGCACGGCGGGTAGAATCAAAAAGATTTTCCAAGGGAAAGGAACCACCGGCCGGCCGAACATGGTTGAGGTATAGTAGTAACGAACGGCTTCACTGTTTCCCTCAGGGCTTTTATGAATCAGTTTGACATAGGTCTTGTCAGCGGGAAACATCCCGGCCCGATAGCGGATCAGGTACTCTCCATCGATTTTTTGCCGAATGTCATGGTAGATGCCTGTCAACTCCTCCTGGTCTTTTGCATCATAGACCGCTCCCCCGGTTTTGAGCGCCATCTCACCAAGGTATTGGTCCTTTTCCAAGCCGAAATGGATAGCGTACAAGGTAACACCATTGCGGATATACTCCTCCACAACCTCATCCGGGCTAAGCTGCTGATTCCCGTAGATGGGATGAGGGTTCCCACTATGGGTCGCATAGGAGTAATCCTCCCCGTCGGAGAGGACAATGACGGCCCGGCGCCCGGACCGCTCTCCCACAGGAAGCGCCATATCGGCAAGCGCGTGATAGAGTTCCGTATACGATTCGTCTGTTCCCGGGCGGCGGATACCGGAAAGCAGCATATCCATCACCACGGGATCCCCGGCCTCATCCGCATGAAGTACAACATTGGTATTGAAGGTGGCAAAAGAGACGCTATCTCCGGCATGAAAGGAAGACCCCACAAAGGTCCGAAGCGCATTACGAGCATAGGTGGTACGCATGAGAGCAGGATCGCCAGTGGGATCACCGGAAAGGGTATCATACATACTCCCGGAATTATCCATCAGTAGGAGGATGGATAGGCCTTGTGATTCGTGCGGGTTCGGAGCTAGCGATCGGATAAGCATAGGTTCGGAAAAAGTATCGGGATCATCCGATTCAAAAAGCTGAAAAGAATCCCCGGATATCCCCTTCAGGGGAGTTCCGGTATCATCGGTCAGAGAAACATAGAGATCAACCGACTGGGAAAGAAGCAGTGATGAAGAATCTATCTGCGTAATCTGCAGGGTCTCTGCAGAAAGTGTAAAAGCAGGCGCCAAAAAAACAGTTATACAAACAACAGCGGCGAAACGATTCATACAAAACCCCCATGATCCTCTATTCGGTAAGATAACAGATCTTCAGGGAACCGACCTGAATCACATCTTCATATTTTAGTAAGCGCTCTCCCCGGAGCGGTTCCTCATTGACCTTAGTCCCTGCTTTCCCGGAGATATCCTTTATGTAGAGTTCTTTTCTCTTGGAATAAAAACGTATATGCCGAGGCTCAATATCGTGATACCCCTCTGCACTGATATCGTTAGAAGAAGAGGTCCCCACAAAAAAGGAGGATTGGGAGAGGCTGTATTCCCGTCCCCGCTGAGGCCCGTTAAGAACGTGAAGGATACCAAAGGAGAAGCTTCGTTCGGCAACCGCGTAGCCGATTCCCACAAGCAGGCCGAACAAAATAAAGCCAACGGCTCGTATCATAAGAAGCTCCGAAAAATGGAGACGGATCAACTCAATGGCAGCCCCACCGGCCGCTCCGCCGATAATCCCTCCCAAAGCACCTATTGCCGTCTTCCTCAGGCTACGGACTCTGATACCATCCACAGCGCCGACAAAGAGCCCAAGAAGCGCCCAGCCGATTCCCCTTGCTACGGGGACAGCAAGGTAGTTGGATGTTTTATCAAGGATGAAAAAGAGCACCCCCTGGCCGAAAAGAAAACCGACCACCCCTCCGATTACTCCAACCGCCGCACCACTTGCAAGCCCATGTCCAAGTTTCTTTCCGTTCCGTGAGGTCAGCCCCTCTCCCGAGCCGAAAAAAAGGCCGAGAACGAGACCGAAGAGGGCCCCCTGGACAATGCTGAAGATAAAATAGCCCGGAAAAAGCGACTGAAATGAAAGGACAAGCTCCATCAGCGGCCATGCAGCCGCACCGGCAAGAATTCCCAAGGCTATGATAATGATTCTTTTAAGACCGATACTCATGCTTCGGCTCCTTTCATAGTTTTGATTTCTCCAATCGTGGGTTGAGATAGAGTGTACTTTGATCTTCCCGAATCAAAAGACTAAATTCCTTTTCTGTGTATCCCGGGGCAGAAATGCGAAATCGATATACCGACCCGGTTGTAAGTCCCTCGGCAAGCTCATCACTCCAGGGAGTCCACCTTCCGCCCGTTTTGAGTTCAATAAGGGAAATCGGGGTAATATCAACCCAGGTATCACAATCCTGAACAAAAAAATCGACCGAAAGCGGAAGCGTATGGGAGCTTGTGCACAGGGTGATGGTACGTCCCTGCTCACCCTGGTAAAGATTATGCTGTTCCTTTATGGTATGGAGCCTAAAGGTGTTCCAAAACAAGTTGTTCTCTATCTGAACCTTAAGACGATAATCACCTGAAGGAAGGAAAACCCGCCTGCTGACAAAGTTCAGGTCTCCTTCCCGCTCTTCTGAGGGGAGAAGACGAAAATGTATCGGATCAATATCGAGGGCTGTTCCGTCTTCACCTGTATCGGCAAAAAGCCAACCCCGCAAGTAAAGATCCTTCGGCTCCTTATAGGAATGATCCAGATGCAAGGCAATTCTCAACTCACCATAGCTGTCGGCAAGAAAGAGGCGCTGGTACCAGCCGCTACGATATGCACTACCGAGCAAAAGGAACAATAAAAAGAACACGGGTAGGGCTATTGAAAAAAAACGTCGGAGCTTTCCTAGCTTCTTTCGTGGAGTGGATTCCAACGTTCCTCCGGAAATTGCCTTTTTCAGCTGCTCCTTAAGAGCTTCGACCGGTTTACGGTGGAAGTAACGGTCCAGGCGACGAAGCAGAGAGGTAAGATTTTGATAACGTCGTCTTGGTTTAGGATGCATCGTCTTTTTGACGATCGAAGAGACAAAACGGTTCACCTTGGGATTAAGGCGACGGGGAGCAGGATGCTTTCCCTTGGTAATCGCCGCTATTAAATCGGCGGTATAACCGCCGGGATAAGGCTTTTTCCCTGTGACACTCTCGTACAACATCACCCCGAGAGAGTAGATATCGGCCCGCTGGTCGACATTCCTGCTATTTTCGAACTGCTCGGGAGCCATATACGAGGGAGATCCCAGGGTCATACCGTCCCGAGTCAGCCCCGCTTCCCCATCCTCCTCCTTGGAAGAGGCGATACCGAAATCCACCAGTTTCACCTCTCCCTTTTTCGAGATGAGAATATTCGCCGGTTTGATATCACGGTGAACGACCCTTCGTTTGTGGGCATAATCGAGGGCCTTACACACCTCCCGAAAAATGTAGAGAGCCATATCGTTTGAGAGGTAACGTTCCCGCCTGATAAGCTGCTCCAAAGAAAGGCCGTCGATATATTCGAGGACAATATAGTGGGAGCGTCCTTCCTTGAAATGGTCATATATATCGACAATATTGTCGTTGCGAAAATCCATGAGGATTTTTGCTTCCCGACGAAAGCGTTCGGCAAAATCAGGATTCCCCCGCAGGGTCAGTTTCTTGATGATCACATAACAATCAAGGGTAGGGTGCACCCCCTTGTAGACGGCCCCCATTCCACCTGTTGCTATGAGATCTATGATCTTATACTTTCCGATCATCTCCGGAGGCCGATTCATGGCGTTTCCTCTGATATTTCAAGCTCCGAACGCTCTAAAAGCGCCGCCGGATCCCCAGAAACATCGACAATATCCCGCTCAGGGTCGAAGGGCCGTCCGGAATCTGCCAGGGCAACCTGGAAGGAAACGGGATTATGAAGCTGGATAAAACGTCCCGAAGCCCGAAGGGAGTAACGTCCTTCTATGGTTCGATGCCCGCCGAAATAGACCGCCTGGTCGGGGGATGCACAGAAACTCTCTATCATCGTTTGTACACTTCCCTCCTCTGAGCCGTCGTTAGGGGTCCAGGTAAGTCCCTCCACCACATCATCAAGCGAACGATAACGGATCACCTCCTCACGGGAAAAGGAGCGTGCCGGTTCTGCATGGGAAACCATAAAGTTACCATCCGCAGCAACAAGGGGAAGCGCACGTTCAAAATCGGCATAGGACTTCAGAAAATCATCACCGTAGAATTTCTGAAGATAAACGCGGACCATTTCACCCTCCAAAACAAATTTTCGAAAAGGATGATCTCCGTTTCCCTCCCTGTTGAGGATATTCTCATGGTTTCCTTTGAGAAAGTGGAAACGATCGGGAAAGGCGAGTTTCAGCCGCATCACCAGTTCCATTTGTCCCAGTCCCTCCAGCATCTCCTCATCCATTGCTTCATGACGGAAAAAGCCCTCCAGAAGCTCCTGCAAAGCGACCTGCCACCGCTGATAGCCTCTGGCTTCGGAGTGCAAACCGTCACCCACGCAGACCATCGTCCCCGACCCCTCTTTCATCAGGTCGATAAAGGGTCGGCCTTCTACGGGAAAAACCAGGGCGTGCAGGAGAAAGGGGATTCTTGCATGGAGATCGGGGACAATCATGGTGATCCCTTCCTGCAGACGAATAAGCCCTCCAGGGCGATTATGCTCATCTCGGGGACGTACAAGCTGGTCCTCTCCCTTGAGTTTATCTGTCGCGGCTTTCACGATGTGCAGATACGCTTCCCGGGGGGGAAGCGTTCTGCGTGTGACTATCGAAGGCAAAAAAAACATAGGCTACTGAATGATGGTCTTGTTCACGTCCACAAAGCTTTCGGTAAGAATCCTCGTCGCCTCGGCCAAAAGTTCTTCCTGTTCCTCTTCAGCCATATCGCTCGAAACAACCGCAATTTTGAATATCGGAGAGCTTTTTTCAATGGGGCCGTCGATGAAAGATACGACCGAATCAACCTCTACATCCCCGGAAAGAGAAGCGGCATCGCTGTCAATCGATTCGGGAACATCATTCCGTATCCCGATGCTTCGGTAGGCGGCACTTCTGGCCGCCCCTACCATCGGACCCAAGGTAATCAGGCTCCCTGAATAGGTCATAAGCAGAGCACCTCGCTCATCATCCGCAAAAAAGGAATCAACCACCTCCATTCCACGAGATTCTACCTCACTATCGAATGCCTCCATCTTTTCCATCCAGGCATTCTCCAATTGTTTCAGAGAATCTTCGTTACCGGGAAGGCCGGCTGTTTTCACCAGGAGCTTGAGATGGTCTCTGATCTTTCCTTCAATACCATTTCCATCCGTCATGGATCTGCCTCCTCATCTTTAACTAGTGCATTGAACGTACTACCCATGGCGTTGAAAAACAATATTTTTTCTCTTCTACTGAATTTTCTTCTGCCTCGAACTATCTTTCAAGTATGAATAATGACAAACAAGTTGTAGAAACTATGCCGAAGGTGATTGAGCAGCATCTCAAAGGCCTGGCAGCCACGCTTGACTTTGTCGATGCCGAAGAAGGGTTTTCTCGTCTAAAACAGGCATGGTCGGAAAAGGAACGGCTTTTTACCGGGCAGACAAGGCTTCTCGAAATGGCCGAAATAAAGGAGCTGGCCGAAGATGATTCCCGGGGTTGTATCCTTCTTACAAATTCAGGCTCTCTTCTCTCGCTCTTTCCCCATACGGGTGAAGGGCGGGCAATGGAGTATGCAAGCATCCCCATACGATCCGATGTTCCTGACATCATCAGGGAACAGGATGTTACATACGCTCCCTCCCTCTCGGTCGGCAATCCTGCGATCCTCCATGGAGCTCCCATCAAAAAGACCTCACCAGTGTATCGCATTGCCGTTTGCGAAGAAGGAGTATCCCCTGCAGAACAGGCTAAGAGGATCAGGGAGGCCACCATTTTTCTGACCAATGGCTTTGCAAGGATTAATCGCACCATCGAGACCCCTATGGCGGGTAAGATTGAGCATTTTACGAAAGATCGCATGGCAGCCTATATTGCCGGGCGTAACGACCTCACCCAACTCCAGGTCCGCAGAATTCTGGATGATTTCTTCTCGGTGGTGGAAAGCGGCATTATGCTGGGCGAGCGGGTCTCGTTAGGCTCCCTCGGGAAAATCGGTTACCGTGTGAGGCCGCCAAGCAAAGCCAGGATCATTACCGTCCCGGCGACAGGAGAGGAGATGACGATTCCTGCAAAGCCAAGCAGAGCGGTAGTTAAATTCTCACCTTCCGGAAGACTAAAAGAACGAGCCGAAGCCATTCCCATAGAAGAGGAGACGGACGACTAAGATCCGACTACGGTCATTGCCGCCCGAATGCCGTCGGCAGCGGAACTCACGATCCCCCCGGCCCAGCCGGAGGCTTCCCCCACCACAAAAAGCCCGGGGAATTGAGGGATAGATCCATCCTGTTCCCGCAGAACCTGGACGGAAGAAGAGGTTCTGCTTTCCAATCCAAGGATGGTTCCCGTATCAAACCCCCTGATCTTGCTGCAGAACTGAGCCAGACCACGACGAAGTCTCGGAAGAAGAAATTTAGGATAGAGGGCCTCGGGGTCGGCGGGAATAAGAGGAAAGGGATAGGAGCTCTCCTGGGGCAGCATCCCCGGAGCCTTTCCGGCGAGGAAGGCCGAAATAGAGGCGGCTGGTGCCGCATAACCATTGCCTGTCTGCACAAAACGACGCTCAAGGTTGGCAAGGAGCTCCAGGGCCTCGGGAGGAGAGACTGGACGTCCGGCAAGTTGATCTGGATGAAGCCCTGCAACCACCGCCGCATTGGCAAAGCGTCCGTCCCTGTAATAATTACTCATCCCATTGACAATATTTCGATCGGAAAAGGCTGCCGCCGGTACCACCCGACCGCCGGGACACATACAAAAGGTGTAGACATTATCCGCTGCCGTCAGACGGTACTCCGCAGCCTTTACCCCGGGCAAAGAGGAGCTGCCCCATTGGGCATGATTAATGACACGCTGCTCATGCTCCACCCGAAAGCCAAGAGCAAAGTTTTTTGTTCGATAAGGTATCCCGCTGTGAATCATCATAGCGATGGTATCGTCGGCCGAATGGCCGCAGGCAATGATCAGATAATCACATTCGATCCCATCGATTTCCGAACCTTCACCGCCAATGCTTTTTTTGCATGATAAGCGAAAACCGCCCCCGGAAAGACGGGTAAATCCCTCCAAGAACGTATCAAAGGCAAAAGAGCCTCCTAAGGTCCCCACCTTGGCACGAAGAGCACGAGTTATTCGAAAAAGGTTATCGCTGCCGAGATGGGGGTGCGCAAGCCAGGCTATCTCTTCGGGAGCACCAGCCTCGATGAAGGCTTTATGGATAAAAGCACGCTCGGGGCCGATATGCTTCGACCGGGAGGTCAGTTTGCCGTCGGAAAAGGCCCCAGCCCCTCCCTCGCCAAAGGCATAGTTGTTGCACAGAGGAAAGGTCGAGTCTGCCTCAAAGACATCGATATCGCGTTTACGCTTTTCAATCCGGGAACCGCGTTCTATGACGGTTACCGAACACCCCGCCTCGGCAAGAACCAAAGCCGAGAATATTCCGGCAGGGCCACTACCGACCACCACCACATGGCAGGGGCTACGCTTCTTGGGCACATTGAGGGGGGCAGGCGCTGCCCAGGGCTCTCCCGATAGTTGATCGGAAATGAGAACAATGGACAGAAGCCAATGAATTTCTCTTTTTTGTCGTGCATCAAGACTCTTTTTCTCGATCACATAACGAAATTCGGTCAGGCCACTCTTTTTGCGAAGAAGCCCGAGAAGGTCCTCTTCCCCATAATCGGTAGGAAGAGATAGCTGATATCGTTTATAACCCATAGATGGTTCATCATAGGTAAATTTTGCTTTTCCTGCTATGCCCTGTTATCTTTAAGAAAGGAGGAACGGTATGGATACGATCAATAGCTTACATGACACATTTGTACAAAAGCTTCCGGATACTATACCTGCCGATCTACTTTTCAAGGCTTGCAGCCAGAGTTTCTTAGGGAAGGAGTTGGAAACGATTTGTGGCGAGCTGGTGGATACTCTGAATGCGGACTGCTCAAAGAAAGATTACCACCTTTGGGACTATGATCACCTTGAATTTATTATTGAGCAGGCAAGGCGCTTTCATCTTTTTCTTCCGAAAAATTTCGTGAACGGCCTGCCGCAGCAGTTCGTTCTGCGCATCGAAGCCGATCATCTTTACACACCGGAATGTAGAAACTGAAACATGAAGTATATCGGAGCTCATGTTAGTGCCGCCGGCGGGGTTGAGAAGGCCCCGCTACATGCGGCGGAGATAGGCGCAGGGGCTTTTGCCCTTTTTACAAAAAATCAACGCCAGTGGAAGACAAAGCCCCTGGAAGAGCATTCTATCAAGGCCTTCTCCGACCATTTATCCCAAGTAGGGATCAGCCCCGACCATGTGCTGCCCCACGATTCCTACCTCATCAACTTGGGTTCTCCGGAAGAAGAAAAATGGCAGCGTGCCTTCGATGCCTTTTTGGATGAAGTAAGACGGGCCGAACAACTCGGCCTCAAGCTACTTAATTTTCACCCGGGAAGCCACCTGAAAAAGATATCCGAAGAGGAGTGTATAGGACGAATTGCAAAGGCGATGAACAGGGCCATAGCAGAAACCGATAGCCTGGTTCTGGTTATAGAAAATACCGCAGGCCAGGGTTCAAACATAGGCTACAGCTTCGAACAGCTGGGACGGCTTGTGGAGTTGACGGAAAACAAGAAGCGGGTCGGAGTCTGTATCGATACCTGCCACGCATTTGCCGCTGGGTATGACATGCGCAGCAGGGAAGCTTATGGCCATACCATGGCACACTTTGACGAAGTCGTCGGCTATTCCTACCTGCGGGGTATGCACCTGAACGATGCCAAATCCGAGTTTGGAAGTAGAGTTGACCGTCATGCCCCCTTGGGGGACGGAAACATCGGCATCGAGGCCTTTCGTTTCCTGATGGAAGATTCCAGGCTCGATGATATCCCCCTGATTCTGGAGACACCGGAGCCCGATCGCTGGGCCCAAGAAATCAAGACCCTTTACGACTTTGCAGGAACCTGACGTCGGCGACTGATCACAGCGAAAATTAGCCGATATATTGACAAAGGAAGGTGCCACAAGTATATTGAAGGCCCAGTTTGCTGGTCAGAGAATGGAGAGGTGTCCGAGTGGTTGAAGGAGGCGGTCTTGAAAACCGTTGAGCTGCGAGGCTCCGTGGGTTCGAATCCCACCTTCTCCGTATCAGCGTTTGTATTTGGAGAGGTGCGAGAGCGGCCGAATCGGGCTCCCTGCTAAGGAGTTGTACCTTAACCGGGTACCGGGGGTTCGAATCCCCCCCTCTCCGTTTTGTATGTACCCATAGCTCAGCTGGATAGAGCGTTAGATTGCGGATCTAAAGGCCGGAGGTTCGAGTCCTCTTGGGTACATTCTTTTTTACGGAGAGATGCGAGAGCGGTTGAATCGGACGGACTCGAAATCCGTTGTACCGTTTACGGTACCGAGGGTTCGAATCCCTCTCTCTCCGCAGGCAAAAAGAGTATCGTGATTCTGGAGAGATGTCCGAGAGGCCGAAGGAGTACGCTTGGAAAGCGTATGTACTCTAACCGGGTACCGGGGGTTCGAATCCCCCTCTCTCCGTTATTTCCCCTTGGCTTCCCGGTCAGGTCCTGCGCTATTGTCCACCGCCCAACTCCGTCAGGACCGGAAGGTAGCAGCGGTAAGCGGACGGATGATGAGCCGCAACCGGCTTGATCGGTGCCGAGGGGTTTTTTTTTCGGCCAATATGGGTGGACAATGTCATACGAAGTAACAGCAACAAGGAAACGGCCCCAGGGCTTTGAAACACTGGTTGGTCAGGATTTTGTCGTATCGACCCTTTCCAGTGCGGTTTCGTCGGGGAGAATAGCCCACGCCTATCTTTTTTCCGGCCCAAGAGGTGTCGGCAAGACCTCTGCAGCACGGCTTCTTGCAAAAGCCTTGAATTGTGAGAAGGGTCCTACTCCCGCTCCTTGCGGGGAGTGTAGCAGCTGTCAGGAAATCTCTAGAGGTAACAGCCTCGATGTGATCGAGATCGACGGTGCCAGCAATACCAGCGTCAATGATGTACGGGAGATTAAGGACGAGGTCCTCTTTGCACCAAATAGTGGTCGCTACAAGGTGTATATCATCGACGAGGTCCACATGCTCTCCAACAGTGCTTTCAATGCGTTGCTGAAGACCATAGAAGAGCCGCCGCCCTACATTGTCTTTATCTTTGCAACTACGGAAATTCACAAGGTACCGGCGACCATTCGCAGCCGTTGTCAGCAGTTCAATTTTCGCCTTATTCAGCCCGAAACGATCAAGAATAAATTGGCCGAAGCAGCCGCGGAGTTACAGATAGAGGCTGAAGATGAGGCGCTTTTCTGGATTGCCAAGGAGGCGACGGGAAGCCTTCGGGACGCATATACCCTTTTCGACCAGGTGGCCTCTTTTTCAGACAAGGGAATCACCCTGGAAGAGATACGCCAGAAGCTGGGACTGGTAGGTCTGGAACGGATAAACGGGGTTGCAGAGGCTTTGGCGGAAGAGGATGCCGGAAAGGCCATTGAACTAACCGAATCGGTCCTTGCCGACGGCGTTGCAGTAGAGCAGTTCATCATTGATCTGACCGAATACTTTCGAAATCTCCTTTTTATTCGTCACGGAATCAAAAAAGAGGCAGTTCTCGGCTACAGCCCCGAACGTTTTTCGTCCAAGGCACGGGACGCATGGAGCGTCTCTCAGATGGAGACAGCCATCGAGCTTCTGTTTACATTGTACCGAGAAATTCGCTACAGCCTGAACCAACGCTTCGAATTAGAACTCGTCATGAGCCGCCTGGCCGGTATGCGAAGCTATCTCTCCCCCAAAGAAGTCCTCCACCAAATCGGCAAACTTCGTAGCGAGCTGGTGGAAGGGAAACTTCCCCTTGGTCAGCAGCAAGTAGCTGGTTCCGACAATGATGTTCCTGAAACAGAGCCTCCTCGGAGCCCGCAGATTCGCGAACACGCCCCCCCCCAAGAACAGGTTTCTCAAGCCGCCGACCAATCGGTCTCACAGAAGGCATCGAACCCTGTTCATGAAAAGTCGCATTCCGACTCGCTATCATCCGAAGAAGGCGAGGAAGCCCCCCCAAAAAACAGTCATGCCGTTGTGGGACAAACAGAGCAGGCAGAGGGACCAAGAAATCTTAGCCAAGAGGAAATTCAACAGACAATTGACTCTTTACGAAAAACAAAGCCTGCCCTGGTTTCGGCATTAGAGAAGGCAGGGACATGGCACTTGGAGGGAGAAACGCTTTCCATCGATTTTGAAAACGGCTTTACCGTTAACTTCGTACGTGGAGAGATTCCCATCCTTGCCGATGCGCTGTTGCCGGTCATCGGATTTCGACCAGCGGTCAAACTCAACGCAATATCAAAGGAACAGCAGCAGGAAGAAAATGACGATACAGAGGTTCGGCTTGTCACAGAAGTATTTCGCGGTGAAGTAATCGGCCCAAAAGGAGAGAAAAAATGAATCCCATGGACCTGTTCAAGAATATGCAAAACCTTCAGTCCGGCATGAAAGACATGCAGGAGCAGTTGAAAGATATCGTGGTAATCGGTACTGCCGGCGGTGGCATGGTCGTCATCGAAATGAACGGACAGATGCAGATCATCGGTGTCAGAATCGAACGTGAAGTGGTCGATCCCGAAGATATAGGGATGCTGGAAGATCTGGTCCGGGCCGCTTTTAACGATGCATTTGCAAAGGTTCGCGAAGAGATGCAGAATAAACTTTCCGGCGGTTTGGGAAATCTGAACCTTCCGCCCGACCTGCTTAACAATTTGGGAAACCCCGGCTGATATGAACCAGTTGGAGCGACTCATCCGAAGCCTTTCCAGGTTACCGGGTGTGGGAAGAAAGAGTGCCGCGCGAATTGCCCATTACCTTCTCAAAGCCGATTCGGCCTTTGTTACACGGCTTGCGGAAGAGATTGGCACACTAAAAGAACGCATACATCCCTGCCCTGTCTGCGGAAACTTCACCGAGGATGAACTCTGTTCCGTCTGTTCTGATCCTCGTCGGGATGGAACACAGATCTGTGTGGTGGAAGAGCCTCAGGATGTGGCGACCATCGAATCGACAGGGGAGTATAACGGCCTTTTTCACGTTCTTGGTGGAGCAATCAATCCGATGAATGGAGTCGGGCCGAGCGATCTTTCCATTGATAAGCTGGTCAAACGGGCATCCGAAGGTACGGTGAAGGAAATTATCATCGCAACCAATCCGACAGTCGAGGGAGATACCACCGCACTCTACCTTCAGAACATCTTAAAGGAACGCCCCATTGAAGTCAGCCGCCTGGCATCCGGACTGCCGGTAGGCGGTGACCTCGAATATGCGGACAAGCTTACCCTTGCCCGCTCCTTCCGGGGACGAACGAAACTGTAAACTATAGTTTGTCGATTAGCATCGAGCATTTACCCGACGGAATCGGCAGGGTCTTTTTTTTCTTTTCATCCAATACCGTGATCGTGAAATAGTAGAGTTTTTCCGACTCAAGCCTTATCTCCCAGCCTCTCGAGCTTTTGTTACTGAGGATGGTAATCATATTACGCTTGAGCGAAAGATTCTCGATTCCCATGATCTCCAAGGTAGGAACGATCCAATCGACGGTCTTTCTTGGCAAACTGATGGTCAAACCAAGAACATTTTCGATCATCAGGGTAATAGTGGAAAGAGCAATTCCCGGCAGATAGAGCGGTCTCGGAAAATCCTCACTATCGGGCCACAGTGCAGGGCCCTCCTTGTGGGGAAGATAAGCCTCCCACAAATTTCCTTTTTTATCACCTTCGGGATGCAGAGTATCAAGCATAAAATAGAGATGCCGGATAGATGCTTCTCTGGCCAGCTCGTAGCGGGCATATTTCTCAAGCCCCTTGATAACCACGAAATTCAACGAAGGATAGACAGACCCTCTACAACCGTATCCATTCTCAGTGAAATGGGGAGAATCAACAGCCAAAGAGGGAAAGGGATGTTCTGTGCCGAAGGTTTCCGGATTCTTCAAATGAGCGATGAGAGCATTAGACTTGTCCTCATTAGGGATCTCGGCAAGGAGGGTCCAATATGCACCAATCATCTTTTCGTTAAGGCGCTTTCCCTCTTTATCAAGATCGTAATAAAAACCGCTTTCCTCATCCCACATCTGAGAATTAATTCTCGTCTTCAGAGAAAAATAATTTCTTTTATACCTAAAACTTATCTCTTTGTCGTTGAGAACATCGCCAATCGCACTCATATAGAGCGCGTTAACGGCCTGCTGTGCATTAAAATCAAGCAGATAGACCGCCCTATCACGGGGTGCATTCTCCATCATGGATGCTTCCGCAGGTACTACGTACAGCCCGGTATCATCTTTAAAATTGAGCTCAAGCCAGGCATAGTAGGCCTCAAGATAAGGCATAATCTCCTTGAGCCGTTTCTTATTGCCGACCTTATGAAACAGATTGTATTCTGCCAAGGCAAAAAGTGGCGGGCCAACCCCAAGAGGGTTCTCCTCGGTTAAAACCGGATTACCATCGTCTATTCGATAGGTACAGCGGATAGCACCGTCGCTTTCCTGCTTACCGTAAAAATTATCCAGGTTGTGGAAGGCGGAAAAAAGTCGGTTGCTGTAAACCAAGAAGAAGGTCGACATACATGCCTCTGCCTGGTTAATCGTATCTCCACCGGGGTAGCGAAAAAATTGCTCCTGGAGCCCATTTTTCTCTCCGTTTCGATACCAGGCTTCCTCTATCCACGCCCAGCTTTTTTCATAAATATCGACAAAGTCTTGATCGTAAAAATGAACGATCGGGAATCCTTTTTTCGAAATTAGTGAATTATGCATAATCCCCTTTCTACATGCACGATAAAGAGGGCATACCTCTAGATCAGAGTATAAAATATTATGAGGTTATAAGTTACTACGTATCGCGTGGGAAGTCAAATTTACTTTTTACTCTCTATCCTGTCAAGAGAAAGAAACAACGGCGAAAAGCCCACCCTTTTCGCCGCTCTTACCGCAAAGGGTCGGCCAATTACTCTTTGACCATACGTTCGACCTTTGTCATCATGGCGGCCATGTCGGTAACGTCCATAGGTACAACAACCCTCGTCTGCTGTTTGGCCAGTTTGCTTAACTCTTCGATATATCCTTCGGCGACCCGCAGGGCCAAAGCATCCTCTCCTCCCTGATTCGCCACCGACCGGGCAACCATTTTGATTCCATCGGCCGTTGCTCTTGCCAGGGAAAGGATCTCCTGGGCCTTTCCTTCCGCCTCGTTGATCATTTTTTCCTTTACACCTTCAGAGCGGTTGACAGCCTCTTCCATTTCGGCCTGGCTGTAGTTGATCTTAGACTCTTTCTCTCCGAGACTTCGGGCAATCGCAGCTCGCTTTTCCCGCTCTGCCCGCATCTGGACTTCCATCGCCTCCAGGATTCCCGAAGGTACATTGATGTTCTGGATCTCATACCGGGAAACCTTGACACCCCAGGCATCGGCGGCCTCATCTACAGCCTTCACAACCTCGGCATTGATAGCGTCTCGCTCTTCGAAGGTTTTATCAAGTTCAAGCCTGCCGATGACCGACCGCATGGTGGTCTGAGCAAGCTGGATGGTTGCGTACTGATAATTGGTGATACCGTAGCTTGCACGCCTGGCATCGACCACCTTCATATATAAAACACCATCAACTCGAACCTTGACATTGTCCTGGGTAAAACAGTCCTGGGCAGGAACGTCGACGGCCACCTCTTTTAACCCGTGTCGATATTTTACCCGTTCAATAAAGGGAACAAGCACATGAAATCCGGCTTCAAGGGTGCGGCTATACTTACCAAGCCGCTCGACCACCAAGGCGACCTTACCAGGAACGATCCGAACACTACGAATCAAGCTGACAAGAATAACCACCCCGAAGAGAAAAATAAGAACCATCAAGGGAAGAAAGGGGTTCATACCTTACCTCCGGCTATTCCCGGTGCCACCGTATCGATAAGAGACTTGAGTCTGGCAAGATCATCCGGAAGAACCGTTGTTTCCGCCGTATCGAGAATGGATCCAAACTTGGTAAGGTACTGTTCCGCCAGCCGCAAGCCCATGGCGGCCTTTCCCTTGGGAAGCTGCAACGCCTCTGCGATCATCTGTAGGCCTTCGGCTGTGGCCACACTGGTAACCTCAATCGCCTTGGAGCGCCCTTCCGCTTCGTTGATCCGACGCTGGCGCTCTCCCTTGGAAAGGTTAATCGCAGCCTCCCGGTCTCCCTGAGAGATGTTGATACGGCTCATCTTTTCGCCTTCGCTGGCAAGAATTTCCGCCCGCTTCTCCCGCTCTGCCCGCATCTGTTGCTCCATCGCCTGTTCGATGGTATCGGTGGGGCGAATATCCTTTATCTCATAACGAGTAACCTTGATGCCCCAAGGATCGGAAGCCTCGTCAACGGCCCGGACGATTGCATCGTTGATCTCATCCCGTTCACTGAAGGAACGATCAAGATCCAGTTTTCCGATCTCCGACCTCATCGTGGTCTTTGCCAGCTGAGCGGTTGCATAGCGGTAATTGTCGATTCCGTAGCTCGCCTTTTCTGCATCCATTACACGAAGATAGAGAAGTCCGTCGACAGTAACCTGGACATTGTCCGCGGTAATACAGACTTGAGGGTCCACATCGATCACCTCTTCTTTCAGGGTATGCTTATAGGCCACCCGCTGGACAAAAGGAATCACAAGATGAAGTCCGGAGCCGAGACTTTTCTCGTACTTTCCAAATCGTTCAATGATGTACACTTCCTGTTCGGGTACGATCCTGATCAATTTAAAAAAGATCACGATGACCACAAAGGCAAGAAGGTAGGCCAAAATAACGTTCATAAAGCCTCCAATAATAATCCGTTACATAAGAGTATAGCAATCACAAAGTAGTTTCTCCGGATTTCGGAGAAGATGGATCTTCGAGACGATCAAGGAATTCGTCCCGGCCGATCCCCTCAAACGGAGCCGTTACCGTGAGTGTCAGCCCCGATATTTCTATGATTTCAGCCTTGTTACCAGGCTCAAAGGTTTCGGTCAAGCTAACGGCTTTCCAACTGGTTCCCCGATATCGAACCCTTCCCGGCTTATCGGGGGAAATGGTTTCAAGAACCGTAACGACTTCTCCTAATCCCTCATTGGAGATAGATCTGTTAAGTACCGTTCCCCGAAAAATTTTTGCAAAATGCCGCCTCAGAAAGGCAAAAGAGAGTACGGAACTTACAGCCCAGAGTAACAGCTGGCTTCCAATATTGGAGGCAACAGGAGGAACAACGGCCGACACAAGCGCCGTCAAAAGAGCACCTGCCCCAAAAAAGAAGATGGTAAAGCCGGGTATAACCATTTCAAAGGCTATGAGCAATACACCTATAAGCCCCCAGACAAAGGGAGGAGAAAAAAACATCACTTCAAAGGCTCCTTATTCTCATTCCCAGCATAGTAAGAGCGGGACATGAAGTCAACGATTCTGATATCATGGAATGACAGAAGAGGAGGGGCGGCTCAATGATATCGGAGAAGCAGTACCACTGCGATGCGCAATTTACCCAAAATGATATGGTTGATATGGATTTCACCGATCATACCTTTGAAAATTGCAGCTTTTCGAACTGTCGCTTTTCCGAATTGAGGATGGCAGGGACAGCCTTCATCTCCTGTGTGTTTGAGACCTGCGAGTTCGTCGTCACAGAAATACAAAACGTTAGCTTCAACGATACACTCTTCGATGCATGCAAACTTTTGGGAATCAATTTCACCAATTGTAATGATTTCGGCTTTTCACCGCGCTTTAAGGCTTGTTTGATGAAGACGGTCGTCTTCAATAACAAGAATCTCAAAAGTATGCCTTTCGAATCGTGCGAGATTGTAGACTGCGACTTTACCGAATCGGATCTCCGGGATGCCGACTTTTCAAATTCCTTTTTCAAAGGCACACGCTTTCACCAATGCGACCTGAGAAAGGCAGATTTCCGCACGGCAAGGGGCTACGAGATCAATCCCATAACCAATAAAATCGTACAGGCACGTTTTACCCTGCCAGAAGCCCAATCGTTTCTTCTCTTTCTTGGAATCGACCTAGGCCCCTAAACCCTCTCCTCCGGGCCTTGCGTCGAAAAGATACGGAAAGATTTCGGGCCAAGCTCAGGCTGGGCACCGGCGATCTCTCCTGTGAGCGTATCACGAAGTTCCCGAAGGGGAACTTCTTTCAAAGGAATCGGCACCGATCGATCGGCAGAATTCAGGAGTATCAATACCCAATCATCTCCATAATTTCTGACAAAAGCCAATTGCCGGGAGGCTACATGGACCTGTCGATAGTCACCTCGGCAGAGAGCAGGATGCCCATTGCGAAGCGAGAGAAGTCCGCGAATAAGCTCCGGAAGCCGGGAGCCGGAACGCTCGATCTGTTCGGCAGGAGGCCGGAGATTCCAATCGGATCCCGACTCCTTCACACCGGGGCTCTCCCATTCGCTTCCGTAGTAGAGTGAAGGCACACCGGGTATGGTGCAGAGAAGCGCATAGACGGTGGGAAGATCCGCACGATCTTTCAGAATGGAAGCAATGCGTGAGACATCGTGGTTGTCCACAAAATTGAACAGCGGCAACCCGTGGCACAGCCCTTCTTCGCCGAAAAGTCGATTCAGCGACCAGGCAATTTCGAAAAAATTCCCGTCGTTATGGCTGGAATAGATTCCCTTATAGCACTCATAATTGGTTACCGAATCCAGTCCATTCGAATGCAGATAACGGCCGTAATCTCCGTGGATCACCTCACCAAGCAGCGTAAAGTCGGGATCGAGGGACCTGCAGAATCCGGCCAGTTTCCGAAGAAACCCTTCGTCGAGGTTGTAGGCGACATCGAGACGCAGGCCATCGACGCCGAAGCGTTCCCGCATTGCCCGAATAGCCCCGAAGAGATGATCCTTCACCTCTGTATTGGAAAGTGCCAGCTGAACCAACTCCTGGTGCCCTTCCCAGCCGGTATAGGAAAAACCATCGTCCCCGAAACCAGGAGAGGAAAAAGAGACGCCGTCGAACCAGGAAACGTAGTCGGAGGCAGCTCCCTTTTGCCGCAGGTCATAGAAGGCCCAGAAATCACGTCCTACATGATTGAACACCCCATCGAGCATCAGGCGCATTCCCCGGCGGTGCACTTCTTCGGCAAAACCGGCAAAGGATTCGTTGTTGCCAAGGCGCCTATCGATATGGTAGAAGTCCACCGTATCATAGCCGTGGCTTGTCGATTCAAAAACCGGCCCGAGAAGAATGGTATCAAAGCCCATCCGCCGTATAGGATCAAGCCAGTCGATGATTTTCAGGATTCGATGTTCCGCCGGAGATGAGAAATCATTTGTATGAGGGGCACCACAAAACCCCATGGGAAAGATGTGGTAGATCCGGGCATCGTTCCACCAGCTGCTCATATGCTTCCTCCTTCTTACGAATAGATCCCGTAGGAAAATTGTCTAACGGCCTCGTGTCTGACCCGTTCATCAAAATCCGTGTTTCCGTCGAGAAAAAGGGAAACATAGGTGTGGAGCATACCGAGAAAGGTTGCGGCAAAGGGTTTGCTCCGTCCTTTCATATTGCCGTGATCCCCGGAGGCCAGGCGAAAGAGATTTTCGAAGGTGTGGTACTGTTCTTCAAGCCACGGCTGTACGACAAGACGCGCCTCACTTTTTAACGGAGCATGAATCATCGAAAGCATAAGCCGGGAAAAGAGCGGTTGTTTTTCGGCAAAGGAAAAAAAGCAAGCTGCAGCCTGGTCAAGATTTCGGGGAAGGTCGTGATGGTACGATGCTGCACGGGCCAGGGCCTCGTTCACTTCCTGAAACAAGGGAGCAATAAGCTGTTCCAGCAGCCCTTTTTTGCTGCCGAAATGATGATAGAGGCTCGGTTTAGTGATGCCTGCGGCATCGACGATCTCCTGAACTCCAACGGCATCGTATCCACGTTCGGCAAAAAGCTTGAGGGCACAGGCACTAATAAGTGGGCGGCTACTCATAGGAGTAATATACCGATCGGTATATAGCTTGTCAAGATAAAATACTCGGTAAAAAGAGCCACAGAAGTACTAAAGAAGGCTTCATCCCTTATATGAATCTATTGATAAACGCAGGAATATTAACGTACATTAACCTGATAAGCATTCACGAAATGTCCATTACAACCTATACCTATACGAAGGACCTTGATCTGTATGCACTAAAACCCCAGTGGCTGAACAGCGACCGTTCTCTTTTATAGGAGAAATTATTCCAGCGCTTACTCAATTCTATCAGCAAGCTTCCGAATCCTTTCCTATTCGAATTCATAACAAAATAGAGTGTACCATACGTGGAGATGTATTTTGATCTCTGTTCCAGTACCTATTTCTGCTTCGAGAGAATACCGAAAAAGAACAACTGAATAAGCTCTGAGATGTCATCGCGGCCTGATAATGTTCCGATATTAGATTCAACTCCCTTTTGAAAAATATGAATATATGTCAAAATGGTAGCGGTTTTTACCTTTTTATCGATGAATCCGGAAGTTTTACCCAATTCAATAAACTTGCTCATCAAGCTGTTTGCTTTTTCCTTGAATTCGTGCTCATAGTAATTGTTCAGAACCTCATCCAGGCTCAGAAGCTCGGTGAAAAAATCACCTCTGAGGAATTTAAGTCCCTGATTTTTATTCATGATTATCATTTTTACTTTTTCAGGAAAAGGATTCTCACTTTCTATTATGTTATTAATATCAGAAAGTATTTCCGAAGAAACGGCTTTGATAACATATCTAATCAAATCATCCTTGCTGTTAAAATATTTATAGATAGAAACCTTCGACACCTGCGCCTTCTCGGCAATTTCGTTCATGGATACTTTTTTTATTCCGTAAAGCGAGAATAATTCGATACTGGCATTTTTAATGTTTTCTTTTTTCTTTAAGGTTCTTTTTTCATGTCCAGTCATAAAGCTTCTCCAGAATGGTAAATTATCATAAAAATTTGACACAGTCAAATTTTTATTGTACTATATGTACCGTAATAGTACATATAGTATTATTAAGAAGGAGAGGGAAATATGAGAAAGCATGAAGAAAAACACAGGAAAATTGACGTGCACGCCCACATGATTCCTGAGTTCTATGTGAAGAAGATGAAAAAGAGAGGTATCAATGGCCCCCTGTGGAACAACTTTCCTCGCTGGTCACCGGAAAAAGACATGAAAGTAATGAGGCATAACGGCATTGCAAAAAGGATATTATCATTATCTATACCAGGGGTTTGGGTAGAGGAGAAAGGTGGTGATATAGTCTTTGCAAAAGAATTGGCACGAGAATGCAATGAATATGCCTCGCAAATCAAAAAATCATTTCCTGATTATTATGGCGCTTTTGCTACAATCCCGTTTCCCAATACAAGCGGAACTATTGAAGAAATAGAATATGCTCTTGATGTACTAAAACTTGACGGCATAACGTTATTCACAAACACCGGAGGAAGATATCCCGGGGAGGATGAGTTTCAGGCAATATTCAGCGAATTGGATGCAAGAAAAGCCATTGTTTTTATACATCCAGAAGACATACCGCTGGAGTATGGAGAATACAGTATACTCGCTCCTCTTATCGATCGCCTTCTTGATACCGGAAGGTCCATGGCCCATTTATTGACGCAAGACGTATTATCTTCCTATCCGAACGTCAGATATATTCTGTCACATGGTGGGGGCTCATTTCCACTTATTATTAAGTGGATGGAGTATTATAATCAGATACATCAAGAAGATTACCAAAAAATAAAAAGCAGACTCTTTTTCGATACCGCGCAGCAAGGCAATTTCCTTTACAGGTATTTGAAAGGATTCTGCGGTACTTCACAAATCGTTTTTGGAACAGACGGGGGATGGCAGTCGCCTGTTCAAGTAGCCCAAACAGTTAAGGCATTCGATACCTCTAGACACTTTAATTCTGCAGATTTCGAAGCCATAGAATGGAAAAACGTACAAAGACTATTCCCAAACAATGATTAAAAAGGGGGGGCAACATGAAGACAATCTCAAAGATAGACATTCATCATCATTTTTTTCCGAAAATTTATAAGGCTGAGCTCAAAAAAAGCGGTCAAGATCAGCTTATTAATCCATCATGGAAAGAAGAGGATTCGTTACGGTTGATGGATGAAGGGAATATATCAAAAGCATATCTTTCACTTCCTTTTGCCCCAACATATCATACCTCTATTATCGAAAAAGGAATCGTGAGGGAATGCAATGAATCCGCGGCTGCAATAATACGGGCCTACCCGGACAGATTTGGAGCGTTTGCTTCTATTCCCTACATGAATATCGATAATTGCCTAAAAGAAATAGCGTATTCTTTGGATGTCCTGAATCTTGACGGTATTATTCTTTATTCTAATACAGAGGGTGAAATTCCTTATCCCTCCGATTTGGATGATTTGTATTCGGAATTGGATAAAAGAAAGGCGGTGGTTTTTGTTCATCCTAATACAAGCGCTAAAAAGCCTCTTCTTGACGCACCAGCCTATAAGGGGGATATAGAATACTATTTTGATATAGCCCGATTTATCGTAGCTCAATTATTCAACGGCACCCTTGAGAAATACCCCAATATTAGATATATCTTGGCAAATGGGGGCGGTATCGTTCCCTTTTATGCCCAGAGAATAAGTAAGCCATATTATCTCAACGGAAAGCGATTACGATGGGGAAGAATCATCAAAGACATGAGCAGGAGAAAAAACAGCGGGGAAGAACTTTTGAGCAATCTTTACTATGAAACGGCAACAGTCCTTGAACGTGATTTCATTTCAGCGTTAAAGAACATGGTAGATAGTGAGCATATACTATTTGGGAGCAATTATGGAGAAAATCAGAGAAACGACCTTAACATATCAATTGACCAATTGATACTCGATGGGATCCTCAATGAACCAGAAGCCTATGCGGTTTTTTCTTTGAATGCAAAAAGGCTACTCGAGGAAAAACCTCATCGATAACGAGGCATTAGAAGCCATAAAAATATTCTCAAATCACGAAATATCGATTAATTCCATTTGTCTGGTAAATTTAGTAGCTTTATAGAAGCTTTGATTTATCCCAGGAAACCTCCATACTCTGTATGATATCTTTAAGTGGAACGATAGAAGCCGGAAGGCTTAGCCAGGGATGTTCCCGAAAAGAATCGTCGACCCTTTTCTCAAGCATATCATCTGCATATTGAGAATAGTTTTTTACATGTTCCATAACTTTTTCAAGATGAGTAGTATAAAACATGCGGTTTTCAGGATTAACATATCCTTTTTGTATAAGAATATCGGTTTTCTTTCTGCAGCTGCAAACGCCGTTGGTATTAATCAAACTACAATTCCCGTTCATGTAGTTTGATAGCCGTTTTCTGGAACGTGAAAGCCGTTTTCGAAAAGTTTCCGGTGTTATGTCCATAACCGCCGATCCGGTGAGGGAATCAATTCCCATGACGGCACCCAGGATAAAGATAATTCGATTTTCCCGTTCCAGACAAAGCAACATTCCCATCTGACATTGTATTTTTGTTTCTTCTGCCATGCGCTGCTGTTTTTCTTCCGAATACGCTAAGAGCCCATTCAAAGAGTTATCCGGAAGATTTTCAATAAAAAGCTTATGGTCTTCAAATGAAGTAAAAACTTCTTCATGTTTAGAACGCTTCATATTCAGGACATGGTTAACCGTGATTCGGTACAACCATGTCCTGAAACTACTCTCGCCTCTGAATGAGGAAAGCCTTGTAATCATTTTAATCAAAATTTCCTGAACAGCATCTTCCGCATCCAAAGGGTTTCCCAAAAAACGTACAACAAGATTATATAGATAGTCCTGGTTGTGTTTTATAAGGGCCTCCAAAGCGGAATAACGTCCCGCCTTGGCCGCCGTTATGCATTCAGATAATTTCATTAGCCATTCTCTGAGCAACTTCCTCTGCTCTTTCAGAGAAATCAGGACTAAACGACTGAGTAACTACAAATTGTTTAAGGCTTCGGCAGCCAAGCATGCCTGCGAACCTATCGTAAAAAATAGATAGCAGATCTGTGTTTCCAACTTTTTCTCCCATACAGGTCGTAAGCGTAAAAATATCTTTATTCTCAAGCAAAGAAAAGTGTTCAGGGGTTTTGTAATCTTTTACAAGACAGAAATGTCTGTCAAAAAAGGTTTTCATCTGACTGCTTACATCCCATCCGTAAAGCGGCGAAGCATAAACTATCATATCAGCACGTATCAGTTCTTTAAAGAGAGCCGGTACGTCATCTTTTTGGACACAGCCCGGCTCATTCTTTTTTTGTACACAAGCCATACATCCTTTGCATCCGCCGACATTGTAATCGATTATATTAATTCTTTTTGCTGCGATTCCTTTTTCCTTGATTTTTTCCTCAAAAAAATTCAGCACGAAAGCTGTTTTACCGTTTTTTTTCGGACTGCCCAGAATAGTCAGAATCTTCATCACTACCTTACTCCTACATATTTGCTTGGTTTCAATTATTTAGACACATCCCAAAAGCATTTGTGACTGAAGATACAAAAATATTAATCTGAATAAAAAAAGCCGCCCTCATATCAGGCGGCATAATTAGCGTCCGTAATTCCCACACAATACGGAACGTTCCTATTTCTCCCAGGCTGTACCCAGACTACAGTGTTGTAAGCGCCTCCCGGAATCCCTTTACGACGAAGAGCATCGCCGTTGCTCCGGGGTCCTGTTTTCCAAGGGTTTGTTCCCGGTAAACGGCGGCCTTGCCGTGTTGGGAAACCATCTTTTCGGTGGCCTTTAAACCTTCCTCGGCCGCCTTCATCGCGGCCTCAAGGGCATCTGAAAGGTCGGCCTCCTGTTTTGCCTCCAAGGCACGGACCACCGGGTCCAAAACATCGAGAAGTGTCTTTTCTCCGGGCTTTGCCTTTCCACGTTTTTCCACCCCTTCAAGAAATCCCTTAAAAAAGGCGTACAGGCCTCCGGCGCTGAGCATCTCTTCCTCACCCAGGGCCTTACCGCCGTACATAAAACCGGTGGCCATTAAGGTTCCCATGGTCGAGGGGGCATTCTTTGCCATGATCTTTCCTGCCTCGATCAAGGCCTTTGGAACCTGAGGTTCATCGAGGGAGACAACCCCTTCTGCCGCAGCAGAAAAGGCCTTATCCATGGTGATGCCGAGGTCTCCGTCGCCGATCACCCCGTCTATCTTGATCAGGAATTCACGATTCTCCGACATGATCCCCGATATCGAGGCAAGCACGGCATCTACAGCCGCACGTTCTTTCGTTCGTTCCGCCATGGCTACAACTCCAGTTCTCCCTGCTCGAAGAAGGGGGTACAGGCTGGTGCGGCAAGAAATTTCTTCAGCTCATCGTCAAGACAGATCATGGAGATGGAAAAACCGGCCATCTCCATGGATGTGGCAAACTCGCCGCAATAAATCTTTACCGGCTTCAATCCCCGTTCCTTTAACACCTGAGCGATACGTCGGTAGATAATATAGAGCTCCTCTTTCGGGGTGGCGCCGAGTCCGTTGACGAGAATCGATACCTCACTGCCGGATTCGGGAGAAAGATCATCGATAAGCTTCGGAAGGATCTCATTTACGACCTCATCGGCACTGCGAAGCTTTCCCCGCCTGATACCCGGTTCCCCATGGATGCCCATGCCGATTTCCATTTCATCCTCACCGATAGTAAAGGAGGGTTTCCCCACATCGGGGATGATACAGGGTGAAAGGGCAACCCCCATGGTTGCAACCCGGCCGTTCACCTTTTCGGCAACCCGTTTTACCTCATCCATATCCATTCCAGCCTCCGCGGCGGCTCCGGCGATTTTAAAAAGATAAAAGATCCCGGCAACCCCCCGACGCTTTTCGGTTTCGCTTTTCGGGGCGGAGGCAACATCATCGGCTGCCACTACCGTCTCGACACGAATATCGTCGAAGTCGGCAAGTTCGGCGGCCATGTCGAAATTGATGATGTCCCCGCTGTAGTTTCCGTAGATATACAAAACCCCGGCACCGCGGTCTATGGCTTTGGTCACTTCATACATCTGGTCGGAACTGGGGGATTGAAATACCCCGCCGACAGGGCAGCCGTCGAGCATCCCTTCTCCCACATAGCCCATAAAGGTGGGAAGATGACCGGAGCCCCCGCCTGAAGCAAGAGCAACCTTCTTCTTTGAAAGGTCTTTTCGTACAACACAGCGGATATCATCATTCACATAGCTCATCTGATCAGGATGAGCAGCCATAATCCCCTCAAGCATTTCATCAACAAAAGCCTCAGGGGCGTTAAGAAATTTCTTCATAATTCTCCTCTTCCAGCAAAGATGTTTTCAGGCAACAGCCTTTCGGCCATTGCGTAGTTTTTTTACGAGAGGCCCAATCAGTGCAAGTATGATCAACACCTCAAGAACAATGACGATGGGATGAGTCAGAAGGAAACTGTAACTTCCCTGTGTCAACGAGAGCGCTCGACGCAGATTCGATTCGATAATTTTCCCGAGCAGCAGTCCGAGAATAAAGGGACCCGGCGCATAATCCATCCGCTTCATAAAAAACCCGAGGAAACCCGCAATCAGCATGACAACGACATCAAACATCGAATTATTCAGGGCAAAGGAGCCGACAATACAAAGAATCAGAACCGTCACCCAGATAAACTGTTTTTTCACAGACAAAAGTTTGATAGAGGCCTTGGTGGTAAGCAGACCATACAGCAATATGATGATATTGGCAAAAATCATCAGCAGCATGATGGTAATGACGAACTCCTTGTTCTCCACGAACATTCGCGGTCCAGGCTGCATCCCGTACATCATGAGCGAACCGATCATGATGGCGGTTGCAGCATCCCCCGGAATCCCAAGGGTCAACATGGTCGTCAGGGCACCACCAAGTACACCGTTGTTGGCAATACAACTTGTGGCAAGCCCCTCTTCCGATCCTTTTCCGTATTTTTCCGGATGCCGTGATAAGCGTTTTGCCTGGCCCCAGCAAATAATTGATGCGATATCCCCTCCCGCAGCTGGAATAGCACCAACGACCGTGGCAACCGCCGCCATCAGAAAAGCAAGCGGCCCCATCTCCCAGATCATCTTCAGAGTTAAATGATCTTTTCCCAAATCGATAGGCTTGTCAGAAGCGTTCTCATCCCGTTCGATAAAATCATCGCTTTTGGAAACAGAAATCTGATACAGCACTTCCCCAACACCAAACATGCCGATCATTACGGGGATGAACGAGACGCCCATCAGCAAATCGGTGATACCGAATGTAAAGCGCTTTGCTGCCAGGATAGGGTCAAGACCGATGGTGGAAACCAGTAGTCCGGCAAAGCCCATCAAGGCGCCTTTTGTTAAGGAGTTTCCCGAGACTGAAATCATCATGGTAAGACCGAAAAGCCCCAGCATGAAGTATTCGGCCGGCCCAAACTTGATGGCCAGTTTAGCAAGGGGAAAGGCCGCAACAATCAAAATCAGCGTACTGAAAAGTCCCCCGAACACAGAGAAAACCGTATTGATCTGCAAAGCAAGTTTGGCCTTTCCCAGCTTCGTCAGGGCAAAACCATCAAAAGTGGTGGCAATCGATGCGGGAGTTCCCGGTGTATTGACCAATATCGCGGTAAGTCCTCCGGCCCAGATGGCCGAGTTCCAAACCCCGATAAGCATTGCAAATCCCTTCTCCGGGCTGAACCAAAATGTAATTGGGGTAAGAATCGCAATCCCCATGGTTGCAGTTAAGCCCGGAAGCCCCCCGAGAAAACTCCCGATTACCACCCCGAAAAGCAAATAGAGAAGCACACCGGGATTGAGAAGCGATTGCAGCACGTGTAACCATATACCCATACAAATAACCTTCCGTTTCTAATCAGAACATGACGTGAAAAATTTTTCCGAACGTCAAATAGATAAATGCGATGCTGACCACCGTGTAGATGATGTTGACAAGGAGTTTTTGGCGAAACAGTACATTAAGGAAAAAAATAAAGGCCCCAATAGCAACAAAAAAATGTACAAACTTCCAGAGAAGCATAAAAATCATCAAAGAAACTATCGTAAGAAAAAGATTCCTGGTGTTTGTCGGCATCTCCTTTATCGATTTGACCGGTTGAAAATAGTGTCGTTTTTGTCGAAACCCTTGAACCATTAAAACAATCGAAACAAGGGCAATGAGGATAGAAATAACTCCGGGAAAAAAACCGGCACCGGGGACACCATTGGACGAGGAACCCGACGGAAAGCCGAGACTCATAATGAAAAACCAAACGCTCAAGCCCAGAGATACGGCCCCGAAGACAAGATCTCCATACAACATATAAAACTCCCTTTGCTATGGAAAAGGAGGCAGGCCCAAAAGCCTGCCTCCCAACCAAATCTTTCGATCTTAGTGAATTCCCAGTTTGGGGATCAGCTTGGAATAGTATTCATACTGTTCCTGTGCGAATTCCTGAATTTCCTTGCCGGTCATATATTTCTGGGTAAAGCCTCGTTCTTTACACAGCTGGGCAAAATCAGCAGATCCTATACCAACCTTGAAAGCGGCGCCGAGAATCGCCTTGACATCGTCGGGGGTTCCCTTGGGAACGGCAAAACCACCCCAACCGAATACGGCGACATCGATTCCCAGATCTTTGAGGGTGGGAACCTCTGGAAGTGTAGCGGATCGTTCATTTCCCATCACGGCAAGGACCTTAAAGTCCCCGTTCTTTACATTAGGAAGAACTTCTGCATCACTTACCGTTATGGCATCGATGTGTCCGCCGAGGAGGGCGGCAATGGCAGGAGCCGCACCTTCAAAAGGAACGTGGTTGAATTGAACGCCTTGCGACTCCTCGATCGAGGCGGCTGCGATGTGCCAGATAGATCCGGTGCCTGAGTTACCGATATTCAGCTTGCCGGGGTTCGCTTTTGCATATGCAAGAAACTCCTCGACACTGTCCCAGGGAGCGTCCGCACGAACGGTAAGGGCGGCGGAAAGGGTCATGGCACCTGCAACAAAATCAAAATCTGCGGGAGCGAGATCGGTATAGCCAAGAGCACTTACCATGGTGGATTCAACGGGCATGTAGGAGATGGTATATCCGTCAGGTGTGCTTTTTCTCACATAGTCCATACCAATGGAACCGGAAGCACCGGTCTTGTTGGTGACGATTACGGGAACGCCCAATGCAGATTCGGTATTCTTTGCAATGATACGGGTTACGGTATCGGAAGCGCCACCTGGAGAATAGGGAACGACAATGGTTACTTCCTTGGCCGGAAAAGGCTGGCCTTCGGACTGGCCGTTGGCAAAACAGAGGGTACCGACCGCCAGCAAAGCGATCAGTACCATAGTGATCTTTTTCTTCATGTTCTTACTCCTTCTTGAAAATAAAAAAGGTTATCGGGATCAGAACTCGCCAAGAGCCGAGTCTTCCCATACGTTAAGCTGCTCGACGAGCCGCTGCTGTTCTTCATCGGACAAATCCATGAGAGGTGCGCGCATACCCCCGACGTCATATCCCCGATGTTTAAGCGCAATTTTGAAATAGGACATATTTGAGCCATTTTTCAGCAGGTTGGCGATTTCAACCGCTTTTTTCTGAATCCGCCGCGCCTTTTCCTGGTCGCCTTTGAGAAAAGCATCGTAGATGGCAACAAAGGGCTCGGGATAAACAGAGGCAACCCCGGAAACGGTTCCGGTACAGCCCATGGCAAGACCGGAATGGAAAAGAATATCTGCTCCGATAACTACGGAGAAATCCTCAGCGATTCCGACATATTCGATGGTCCTGACAAAATCGGCAAAACTATACTTAATCCCCACCACATTGGGAGCCCTGTCAATAATCTGACGAATGGTGTCCGGTTTTAGATCGTTTCCCGAACATTGCGGAATATTGTAAAGATAGATGGGAAAATCGTTTGGAACACTGTTTGCAATCGTTGTAAAATAGTTCACCATCATCCCATCGGTAACCTTAAAATAGGAAGGGGTCACAACCCCGATACCGTCCGCTCCGATCTCGCTGGCGTGTTGTGCAAGACGAATGGTTTCATCCTGGGTCATCGCACCCACATGAATAAAAATGTTCGCTTTTCCCTTGCCCGCATCAACGGTAGCCTTGGCCAAAGCCTTTCGTTCCTCTTCCGATAAAAGGTACATTTCACCGGTCGTACCACCGGGATAGAGACAATGCGTCCCCCGCTCTATTTGAAAGCGGGTCATTTCACCAACCATGTCGAGATTGAGCTTCCCCTTATTGTCGTAGGGCGTAATCATGGCTGTTGTAAGACCATAAAGTTTTTTCATACTTTCCCCTTACAGTTAGTAAATCTTTAACCACTAATATTGGTAAACGTTTAGTTAACGTTTTACTAACATAGGGTACAATGCTTTTTTTCAGCTGTCAAGTTTTATTTTTTGGTAGTTTTCGGCACAAAAAATGCCTATATACGAATATTTGCAAAGTAAAAGGTGGTAAAATTTTTACTATTTTATTGCTAAAATATAACTCCGCGGATATACTTAGATAGCAAAAAATGGAAAAGGACTTATACGGAGTGAAAGTAACACTGAAAGATATTGCAAATTATGCCGAGGTTTCCAGTGCCACGGTCTCGCTTGTTCTCAACAACAAGGGAAACATCAGTCCGGAGACCAGAGACCGTGTACTGAAAGCGATACGCCATTTTGATTACAATAAGAGCCATGGCCCGGCATCACAGCAACGGACCATAAAATTCTTAAAGATTGCCAAACATGGCCAGGTCATCAACCGCGATCACGATGTGTTCATTGCCGACTATCTCGACGGCCTCACTTCGGGGGCACAGGAACTTGACTACAAACTTGAGGTGGTTTCCTTTGCCCATACCTCTGTAGCCGATATCATCGCCAGCGCACTGCAGGAACCATCAATTTCAGGGGCAATTGTTCTTGCCACGGAATTAAACCGGGATGATATGCTGCTTTTTTCCACCACTACCATTCCTATAGTCTTCATCGATACCTACAACGAATATCTACCCTTTGATTTTGTGGATATGGATAACAAGAGTTCTATCTATAAGGCTTTTATCTATCTAAAAGAGCTCGGGTTTCCGGAAATCGGTTTTGTCGCCAGTTATTCCGATATCTCAAACTTTAGAATTCGTGAAAACGCATATAAAGAAAGCATTTCGTATTATCCGGACATGAATCCGGATATTATTTCCGTCGAATCAACCTTTCACGGAGCGTATCGCGATATGAACGCTTACCTGGAAGAACATAAAAAACTTACGCATAAAGCCTATATTTGTTCCAACGATATCATGGCCCTTGGCACGATAAAAGCGCTCAAAGAGCACGGTTTTAGAATTCCGGAAGATGTATCGCTGCTGGGTTTCGACAATCTCCCTCAGTCTGCCCAGGCCGATCCCCCTCTTTCCACCATAGAGGTATCGAAACGGGATATCGCCAGCATAGCCGTCAAACAGCTTCACAACCGCATTGAGGCACCCGGAAGCCCCACGGTTCGCTCGCTTGTAGGCGGCGCCTTGATTCTCCGGGAAAGTATCAGGCGCTAATAGAGGGAACTATCGATCTACTTCCGAATACGCTCGCTCTTGCTGCCGCAAAAGCTTAAGAGCCCCCTGCCAGGCCAGGGCCGCACACTTTACGCGAACAGGAAGGCGGGCAATCCCGGCAAGCGCAGAGATATCCCCCAAATCTTCCAAAACATGGGGATCACGCTCTCCCCGAAAGACCGAGAGCACACGTTCCGCTATGCGAATGGCCTCTCCGCGGCTCTTACCCGAAAGCAGTTCGACCATCATGGAGGTGGACGACTGACTGATGGAACATCCTTTTCCCTCAAACCGGAATTCCAGAGGCTCTGAGCCATCGGACGAAATCCCACCACGTATACTGAGACGTACGGTATCACCACATGAAGGATTTTCCAGCATGACAGCATCCGGACCGAGGGCACCAAAGTGCCGTGGCCGCGTATAGTGATCGTAGATAATCTCGCGATCGACCTCTCTTTCAATAGTGCTCATACTATCGCTCCTCGGCGTGCCGCATCTGTTAGACGTTTGATAAGCGCGTCCGCATCGGCCCGTGTGGAATAGGCGTGAAAACTAACGCGGCAGCTGGAGAGAAGCCCCAGTTTGTCGGAAAGGGGATGGGCGCAATGCTTTCCGGCACGTACGGCGATACCGCCGCGATCAAGAAAGGCAGCCAAATCGTGAGCATGGACCCCATCCAGGGTAAAGGGAAAGAGCCCAGCTCGAAGGCGGGGTGCACCATGGACCGTCACTCCCGGTATCGCTTCAAGCCTTTCTATTGTATAGGCGGCCAAAGAGGCGGTCCATGTATCGATCCATGCAGGATCCAGCCTTTGCATATAATCAAGAGCCGCTTCGAGTCCTACCACCCCTTCCACATGTGGGGTACCGGCCTCGAACTTCCAGGGCAGTTCATTGACGGAAAAACCGTGAAGGCCTACCGCGGAGATCATCTCTCCCCCGCCCTGCCACGGGGGAAGGCTTTCTAAAAGCTCTTGGCGTCCATAAAGACAGCCGATTCCCATGGGAGCAAAGGCCTTATGGCCGGAAAATGCCAGAAAATCCGCGCCAAGGGCTTTTACATCAATGGGCATATGGGGAAGAGATTGGGCCGCATCAACGGCCAAAAGCGCCCCCCGGGCATGCACCATGGGAGCTATCTGTCCTATGGGGTTTATCGTACCCAGAAGGTTAGAGATGTGTGTAAGAGAGACCAGCTTGGTCCGCGGGCTCAACAGGCGGTCCAGATCGGATAGCTCAAGATCGCCGGCTTCGTTCAAAGGAAGAAATTTGAGAACAACCCCATAGTTTTGAGCGGCCATATGCCAGGGCACAATGTTCGCGTGATGCTCCATTTCGCTTAAGATGATCTCATCCCCGGCTTCCAGTCTGCGACATAGGCTGGAGGCCAAAAGGTTGAAGGATTCCGTTGTTCCTCGGGTAAAGATGATCTCCCGGCTGGATGCAGCGCCGATATAATCGGCAACCGCTGCCCTCCCCGACTCCAAGGCCGCTGTTGCTTCCTCTCCCAGTCGATGGATGGAACGGTGGACGTTGGCGTTTGTGTTTTCGTAGTAGTCGACAATCGCATCGATCACGACTCTGGGCTTTTGTGAAGTGGCAGCCGAGTCGAGATAGACCAGAGGGGCCCCCTGCTTAGTCGGGCCAGCGGTCAGAATGGGGAAATCTTCACGGATACCTTGAGCTTTGGCATCGGCAGCATCAAAGGCAGCACCTTTCAAAAAACCTCTGGCTCCGGTTTGTATCATATTAGCCACGAGCAACCTCCGATTCGGTCTCTAGAGCATCTTCTATAAGAGATTCCAGGGTATCGGTCAGCTCGGAAGGCGTTCTTTCAAGGATAAGGCCGAGAACACCTTCGGCGATAAGGGCCTTTGCCTCACCTATCTCGATCCCACGACTGGCCAGGTAGAAAAGCTCCTCAGGACTGATGGTGCCGACAGTGGAACCATGACTGGCAGTCAGATCATTCGTATCGATCGCAAGTTCCGGCAAACTTACTGCCTTGGCATGTGGAGAAAGGCTCAGAGTCTTTGTAGAAAGATAGGCATCGGTACCGATACCGGACTCCTTCACCTCAATGAGACCGTGGGAAATAGCCTTGCCGCTTCCATCCGCCACGGCATCCAGGCGAGAACGGGACCAGGTAAAAGGTGCAATATGACGCTGTGTCACTGAAATATCAACATGGCTCTTGTCTGGAGATGCATAAGCCGCGGCAAAATCGAAACGGGAGGCCCGCCCCTCCAGGCGGGCAAGAATTGTACTCTTTGACACGCCAACCCCAAAGATGCCACGGCTCCAGCGGAGTTCCGCTTTCTCTTCCAAAATGGCAACCGGATAGTCAAGGAATCGAGCCCTGTGACTGAGGTGCTCAAGCTCAAAAAGGTCCAGACGGGCGTTTCGTTCAAGATCGACAAAAAGAGCGGGAGAGAGAAAAAGACGCGTTTTTCGGCCGTCGGGAGTACGCCAGCACAGGGTAAGGCGAAGCTGTGCCGCCTCCCCTATCTTCAGAAAAAAAAGAGGAGCCGCATAGAAATCGGGCCGACCATCCACCCAATCCAAAAGGATTGGACCTGCAAGATTCACGCCAGGTGCTATCGAAAGGCTCATTACCGGTGCCGCTTCGGCAAAGAGCCGGGCATGGAGTTTGTCCGACAGATCAGCGGCTTCTAGAAAACGGGCGCCCCACTCGGGGGCCGCTCCAAAAGAGAGTTCAATTCCCCGGCTTTCTATGGTTTGCTTATCAAAGTCGGGTTTGCCGTCCACAAAACGAAGGACAGCAGCATAGCGGTCATCATCAATAGCACCGGACGCTGTGACCTGCGGGCCAGAAGAGGTATCAGCGGTATCCCAGGCATGCTCTTCCCAATCCTGTTCTGCAGTAAAGGTTTCCGCCTCAAAAAGCGAGACCGGGCTATTCTTCCACTGGGGGTTCTTTCTTCCCGGCCAGGGAAGCTGCTTCCAGGCAGCATCCGCTTTGTTTTTGTGCTCGCTCAGCCAGGAAAGCCGGGTAGCCTCCATCGTCCTTTCGTTCATTATCCTACCGCTCCTTCCATCTCAAGATCGATGAGACGATTAAGCTCTACCGCATATTCCATGGGGAGCTCCCGAACAAGAGGATCGATGAAGCCGGCTACAATCATTTTAGCGGCCTCTTCCTCATCTATTCCCCGGCTCTGAAGGTAGAAAAGTTCTTCCTCTGATATTTTCGACACCTTTGCCTCATGCTCCATCCGTACATCGTCAGTCTGAATATCCATTGTAGGATAGGTATTGCTTGTAGATTTTTCATCCAGGATGAGGGCATCACACTCAACCTTACTTTTCACACCACGCAGATGCGGGGCAACCTTTACAAGTCCACGATAACTGGAGATTCCGCCATCCTTACTGATGGACTTGGAAGTGATGACGCTGGAGGTGTTATTCGCCAGGTGAATCATCTTGCCGCCGGCATCCTGTTCCTGGCCCCGGCCGGCAAAGGCAATCGAAAGGACCTCTCCGTGGGCCCCTTCTCCCGCAAGGACAACGCAGGGGTACTTCATGGTGCTTTTCGAACCGATGTTACCATCTACCCATTCGACGGAGGCTCCCGCATGAGCCTTAGCACGCTGGGTAACCAAGTTGTATACATTGGTCGACCAGTTTTGTATGGTCGAATATCGCACCCTTGCCCCGGGGAGGGCGACGATCTCAACCACCCCGGTATGGAGGGAGTCCTTTGCATATATAGGTGCGGTACAGCCCTCGATATAGTGAACGAAGGCCCCCTCATCCACCACGATCAGAGTACGTTCGAACTGCGCCAGGCTTTTGGTATTGATACGGAAGTAAGCCTGAAGGGGGATATCAACCTTTACCCCTTTGGGCACATAGACAAAGGAACCGCCGGACCAGACGGCAGCGTTGAGGGCCGCAAATTTATTGTCAGTCGAAGGGACAACGGAGGCAAAATACTTACGAAAAAGCTCTTCGTGTTCGCGCTCTCCTGTTTCGGTATCCATAAAAAGAATGCCCTTTGATTCAAAATCTTTCCGGATCTTGTGATACACCATCTCGGAATCATACTGGGCGCCCACCCCGCCTAAAAATCGGCGCTCCGCCTCCGGGATTCCCAATCGTTCGTAGGTGTCACGGATATCCTGGGGGAGCTCTTCCCAAGAGCCGCTTTGCTCATTCACTGGTTTGGCATAATAGTAGTAATCGTCGAAATCTATTCCCGAGAGGTCTGAACCCCAGCCGGGCATGGGCATCTTGCGAAAAGTTTCCAAAGCAGCAAGTCGAAATTCGAGCATCCAGGCAGCCTCCCCTTTAGCAGCCGAAATCTCTCGTACCACC
Organism: Sediminispirochaeta smaragdinae DSM 11293; assembly: GCF_000143985.1. Lineage (GTDB taxonomy): Bacteria > Spirochaetota > Spirochaetia > DSM-16054 > Sediminispirochaetaceae > Sediminispirochaeta > Sediminispirochaeta smaragdinae. The sequence goes on along the minus strand of NC_014364.1, from coordinate 68,148 downwards.
TCCTCGGAAAGCCCTTTTTTTGTCTTGATGATGGAGTGCTCAGGATAATGAAAGCCTAATTTGTAGGCATCATCACCTATGCCCGCTACCGCTTCCATGGTGTTCGTTTCAGACATGGGCAGCCTGAGACGCTTTCGTCTCCGGGACAAGCGGTGTGCCGCCCGCCTCACCGTAACCTTCCTTAACCCAGTCATAGCCCCGTTCCTCGAGCTCGCGAACAATCTCATTCCCTCCGCTGAGGACCACACGTCCCTGGAACAGGACATGAACGAACTCCGGTGCCAGATAATCCAGGATACGTCGGTAATGGGTGATAATCAGGGCACCAAAATCAGGTCCCCGCATATGGTCGATGCCTGCAGCAACGCTTTTAATGGCATCGATATCCAAACCAGAATCGGTTTCGTCGAAGATAGCCAGTTTTGGCTTCAGCGTAAGCAGCTGGAGGATCTCCGCTCGTTTTTTTTCTCCACCGGAAAATCCATCATTGAGGGAACGGTTCAAAAAAGCCTTATCAAAAGAGAGGCGATCCATGTCAGCACGAACTCCCTTTAAAAAGGAGGAAACACGAAGGTTTTGGCCTTGGGAAAGACGTGTTTCTGCAGCACGCCGCAGAAATTTAGCCATGCTGAGGCCAGGGATCTCCACGGGATATTGAAAGGCAAGAAATAATCCTAAACGTGCTCGTTCATGTACAGGGAGCGCCAGAATATCGGTACCATCCAGATCAATCGTACCTCCGGTCACCTCGTAGCGGGGATTTCCCATGATGACATTCGCCAGAGTCGACTTACCCGAACCGTTGGGCCCCATGAGGGCATGAACCTCACCGCTTTTGAGGATCAGATCAACCCCATTGAGAATGGGCTTTCCATCTATACTGGCGCGAAGCCCCTTTATTGTTAAAACAGACATACCTTCTCCTCCTCTTGCCTATACGGGATAACCAAGGTCCAACCGGGCCTCTTCGTTCATCCGTTCAGGTCCCCACGGAGGGTCCCACACCAGAGTCGTAACGGGCTCTGCAGCAGGATGTAAGGACCGAACAGCCGCTTCGATATCGGCGGTAAGAAGATCGGCCAAAGGACAACCGAAAGATGTAAGGGTAAAATCGATCTCCACTCGCTTTCCTTCGACTTTGACACGATATATCAAGCCGAGTTCCACAACAGAGTAGCCCAGTTCAGGATCAACTACGTCTTCAAGCGCCTTCAACACCGTTTCGGTGTTTATCATGGTATCCCTCCACGCATAAAACATACTAAATAAGTATGAATTTATAATAATCCTTGTCACCGAGGCTGTCAACAAGGAAAAGGGGAAAGAAAATTCTACTGTTACGAATATTGGTGATAAACAGGACTCAATTTTTTACTGTGCCGTCACATAAAGCCTTCGTAAATGATCTTCTCTTTGCCATCAAGAGTCACCAGCTGCCCATCCTCAAAATTGTCCATGGCGTTAGGGACATCGGCTATGATTACAATCTTAGAAGCGATCTTGCGAACCTCCTCGGGAGATAGGGAAAGCTCCCCCTCTATAACAATTCCTCGCAAAGAGGAAAGGCGAGGGAAAAGCTCTTTCCCTATGGAGCCGGTCAACAAAATCTCGGTTCCATCCCAGCGAAGACGATGCTGGGCAAGTTCAAAATTTTCAGCCTTAACAAGAGCCCCGGAACAGCGATCCCCCATACCGGCATGACCTCTATTTAGGATCGTCCCAAGAAAATGGATCTTGATCGTATTGAGGGGTTGAGGAGAGTTAAGAGGAATCCCCGCCGTGGTAACCACACGATCAGGAGGGGCCACATACCCATGCTCACGTGCAAGCCTCAAGGCATTCTGGATCATCATGTCGGAATCTTTCACCGGAGCAGATAAAATCGGAAAAATTCCCCAATGAAGAAGAAGCTGACGATAGCTTTCCTCAGAGGTGGTGACGGCAATAATGAGCTGGTTCGGTCGATAGTTGCTCAGAATTCGAGGAGTATTTCCCCGAAGCGTCGGAGCGACAATTGCGGAAGCATCAATATCGGATGCAACAACATAAGCGGCCCGTGCAATGGTATGACCTATATCTTTCGGACGTTGTACGGTTTCAAACCATTGGGTGCACCGCCGTCGATACTCCTCACTCGTTTCGACAGCCTCGGCAATGCGTCCCATGGTTTCAACCGACCGTACAGGAAACGCACCGCCTGCTGTCTCGCCAGAAAGCATGACAGCATCGGTTCCGTCAAAAATAGCGTTTGCAACATCGGTTAATTCTGCCCTGGTAGGGCTCGGATTGTGAATCATAGAATCAAGCATCTGGGTGGCGGTAATAACGGGCTTCCCTTGCCTCATGCACTTTCCAATGATCCGTTTCTGGGCCAGAGGAATTTGTTCCGTTGAAAGCTGTACCCCAAGATCCCCTCTTGCAACCATCACTCCGTCGGAAATCCGAATGATGTCGTCAATATTATCAAGGCCTTCCTGGTTCTCTATCTTTGCAATGATACGGATAGAAGAATGGTATTGTTTGAGAATCTCACGAATTTCTTCAACATCTTCAGGCCTTCTGATAAAACTGGCTGCAATGTAGTCCATCTGATGCTCGACCGCAAAACGAATGTCCTCACGGTCTTTCTCCGTGATAGCCGGCAAACCAACCTTTACGCCAGGAACATTCACGTTTTTCTTGCTGCCAAGCATTCCGCCGTTACGAATCAAACAACGAATATCAGGACCTGAGACCGCAAGGACTTCCAAATCGATAACCCCATCTGCAATAAAAATATGATCCCCAGCCTCGACCTCGGAGGGTAGATTCTGATAACTCACCGACAGCTCTTCTCTGGTCCCCTCAACGTGACGGGAGGTCAATACGATTTCAAAGCCGCTGTGTAAGGCAAGCTCAGCTTCGCCCTTGACATTCCCAGTCCGGATTTCCGGTCCCTTCGTATCCATCATCAGGGCAACGGGAACAGAAGTCTCCTCCGAAGCACGCCTCATCGATGCTATCCGTTTGGCTTGCTCCTCGTGATTACCATGAGAAAAATTGAACCTGGCAACATTTACCCCCGCTTTGAGAAGTTCCTTCTGTATCGCAAGATCATCACAGGCAGGACCTATCGTCGCCACAATTCTGGTCTTTCTTAGGTATTTCAAAAAATACTCCTTAACTATATGATAAGATAAAAGTTTTCATGGAAAATCGCCACTCTTTCCAATAAGATAATTGTAATAGGAGATGCCATGAATAGTTCGATCCAGTCGATAAAATGGAAATTGCTTGGAAGTTTTTTACTTCTTATTCTCATGTTTGCCAGCATAGAAATCATTACGTTTCGCGGTAATCAGATGAACAGTCAGAAAATCCATGATTTAAAAAATGAACTTCTCCCTGAAACACTCAGCTTCCTGACGATTGAGAAAGACGTAATACAAATTCAACAATGGCTTACAGATATATCGGCAACAAGGGCCGCTCCTGGTTATGATGACGGCTTTAACGAAGCGGAATCCTACTATAATGATGCACAGGAGAGGGTCGATACGTTTATCCAAGTCTATGCATCAAAAGAAGAAAACACCGCAGTCGATACCCTCCGCACCTTTAAACAAGACCTTGATGCGTTTTACGATACAGGCAAAGCAATGGCGGAGGCCTACATCAATGGGGGGCCCTCCAAAGGAAATCCGATGATGGGCGAATTTGACCCGGTGGCCGAACGTCTTTCCCGCACCATGCGGGATCTGGTGGACAGCCATACGGCGGGTCTAAATCAAGCCGTTGTCGCAATCGAGGCCAATAATGGCTTTGTTAATCGTCTCACTCTTCTATTAATGGCCGCCATCATATTGATAAGCGCGTTAGTCGCATTCCTATCGATTAGAACCATTCACGTGGGGCTCCTACAGGTCATGCAGTATGCCCAGAATCTTTCCATCGGTTCCTTCACTTTGGAAACCGAGTTCCACCGAAAGGATGAGTTCGGTCAACTGATACGTCATTTCAATGAGGGATTCGCAACCGTCAGATCTCTCATCGTCAGCGTTAAGGAATCCGCAGATGCAAGTTCCGCGGTAAACACCACGCTCAGGACCTCCACCGACGAAGTATCGGCATCGGTTACGGAAATACGTGCCAACACCGAATCAATCGGACACCATATAGAACGGCAAACCGGACTGGTTTCAGAATCGAGTAGCGCCGTCGAACAGATTAGAACCAATATTCAAGATATGACCAACCAGGTCGAGCAACAGGCCGGTGCCGTCATCCAATCGTCGGCCGCCGTTGAGGAGATGGCAGCATCCATAGCAAATGTTGCCCGAATATCACAAAATCGGCAACAGGAAATTCCCGAACTGATCTCCGTTATTGAACAAACCGACAGCAACATCGAATCAACTGGCATGGTCATTGATAATGTTGCCGCCCTCTCAACACAAATGCTTGAAGTAATCGGTGTCATCAATAATATTTCAACGCAGACCAATCTTCTAGCCATGAATGCTGCCATTGAGGCTGCTCATGCGGGAGAAGCGGGAAAGGGATTTTCCGTTGTGGCCGATGAGATCAGAAAACTTGCAGAAGAAACATCGTCCAATTCCAAGCAAATTGCCGAAACATTAGGCAAAGTAAATGCGATCATACAAGAGGCCCAGGAATCGGCGCAGGAAAACAAGACCTCCTTTGCCCGGCTCCGTTTGGGAGTTACCAATCTAGCCAATTCCTTTCAGGAAGTCTCCTCCACCATGGGAGAAATCAATACCGGGGCGGATGAAATCAATATCGCAATAAATGAGCTTACGGAAATAACAGAATCCATCAAGTCAGCCTCTTCGGAAATCAATAACGGTGCAGGTGAAATTGCAGAATCGATGGATGGCCTACAGGGAGTAAGCAGTGAGATCCTTCTGGGAATCAGGGAGATTAGCGCGGGTGTTCAAGAGGTTACCGGTTCGATGGTCACATTACAGGAACTCTTTTCAGAATCTGTCGAGGCCGTAGATAGGATCGAAGATAACCTGAAACGTTTTTCCATTTGAGAAGATCTATTGAAACGGGAAGGATATTGAAATGCAGGTTCCCTCTTCCCGTTCCAGTTGAACGGTACCGTCAAGCTGAGTGGTAAGCGCTTTAATCATTCGAAGGCCTAAATCCGAGGTACCTTCAAAATCGACATGAGCAGGGATTCCTGTTCCGTTGTCTTCAAAGCGAATCAAGACCTGTCCGGATTCCAGCTCTGCATGCACACGAATATGTCCACGTGTCGCATCGGAAAAAGCGTATTTCATGCTGTTTGTCAAAAGTTCGTTGACGATAATTCCAACCAAGGAAAGACGTTTTGCATCCAGCTCAAAATTTCCGATACTCTTCTCAACCTCGACCGAATCACTATTGGGAAAGGTCGCAAGAATCTGATCGATTAGCAAGGGAAGATATTGATCAATAGGACAAGCATCGACATTCTCGCCCCTGTACAGTTTATCGTACAAAATCATCATGCTTCGAACACGATTTTCCGCCTCCTCGATTGAGGTTCTTGCCGGTGACGAACCCAATGTTTCGGCTTGAAGCGAAAGAAAGCTAAGTATCGTGGACATATTATTTTTGATCCTATGGTGCACCTCTCTCAGTATCATCTCTTTTTCCTGAAGGAGCGCCTCCACCTTAGTCTGATTCTTTCTCCACTCGACAAGGATAGAACGAATCCCCACAATTCCCACAAAAACGAGCATTGATAGCAAAAGCCCAATTGCTTCATATAGGGGTTCCCCCATCGTAGCGGCCCCTAAAAGCCCGCTCGAAAGCGAAACGATTCGTCGGACGCTCATGAGAATCAAAGCGAGAGATATACAAATCCAGGAATATCGTAATCCGGTCACTCGAATGAGAAATAGCGCATAGGCAGCCGCCATTAATTGAAACACAATAGAAAACCACAAAATGACAACGGTGTTATCAGCCATGAAATATCCACTCCATGACTTCCATTATAGCGGTATCAGCTCAGAATTGCCCGGATTTAGAAAATTTTATAATAGAGGTCCTGTTGTTTTTGGAAATACTCTTTCATCCACGAGTAGCTTTCGGCATGCTCGCAATCAAAGCCAAAGGAGGGCGAAAGCCGTTCCCCGATAGCTTCCGCAGCCATAAGGGCGGCTCCCCGTGCCGAACTATCGGTCTGCTGAGAAACCAATAGGTCTCGTTCCAGCATTGCAGCAAGAACTTTTCGCCAGAAGGGAAACCTGGCGCTACCGCCTACGAGGCGCAGCTGGCTAATTGAAGAATTTCCCGCCGAGAGGAGGGTATCAAGGCCGAGGCGGATAGTTGAGGCCACTCCCAGCAGTGCCGCCAGGGCAAGATCCTCCCGTTGATGATGGAGCGAAAGTCCTATCCATGCCCCCCGTGCATCAGGGTTCATATGAGGCGTTCGTTCTCCGGAAAGATAGGGAATAAAGATAAGATCCGACGGAGTCCCAAGTCCCCGTCGTTCCAGAGAACGATAAAGATCCTGCCAGGAAAAGCCCAGTTGACGCCGTACCCATTCAAGCGCAAGACCGCCGTTCATCATTGCAGCGATCCGATACCGTGAGCCAGGTCGTACTCCCTCAAAAAGATTGAGGTTCATGACCGTATGAATGCCACGCTCCGCCATCGGAACACCGATCTGGGCGGCCGTTCCGATAGAAATTTGTGCGGTCCCGGGATCATGCAAATCTGTTCCGAAGAAAGCGGCTGGGGTATCACCCGCCCCCAACGCTACAGGGATTCCGGGAGGAAGGCCAAATCGACGAGCGGCATCATCGCTGACAAAGCCTGCAATACTATTGCCTGCCCGAATTTGAGGAAGTTGGGTCATATCAAGCCCAATCGCTCGAACCAGTTCTGCATGCCAGCCTTGTATCGAGAAATCATACAATAGTGTTCCACTTGCATCGGAATAATCGGTCAGACGATCTCCCGTCAGCGTAGCCCTAATAAAATCCTTTGGCATACACGCAATATCAATCTTGGCAAAGAGTCCGGGCATCTGGTCCCTAAGCCATAAAAGAATCGGTCCGGCCATTCCGGCAGAGGGGGGATTTCCCAGCTTCGAAAGGGTTTGCTCGGAAAAGGTCTTGTAGTAGGGCAAGGTTTCCGCCGCCCGCTGATCCGCCCAGGTAATGGCCGACCCCAAAGCAACAGGTGCGGTTCCGCTCATTCCCGAGCACGGAACAATGCCATGCATCTGGCCGGAGAGCCCTATGGCTTTCACTCCTTCCACCCCGGGAAGCTCCCGGATACATGAAGACAAGGCCGCAAGCCAGATATCCGTGTCAATCTGTGCCCAGCCGCTATGGGGAGATGAGACCTCATAAGAGCGAGAGACGGTATGCTCAGCCCCATCCGGCCCGAGAAGCATAAGCTTCACCGAACCGGTCCCCAGATCGATGCCTAAATACATGTCGAATATGAACTTCAGACTTTTTTTCGATGGCGAAATCGTTCTATTAATACCGCAACAATAATAACGATGCCACGTACAACCAATTGCCAAAAATAGGAGACATTCATAAGGGTAAGTCCGTTATTCAGCACCGCAATAATCAGGGCCCCCACTAACGTTCCAACAACACTTCCGCTGCCGCCGGAGATGCTGGTTCCCCCCAGGATAACCGAAGCAATGGCATCAAGTTCGTAGCCATTTCCTAAAAGTCCGGATGCACTGTAAAGACGGCTGGCGGTCATGATCCCACCAAGTCCGGAAAGCAGGCCGCTCATGGCATACACAAAAACAAGGACAAAACTTACGTTGATACCGGTTAGCCGAGCGGCAGTTGGGTTTCCTCCTACGGCATAAATATGTACACCGAGAACGGTTTTTCTTAGGATAAACCACATGATGGCAATGACCGCGAGGGCTATAATGGCCAGCCAGGGGAAGGGGCCGAGATAGGCGTTACCGATCCAGGCGAAATTCAAATCATTGTTAATCAATGTGGTACCATTCGCCAAAAGATACGAGGCCCCGCGAAGAGCTGTCATACTTCCCAGGACAACAATAAAGAAGGGTAGCTTTACATAAGCAATCAAAATCCCATTTAGCACACCAAAAAGCAAACCTGTAAGTAATGGGGCGATGACCGTAAAGGCCTGCAAGGAGGGATTCAAAGATACCAAGAGGCTGACCACGGCAGTACTTGCCAAGATAGATCCAACTGATAAATCAATGCCGCCGGTTAAGATAACAAGGGTCATACCGGCTGCAAGCACGATATTAATCGAAGCCTGCCTCAGAATGTTCATGAGATTTGTCGGCCGCAGGAAATTACCGCTTAAAAGTGAAAATAGAATGACAATCACAAGTAAAATCGGAAGAATTCCGAGGCTTTCCCAAATCGCAGAATTCTGCTGCTTTAACTTTGTCGCCAAATTGTTTGAACTCATTTTTTTCTCTCCCCCTCACGAATTCATGCAGAAAAAGTGTAGTCCGGTTTTCGAATGCCCGTTGCATATGCCATAATGATTTCCTGATTGATCTGCTCAGGCCCCCGCAATTCTGCGGTGATTCGCCCTTCGCGCATGACCAGCACCCGTTGAGCAAGGCCCACGACCTCAGGCAGCTCACTTGAAATAAAAACAACGGCAACGCCGTTTTGGGCAATTTCTCCGATCAGCTTATAGATTTCACTTTTGGCTCCCACATCAACACCCCGGGTCGGTTCATCAAGAATCAAAACCCTCGGTTTGATTTGTAACCAACGGGCGAGAAGGAGCTTTTGCTGATTCCCTCCTGAAAGCGAGAGAGCCGCGTTTCTTGGGTTGGAAAGCTTGATGTTCAGCTGCTTTATTGCATGGTCGGTGATGGAGCCGTTTTCTTTCCGATTTAAGATGCCGAAACGCGCCTTCTGCTCCATGATATTCATAACGATGTTTTCCTGACTGCTCATGCCCAGAAAAAGCCCCTCTGTTTTTCGATCTTCCGGCACGTAACCGATTCCCTGGTGAATTGCATCCTTTGGTGAAGTAATCGTCAGTTTTCTCCCTTCGACGATTACTTCGCCCGTTAACGGCTTATCCGCTCCGAATATCAAACGGGCAAGCTCGGTCCGTCCTGAACCAACAAGCCCCGAGAGAGCTAGGATCTCACCTGCCGCAGCTTGAAAGGAAACATCTTTTACCCGTTTGCCGTCCGACACATGCTTAACAACCAGGTAGTTGTCTTCTTTTTTCTCGGCGGTCTGATGTTCGTAGAAATCCTTTAAAGAGCGCCCAACCATCATCTTTACGATGGTTTCATTATCCATATTATCTTTCGTGACTGTTCCGATGTATTGGCCGTCTCGTAAAACGGATACCCTATCCGCTATTACCGAGACCTCTGCGAGACGGTGACTAATATAAACAATGGCCAGGCCCTGTTCCCGAAGGCTGCGGACAAGATCAAAGAGCCTGTCGATCTCCCTCTCGCTTAGTGCTGCTGTGGGCTCATCCATAATCAGCACTCTGCCGTTATGTACAAGGGCACGAGCGATATCAACCTGCTGCTGCTCGGCAACTTTAAGCAGGGAAGCCCTCACTTCCGGTTGGAAAGAGGCGCCAAGTTTTTTCAAAACCTCCTGAGTCCGAATAGCCATCTGGTGTCGGTCTATTACCCCAAAACGATGCGGCTCGCTTCCCATAAAGACGTTCTCCGCCACCGTCAGATTTGTCGCAACGCCAAGCTCCTGATTGATTAGGTTAACCCCAAGTGCCATGGCCTGAAGCGGGTTTTCGGGGGCGACCAACTGCCCGTCTATACGAATTTCTCCTTCGTCAGCCTTATAGACTCCGGCAAGAATCTTCATCAACGTACTTTTTCCAGCACCGTTTTCTCCCATGAGTACATGGACTTCTCCGGCATAAATATCCAGAGAAACCCCGTCCAGTGCCTGTACGCCGGGAAAGCGTTTACTCAGATTCCGGACGGAAAGAATCGGTTCCTTTCGATCTTGTTCATCCATGAAATATCATCCCCCGTAACTAGTATATGGTGGCGGCCTCACTCGGAGGCCGCCACTATCACACTGCATAAGTCCGAACGATAAACCTATTCCGGTTCGGTCCAGCCCTTGTATTCACTAACGTTGTCCCTGGTAATCAATGTGGTCGGGATAAGGATCAGTTTTTCTTTAGGGGGATTCCCCTGTATCACTTCATACGCTACCTGCACGGCCCTCGTCGCCATGGTGTACGGATCCTGTGATGGGGTGGCTACAAAAGAGCTGTTCGTGTCATTAAGCGCAACCACAGCATCGGGAGCACCATCAACGCCGACAACAAACATTTCATCACCGCGTTTAGCCTGTTTGATCGCCAAATCAGCACCAATACCGGTTGGATCATTAATGGCAAAAACCGCATCAATGTTATCATAAGCGGTAAGAAGATCGGTCATGACGCGGAGCCCGCCTTCACGGTTACCACCGGCGTTTTGGTTGTCGGAGAGAATCTTGATTCCAGGATTCTTGGCTAAAACCTCTTTTGCTCCGTTTACCCGGTCGATAACGGCGGATACAGGAGGTCCATTGATAATGACAATGTTTCCCTTCCCCCCAAGCCTCTTTACAATGTATTCTCCAGCCTGGGTACCGGCCTGATAATTATTGGAGGTAACCGTTGCATCGACTCCGCCATCTGCATTTACATCGGCGGCAACCACGATAATACCAGCCTCTTTTGCTTTCCGTACGGCAGGTGCAATTCCTGCGGTGTCGGCCGCATTCAAGATAATAATATCCACACCATTTGCAATGAAATTCTCCATCTGGCTGGTTTGAGTATTGAGATCATAGCCCGACGATTGGACAGTGACCTTTGCATTGGGATCAATTGCCTTTGCTGCATCTTCGACTCCCTTACCCATGGTAAAAAAGAAGGGATTTCCAAGATCGCCGAAGGTAGCCGCCACCTGAAGAACTTTTTCACCTTCTCCCTGACCACCGGCAAACAGTGTTCCGCCAAGCAACATGCCACAAAGCAGTATCAGCACTACTTTTCTCATAAACTCCTCCTTAAAACATTGTTATCATACATTGTAGCTGCATAAACTGCATATTTGTCAAGAAAAAATATTACAAATATGATAATATCATATTACAATTCTGTATACTTAATGCAGTAAAAACATGCATTGATGGAAAAGAACGAAAAAAGCAAGGAGGATCGCTTTTCCGAAGGCATTCAGCTCGCTATACTGAGACGGCGAAACGACAGAAGGAAAGGCAGAGAAAGGTGACAAACAAAGTTGAGCGCATGCAGTTCAAATATCAGTATATCTATGATAAACTTCGAAATCTTCTTGAAAACGGTAGATATCATGCCGGTGACCGCTTGCCGACAGAAGTTGAACTGGCCTCACGCTTTAATGTCTCCCGGCCAACAGTCACCCGTGCGTTGAACGCTCTTCAGGAAGAGGGCATCATTGTTCGAAAAACAGGATCCGGAAGTTTCGTTAACAACCTTCATTCCTACAAAAATAAATTCAACAACCGCATTTTTGGGCTCTTGGTCCCTGGCCTTGGTAAAGGAGAGATTTTCGAACCAATTTGTACGCAAATTGCTGCCAATGCGGAGAAAAATCAATGCTCACTTCTCTGGAGTGGTTCGGAAATCAGAACAACGGAAGCAGCAAAGAGTTTAGTCGATGTTACGCAACGCTATATTGCCCACCACATCGCAGGCGTCTTCTTCGAACCCCTGGAATTGAGCCCCTCTTTCGATCAGATCAATCGGAAAATCATATCAATGTTTCAGGATGCCGGGATTCCTATTGTCCTGATCGACTCGGATTATCTCCCCTTCCCGGAACGAAGCAATCTTGATCTCGTGGGCATCGATAATTTTCGTGCGGCATATATGGCAACCCGCCATTATCTCAGGCATGGAGAAAAACGGATCGATTTCCTCGCTCGTCCATACTCCGCGTATACCATTTCAATCAGATTGAGGGGCTATCGTACCGCTCTCATCGATTATGGAATTATACCTCAAGCAGAATGGATCCACCTGGTCAATCCTGAGGAACTCGAATATATTACCTCTCGTTTCGACCATCCCGAAGCCCCCCCCTTCAATATGATTTGCGCCAATGACGAAACGGCCTCGGCGCTTTTAGGCGCGTGCGAATCCGTCGGTATTTCTGTTCCGGAACATCTCAGGATAGTAGGATTTGACGATGTACATTACGCTCAAATGCTGAGAGTTCCCCTCACAACCATTCATCAATCCGTACAACAAATTGGTAACTTAGCCTTGGAAACCCTCCTCTGGAGGATCGAACATCCGGATGCCCCGGCCCGAACTATTAATGCCGAAACAAGAATGATCATCCGAGAATCCTGCGGCATGACAGGGAAGGCGGAAATTTCTCCCTTCTACAGCTGACCAGTCCCCTTGTTAAGCACTCCCGAAGTGCATAGAGTATAGATCCGGGAGCGCTGAACCATGAAAAAATATGTCGTGCTTGCGGGAAATATCGGTGCGGGAAAATCTACCCTCGTGAGAAAACTTGCCGATCGGCTTGGCTTTAGGCCCTACTACGAGCCAGTGACGGAAAACCCCTACCTCAAAGACTTTTATTCGGATATGAGACGCTGGGCATTCCATTCCCAAACCTTTTTTCTCACCCACCGGGTCAGGACTCATCACCTTTTGGCAGAGGATCCGTTCTCTGTGGTGCAGGATCGTTCCATGTACGAAGATGCAGAGGTCTTTGCCAGAAACCTCTACGAACAGCAATCTATGACAAAGCGAGACTGGGAAACCTACCAGGAACTGTATCATACCCTTATCACCATGCTTCCCCCGCCCGACCTGATCGTCTATCTTAGGGCATCGGTGACAACCTTAAAAAAACGCATTGCCCTTCGGGGAAGGAATTTCGAGGCCTCCATTTCCGACACCTACCTCCAAGGCTTGAATCGGCTCTATGATCGGTGGACTAATGATTTCACTCTTGCCCCGATATTGATAGTTCCCACGGATCGCTTGGATTTTGTGGAGCAGAACAAAGACTTCGAGGCCATTGTCAAAACCATCGAACAGCGACTATTGGATAAACAGGGAATCCTCTTTCCCGTTGGTATGTGACCCCTGTTTATAGCATCGGCTTTCTTCTATACTCAAGTGCAATGCACAAGAACCACGCCGAATTCCTGCCCCTCACAAAGCAGGAATTCGAGGCACAGCACGGAACAGCGTCCCCCGATTTCATCATCGTTTCCGGGGATGCCTATGTCGATCATCCCTCCTTTGGAACAGCCCTTATCGGCCGCCTCCTGGAAAGCCGCGGCTATCGTGTTGCGATCATAGCTCAGCCGGACTGGAGGAACACAGAGGATTTCAGTCGTTTCGGGAGGCCTCGTCTTGCCTTTCTGGTCACCTCCGGAAATCTTGACTCAATGGTCGCAAACTACAGTGCATCACGGCACCCCAGAAGAGAGGACGCCTACTCGCCCGGCGGCAAAGCCGGTCTGCGTCCCGACCGGAGTCTGGTAGTCTATACCAGCCGGATCAGGCAGGCCTTTAAAGGGGTTACCGTCGCACTCGGCGGGCTTGAGGCCTCCCTCAGAAGTCTAAGCCACTACGACTACTGGAGCGATACGATTCGGCGTTCGGTTCTCCTCGATGCTAAGGCCGACTATCTTCTCTACGGGATGTCGGAAACTACGATACTTGCCCTGGCGGCTGCATTAGAGACGGCTGTCGAAAAAGGAAGCCAGCCCAATGTGGAAACGATTCGCGGTTTGGTTCGGGTCGTCGGAAAAAATAATATTGCATATGACAATATCATATCATCACAATATGATGATATCACAGGATCAAAAACTGTTTTCTTGCCCTCTCACGAGGCACTCATCAAGGATGGCACACGTTATGCCGACCATTTTGCACTCCAGATGAAACATGCCGATCCCTACAGCGCCGCAACCCTTATAGAGCCCTGCGGTGATCGCTTCATAGTCCACAATCCTCCTCCCTTTCCCCTCACAACGGAGGAACTTGATGCGGTCTACGAACTACCCTTTTGCCGAAGGGCCCACCCCTCCTATGCAAAGGCCGGAGGCATTCCTGCGCTCCAGGAGGTACGCTTCTCCCTTGTCAGCAGCCGGGGGTGTTTCGGGGGCTGCAGTTTCTGCGCGCTCACCTTTCATCAGGGACGGATCATTACGCCCCGAAGCAAGGAAAGCCTTCTTCGGGAAGCCCAAAAGCTTATAGCCGATCCCGATTTCAAAGGCTACATCCACGATGTCGGCGGTCCCACCGCAAATTTTCACACACCTGCTTGCGAGGGGCAAAAACATCGAGGTGCCTGTAGCAACCGGCAGTGCCTCTTTCCCAAACCCTGCCCATCTCTCAAGGTCGATCATACGGCCTACCTCGATGTACTCAAAAGTCTGAGGAAGCTCCCCGGCGTAAAAAAGGTGTTCATCCGAAGCGGTATTCGTTTCGACTATCTCCTGCTGGATGAAAATAGAAGTTTCTTAAAGGAACTGGTGGCATATCACATCAGCGGGCAGCTCAAGGTTGCTCCCGAACATGCCGGATCGCGAACCCTCGAAGCCATGGGAAAGCCACCGATAGAGGTATATGAACAATTCTCCCGCCTTTTTTACGAAGAAACGAAGCGGATAGGCAAGAAGCAATACCTCATTCCCTACCTGATCGCCGGCCATCCCGGAAGTACCCTCGATGAAGCGGTTGAGTTGGCTCTTTTCCTGAAAAAAAGCGGTTTTATTCCCGACCAGGTACAAGATTTCTACCCCACCCCGGGAACCCTATCCACCTGCATGTGGGCTACCGGCATCGATCCCAGAACCATGAAACCGATCTTCGTCCCGCGAGGTGAAAAAGAACGGCATCTTCAACGCGCCCTGCTTCAATTCAACAGACCGAAAAACTACGACAGGGTTCGCAAAGCCCTTAGACAGGCAGGTAGGAGTGATTTGATCGGATTTGGTCAGACAGCTTTGGTCCCTCCGGAAAGAAACCGACACCCGTAAGCTTGACCCAATGGTGTCGGCATGTAAATATATCTATACATAGAAGCAATATCTTTTCCAGGAGGTTTGTATGTCTCAAAAAGGAACCGGGCTCCACAGGGAGCTTGGCATTCTAGATGTAACGGCAATTACATCGGGTATTATCATCGGTGCCGGTGTATTTATCGTTACCGGAATAGCGGCTCAATTCGCGGGTTCGCTCACCTGGCTCGCCTATGCAATAGGTGCCATCCCTGTTATTCTCGTCGGTATAAGCACAATATTTCTTAACCTTATGCATCCGGTGGAAGGCGGAGAGAGTTATGTGTATCCAACCAGAATCGTTTCGAAGCCTCTTGGCTTTTTATCAGGTTGGGGGATGTGGCTTGCCGTTATCGGTCCGATTGCAATTACAGCACAAGCCTTCATTAATTACCTAAACGCCCTTCCCGGAACATCGGTAGTCTTTCCTGCGACTATTGGTGCGGTTGTAGTTACAATACTATTTTCCCTCATCAATTGGGTCGGCTTAAAAACCGTTAAAATCGTACAGAATGTTCTTTTCCTTTTTATGGTCGCGGGAATACTCATATATATAATTCTAGCCCTTCCCCATATGAAGGGAACAAATATCACAATGGGATCACCCCTGGGTTTTGCCGGAGTCATGAAGGCCACATCGTTGCTCCTTTTTTCCTATGCAGGATTGACCTTGGCAGCAGATCTTGGGGAAGAAGCAAAGAATCCCGCAAAAACCATTACCTGGGGAATTATTCTAGGGATTTTAATTCCCACACTTCTCTATGTTGTATCGGCATTCGTTTCAACAGCAGTGCTTCCCTGGAAGGACTTTGCAGCATCTGAGGCCCCCTATGCTGCGGTAGCTTCTACCTTCATGGGGCCTTTCGGTGTCGTCTTTATCGTTATTGTTGCATGGGCAGCGATTTTGTCATCACATAACGGTGAGCAGGCAGTAGCGGCGCGGGTGTTTTTCGGACTGTCCCGAGATGGAATCTTGGGAGGAAAAACCGCATCGGTAAATAGATTCGGGACACCGACTTTCGGACTCATTGCTACATCGGTACTTGCCATTATCTTGATTATTTCCGGAACGATTCAGCTTGTCGCCGAAATTATTGTAGCGATGTTCCTTTATAATTGGATTATCACACACATTGCTGTCCTGATGGCAAGAAAAAAATTCCCGGAATTAGTCGACAAGCTCCCTGGGATATACAGGAAAAAAGGATTTCTGTGTCTTCCTGTACTTGGACTGGCTGTTTCGGTCTATCTCTTGATCCTTCAGGGCTGGAAGGCTCTCCTGTATGCGGCCGTCTGGATGATAGTCGGCTATCTGGTCTATTTAGTAGGGATCAGCAGAAATAAAAAAGAAATTCTTTCCCGTATGGACAGATGGCCTGAATCATAGACAGGAGATGGGACCGCCTATTGCCCTATTGCTTAGACGGTCCCCCAATATCAGAATCGGTATATATCTCCGGCGTGCATGGGAGAAAAGTTATCGTTAAACGCATGATAAAGCTCAACCTGGGCCTTAAAGCCGGTACAGTGTCCGGCCTTCACCGAATCAATATCCAAGGCCTTCAAGCCTGCAGCCGTTTTTTCGATCTTTTCATCGGAAGATTCAATGAGATGAAACCCCCCAATAATAGATGCAATCTTCCGAACGCCGGTATTTCGAACCCCTTGCTGGACAATATTCACAATTCCTCTGTGCCCACAGCCCGTCATAACGACTAACCCTCTATCTCTTACCACAGCGAAGAGGCTCAGATCATCAACGACAGAATCTTCTGATACATTCCCGTTTCGAATGGTTTTCAATGCCATACCAACCTCTTCATAGTCGGTAAGCATCTGAATCTCTCCACTCGTCATGAGGCCCGGCAGAAGTTCCAATGGATCGGAAACGAGACACAAAACTCCCCCTGCTTCCTCCACCACTTTGTTTTGGTCCTCTCCAGGTACGCCGATATAGCGCAAAAAAGGGTCGGTAATAACATGTACGCGAAAAAGATCGGGATGTGCAACGACAGGAAGGTTTCTTTTCCCCGTCGCTTTGATAATCTCAACGAGGCCTTGGGTGTGATCGTAATGACAGTGGGTCAAAACGATCATATCAATTGATCCAGGTGAAATATTAAGCAATTCCATATTTGTTAAGAGTGCTTTCGGATTTTGTCCGACATCCATGAGAATGTTGACACGTGTCTCACCTCGAACGGCATTGAGAAAAAGAGAAATGCCGTGCTGCCCCAAGTAAGGGGTTTCGTAACCAACGGAATCCTCCGCAACTACGGTGATTGTCAATGCATCAAGTTCTTTCACGTTCTCTCCTTCTCCGGAACTGCACTCATCATACCACATCTTCCGCGTATCAAAGATACTATTCCCGAAAAGCCTTTACCACAATCTCATCACAATCCGGTGATAGAAAAACGGGAATCATATCTAATGGCGCAGAAACCTGAAGATGAACCCCACCTTCATACAAGGTTCCTGTCCACGCATCCATCCATTGCCGATTTTGGGGTAGATAGACACTTCTGCCGACAGCACCCTTTTCATGTACGGGCGCAACAAGGATCTGGGAGCCGAATAGGTATTCGTCCCCGATATCCCAGCACGCCGAATCCTCCGGATAATCGAAAAATAACGGCCGCATCATAGGAAGTCCATCCTGAGAAGTTCGTTCCATTTCCCGGTAGATATACGGCCGTAACGTCTCTCTGATTCTAAGCATCTTTTGCAAAATTCCATAGGCTTTGTCACCGAAGGACCAAACCTCATTGTCCGCACCAGATTCCGTGGGATTTTCCGGCCGGGGATCCCTATTACCATGGAGCCGGCATAAAGGACAGAAAATTCCATATTCGAACCACCGTATAAGCAGTTCCTGAAATCCTTCATCATGGATATTACCCTCCATGAATCCTCCGATATCGGAAGTCCACCACGGGATACCGCTCATACCGACATGCAGGCCTACATGAATCTGGTCGGCAAAGGTCTGCCAATTCGACAAAATGTCCCCAGACCAAAGGGCAGAACCAAAGCGTTGTGTTCCAAGCCAGCCAGAACGGCACAAGAGCACAAAATCCCTCTCACCCTCTGCATATAATGCCTCGGCTATCCCTCTTTGATGGCACAAGGGGTAAAGATTGGCAACGGCTTTCCCATCTCCCAGAGAAAACAAAAGGTTGTCCATATCAAAGGGATATATCTCCGGCTCACAGCCATCCAACCAGTAATTTTTAATCCCCTTGTCGTAATACATCGCCTTCACTTTCTTCCAAAAATAGGTGCGTGCATCAGGATTGGTGGCATCATAATATTGGAGAAAGACCGGTGGAATATCGTTCGTATCAAAGAATGGAAAAAAAAGATTCATTCCTTTTACAGAATCGACCAGGTACCCTTTATTGGATAATTCTTCCGCATGTTTCGACTTAGGATTTATTGCCGGCCATATCGAAGCGACGACGGTTACGTCCTTCTGCCGCAATGTTTCGACCATTGTTTCCGGTGAAGGCCACAAACGCTCATCCCACTCGAAATCCCCCATGCGTGTCCAATGTAAATAATCAATGACGATTGCCGATAAGGGTATTCCCCGTTTTTGGTATTCATCCACAACGTTCAGAACTTCTTCTTGGGAAGCATACCGTAACTTACTTTGCCAAAACCCGGTAGCCCAAAAAGGAAGTTGCGGGGAATGGCCGGTTACATCTGCATACCGTGAATAAATTGTTTTATAATCACCTCCGGTGATGACGTAGTAATCAATTTTCCGCGCCTCCTCCGCTACCCAAGAGGTGCG
Source organism: Sediminispirochaeta smaragdinae DSM 11293 (assembly GCF_000143985.1). GTDB lineage: Bacteria > Spirochaetota > Spirochaetia > DSM-16054 > Sediminispirochaetaceae > Sediminispirochaeta > Sediminispirochaeta smaragdinae. Next base: position 49,311 of record NC_014364.1, on the reverse strand, counting down.
GTTCTTCACCAATTCGACCTCTCCCAACGACGGATTATTCCATACAAAGCCATACATTTTCGAAGACAGCAGGAAGGGAATCGAGGTCTCGCCATTCTGCTGACATAAGGGAATAACAGCACCTTTATAATTGAACAATCCGTTCCGGTGCTGACCAAGGCCGTAAAATCTTTCTTCGTCATGTGAAAGGAACAATTGTCGTATACTCCAGGCCCCATTTTTTCTTTTGTACGTTCGACTTTTTGGGAAAAGAGTTGGGTTACCAGGCAGCCAGTCGGCTTCCTGAAAAAGCAACCGGCCTGTCTGTACATTCGAAAAGCTAAGCCGTCCTCCCGATGAAATTGCAACCTGAAGATCCCCCGAAGACAGCCGTGCCTTTTCTTTCTCAATCCGTATTGATAAGTCGTTATCGTTTATTGAAGCATGAGAAGCCTCAATGGTATAATAATCTTCCGTACAGGATGGGGCCTGCCAAGCTTGTACCCTAATCACTCCCGGTAATACGGCCTGCACCATTACGGTCTCACGGCCGCCTTTCCAGACTATACCTTCCTTATCCGCAGAAAAAGGAGTCGTGTTTATTTTATTCATGTTTTATCCTATCCTTTTATTGCACCAGAGGTTACACCTTGTACAATTTGTTTTTGGGCTGAGAAAAAAAGGATTATCATAGGTATTGAAGACAAAACCGTCGCTGCCAGAATATTTCCCCAAGCAGTATTATATGTTTGGAAAAAGCGCATTGTAGCCAAAGGCAGCGTATAGTTCTTAGGCGTTTGCAGCATAAGAAGGGGTAGAAGAAAATCATTCCAGATCTGAAGACCGAGGAGAATGATAATGGTGCTGGTGATAGGCTTCAACAACGGTAAAACAATTCGAAAGAAAATCTGATATACCGAAGCGCCGTCGATCTGTGCACATTCTTCCAAAGAGAGGGGAATGGTCTGAATGAATCCTCTGTACAGAAAAATTGCGGTCGGAGAAACCAAACCCAGATAGACCAGAACCATACCATATAGTTTGTTCATCAAAGACAATCGTCTGGCCATCACCACTATGGGAATCATAACGGACTGAAACGGCACAACAAATACGCTTAAAAAGAGAAAAAACAGAATGGTATTTAGTATACCTTTCGTCCTTGCAATCTTATATGCAGCCATCGAAGCTATCACAAGAATTCCAAAGACTGAAAAAGCTGTAATAACAATCGAATTTAGCAAAGTTTTTCCATATTTCATCATCTCAATGGTTGCAACATAATTGTCCACATAGAATGAGGAAGGGAGAACCAGCTTTGATACTAGATATTCCGAATTTGTCTTTAAGGAATTTATAATTACAAAGTAGAAAGGAGCAATAAAGATGCTGACACCTATGATGAGAATGATATAAATAAGAATGGTTTTGAGCAATTTTTCTACTGACATCTTTCCCTCTACAAATCAACTTCTTTGCGTTTCAGCAATATAATTTGTGTAAATGAAACAACAATAATAACAATCAGTAAAACAATGGCTTTTGCCGTCCCATATCCGTATTTGAAAGAATTGAATGTGGTATTATAAATATTTAGCAAGGCCGTCTCTGTTGCATGACCAGGCCCACCTCCCGTCATTGCATAGACAATATCGAATACCCGTAAAGAATTGATTGTCGAAAGGAAAATACATATAGTCAGAGACGGGATAAGCAGCGGTAATGTGATATGACGAAAAACAAAAACCTGACGTCCTCCGTCGATTGTTGCAGCCTCGTACAGTTCCCGAGGTATTGCCGTTATCCCGGCAATATAGATCAGCATATACCACCCCGTAGCCTGCCAAACCGAAGCAATGATCGTCGAATAGAGAGCGACCTGTGGATCACTCAGCCATCCTATCTGAAACACTGCAACCCCGATTTTTTTCCCTAATTCGAATGAAGCTTGACCAAGAAAAAATTTCCAAATCTGCCCGACCACAATGAGGCTAAGGACATTCGGCAAAAAGAATATCCCGCGAAAAAAGTTTCGCCCGACAACAGAAGGCTTTGTCAGGAGAACCGCCAAAAAAAGTGCAAGAAGATTTACGGTCAGTACATGTACGACGGTAAATTTCAACGTATTCTTGAAAGCTTCGAAAAAGATTTTGTCGTTAAGAATATTCCTGAAATTCTCAAGACCTACAAATGTCTTTGTCGCGGATATGCCATTCCATTCAAAAAAACTATAACGTACCCCATTGAAGACCGGAATCAGGAAAAAAAGAAAGAATAAAGAAAATGCCGGAAGAATAAACAAAAAATAATCTGCGCTATAATCGTGCTTTTTCATCGAATATGCATCTCATATGCTTGTCATCGGATTTTCGTTAATACTCTTAGTTGCTCCCGATATCCGACTTTAGAGGAGCAACTAAGACGTACAGATTGCTTTATTTTACTGCATCATCAAATGCCGCTTGGACATTTTCCATGACTTGGTCCTGGGATATTTGGTTACTGAGATAAGCCTGCATCGACTGTCCGGCTTCCAGCTTCACCCCACCGGGAGCGACCTTTAACCATTCCCAGGGAATAACATTGCCCTGGTCCAACGCTTCGGAGATATCAGTATAAACGGCATGGAGTCCCTTGGTATCAAATCCCTTCTGCGGAACATACGAAAAATTATATTTCGAAAGAATCTGGGCCGATTCAAGGGTCGAATAGTAATCGAAAAAGTCTATTGCCTCCTGCAGGTGCTTGCTATTTTTGATGATCCCAAGTCCGTTTGCCACACCAACGACAATCTTGTTATTTTCTTTCACGTTCGAATATGGTAGTGCTGCCAAATGGACATCAAGATTAGGATCGACGGCAAGTGCCGTTCTCAGAATCCAGTCTCCGTGGATTGCCAGTGCAGCTTTCCCCTGTCCAAAATAACTGGCTCCTTCCCCAAACGAATAGGAGAAGGGATTTTCCGGAACATTGTCCTTGAGGATATCGATATAGTTAAATACCTCGGAGAATTTTGCATCACTGAATTTCACCGTACCATTATACAGGCCCGCAACCAGGCTGGGGTCCTGGTTTAAGATCGGGCTGATTCCGAACAAAAGATACTGGTCGGCCGCCCACGTTTCATTAAACATCGACGTAAAAGGAGTAATCCCTGCGGCATTAAGTTTGTCGACCGCGGCTTTCAATTCGGACAAAGTAGAGGGGACCTTGTTGATATGTGCTTGCGCCAACAATTTCGGATTGTACAACATCCCATAGCCTTGGAGATGAAACGGAACCGAATAAAGCCTTCCGTCTATCATGTTTGGTTCCTTCGCAACATCAAACAAGCGAGATGCAACGGGCCTGTCGCTTAGATCCAACAACATATCTGCAGCAACAAATTCTTTCAGCCGTTCCTGATCAACCATAACGATATCAGGCAATGTATCGGTTGCCATCATCGATTGAAATTGCGTAGCATAGTCTTTTGAATTAAAAATCGTTGTAATTTTTATATTGGGATGCGTCTCTTCGTACGCCGCAATTATCTCCTTCGTTCCCTCTTCGAGATCACCATGACCACAGAAAAAAAACAATTCGGTCTTTCCCGCTTCCTGATCTCCTGATGCATAGGTAAACGTACTCAAAAAAATAAGCAATACGATCATTACCCCTATCTTCTTCATGTTCCCCTCCTTGCTGGGAAATTACCATTCAAATGGCAAAGGCTTTTTCAGCTGAATCGTAAAAAAATAGCTTAGCTAAGCTTGATATACGTATACCATGGGTAAATCAATGTGTCAAGAAAAAGAAAGCTGCATGTAGTGCATTATACGATCACTGCATATCAGTCAAATGACAGGTGATTCTTATCAAGATCGCTATTTTCAGCCAACATGACTTCCTGCACCAAATGGATATCGTCCCGAGGTATGAAGCCGGTTTCCACCATCTCCTCGAGAACCTTGACGGCGTAAAAGCCCTGCTGAATAGGGTTTTGAAAAATAATTGCCGTTATCATATCTCTTGCAAAAAACTCTTTGTAGCCGGGGAAGGTATCGTGTAAAAGGACTTTCGGTAGCGGCCTTTTTGATTCGGCAAGGACTTCCATAAGAAGCTGATTAATTGGCGGGACCAAATATATCGCATCAAAGCATACCTCGGACTCGTTTATGATAGTCTTGAGTTCGAGTCCAACATCTGTCGCACCTTGTTCAAGGTCAACGCCCTGTATGGTATTGATGATGGATGGATACCTCTCTTTCATCACGGACATAAAGCCGTCAATACGCAGATGATTAACTTCTGCAGAAATATTCTGCTTTGTATGATCATCGGTTATTACAAGGATTTTCGACGTTCCTGCCACACATTTCCCCAAGAATTCAGCCGCAAGTCGGCCTCCTCCTATATAATCAGGGCCGATATAACAAAGGCGATGCGACTCCTTAGCATCAATATTGAACAAAATATAAGGAACCTGTGCATCATCCAATACACGGAAAATTGCAGTCATATCATATTCTTCATTGTTGACAAGACCGACGGCATCAACCCCTTCGGCAATAACGGCCGTCAAGGCAGAAAGGTACTCAACACTATTTTTGTTTGCAATCCGATAGTACTCCACGGAATAATTGAAGTGTTTAACCTGTTCTTTCGCAAGTCCTATTCCAGACTCGACAGAGTCCCAAAAAAACCGGGGCGTGTCAGTAGAGAACAGTACAATACGAGTTACCTTTTTCTGGACCAAGGTTTGGGCCGCCCGATTGGCTTGGTAACCGACCTCGTCAGCGTAGGCGAGTATTCGCTCTCGTAACTCAGGAGAAATGTTCCCTTTATTATGAAGGGCCCTGTATACTGTCATCTGGCCAATGTGCAGGGCCTGCGCAATGTCCTTTTGCGTCACTATTTTTTTCATGACAATCAACACTATATCAAATTTGTAGGCAAGCTCAATATAAAGGCTTGAAATTTTGGTTTCAATACATCAGGTGCTTTTTTTCTCTGCTTGCCCAAAGCTTAAAAGCATCGTAGAGTCAGAACACAATATAAGAGGTATGTATGCACGTTACTGATCAGCTATTCGGAGACCGTTCCTTCCGAAAAGAGCTGCTTCGCATTGCCGTCCCCGTTGCGCTTCAGAATCTTCTCATATCAAGCCTTTCAGTTGTAGATACCCTTATGATCGGTCAGCTTGGCGAGGTGGAGATTGCAGCAGTCGGACTGGCAAATCAACTTTTTTTCCTCTCACTTCTCTTCTTTTTCGGGGTCTCAAGCGGCGCATCGGTCTTTATCGCCCAGTTCTGGGGAAAGAAAGATATCCCGTCGATTCACCGAACCGTAGGCTTTGCCTTCAGTTTCGCAGGTTCTGCCGCCATACTCTTTAGTCTTCTTTCTCTCACTATCCCCGACCAGATCCTCAGGATTTTTACTACCGACGAAGCAGTCGTAACGGTCGGTGTCGAATACTTAAGGGTGGTGGGGATAAGTTATCTTTTTGTTGCGGCAAGTGTTCTATCATCGGTAAGCCTGCGCAGTATCGAAGAAGCAGCTACCCCTCTGCGGGCAACGACAGCATCGATCATAGCAAATATCATCCTCAATTATCTCCTTATCTTCGGGAAGTTCGGCTTTCCTCAAATGGGGGTTGCCGGGGCAGCCCTGGCAACCACAATTTCACGATGCCTGGAACTGATCATCCTCTACCATGCAATCTTTGTCAAAAAGAATATCTTGGCCGCTCCCGTCCGGACCTTTTTTGACTTCAACAGCTCTTTTGTCCGTCGCTTTCTCAAGACTGCGACCCCGGTAATTCTCAATGAAATGGCCTGGGCAACCGGCATGGTTGTCTACAAGATCGTATTTGCAAGAATGGGAACCGGAGTAATTGCAGCAATGAATATCGTTGATACCGCAAGCAATCTTCTTTTTATTATCTTTATGGGAACGAGTAATGCCTGTGCGGTCATGATTGGTAAGCGGGTCGGGATGGGAAAGAAAGAGGAAGCATTCACAGCCGGAAGGCATTTCATTGCAATAGGATTCTTTTTCGGAGCAGTGGTAGGACTCGGAGCACTCCTTCTTGCTCGTTTCATTCCCGGTCTTTTCAATGTAAGCGACCAGGTAAAATTAATGACGGCACGAGTTCTTCGTCTTTTCCCTATTATCTTTCCACTTAAGGCCCTTAATATTCACACCGTCATCGGTATCTTTAGAGCCGGAGGCGACACGGCCTTCAGCTTTTTTGTGGATCTTTCCGGAGTCTGGCTCGTGGGGGTGCCCCTTGCATTTTTGGGAGCCTTTGTATGGGAACTGCCTATTCATCTGCTCTTTTTGTTGTTGGGTATGGAAGAAGTGTGCAAAACTATCATGGGTCTTCTTCGTTTTCGAAGCAGACTTTGGGTCAGGGATATTACCGAAGGTGAGGTATCGACATGAATCACATCAATTCACTCTGGTATAGCCGACTGGTGCCTGGAAGAACCATCCGCATCCTATCCGTAGACGGAGGAGGAATACGTGGCTATCTTGCTGCACTCATTCTCGAAGAGATTGAGAAAAAACGGACCGAAATAGGAAGAAAAAAACCATTTTGCCGCTGCTTTGATATGATGGCGGGAACAAGCACCGGCAGCCTCATAAGCCTCGGCCTGGCCGTTCCACAATCGAGGAAATTACCCACAGATTCTCCCGAAGAAAGCTCGAAAAAAACACCGCTTATGCCCAGGCTTATTAACATTTTATCCACAAACGCTCACCCTAAATACAACGCCGCAGAGATCGCACGCTTATACCGAGAAAAAGGAACAGAGATTTTTCCACGATATATCTTCAAACAGTTGAATACGGTTCGCCAAGCCTTTGTGGAAAAGTATGATGCAGGAAATTTCGATCGTGTGCTTGAAGATATTTTCGGCGACCTTACCCTCCGGGATGCTTTGGGAAGGGTTCTGATAACAAGCTACGATACCCTATCAGCCCGTCCCATTATCATGAAAAATCTTCCGGGAGAAGAAAATTTCTACATGAAGGATGCCGCAAGGGGATCCTCAGCCGCCCCTAGCTATTTTTCACCGGTCGAGGTTACCGGATTGGACAGTAATGCTCCATTCTGCCTCGTCGACGGCGGGGTCTTTGCCAACAATCCGGCAATGTGCGCCTATGTGGAGGCCCGCAGGCTTTTTCCCCTTGCCAGAAAGTTTTTCATCCTTTCCCTCGGCTCTGGACAGCTGGAACAGCGATTGAGCTATAAACAGGTCAAAAGCTGGGGCTATGTGGAGTGGGTCCTTCCGCAAAACAATGTTCCACTTTTTGGAATGATGAGCACAGGACAAAATAAGTGCGTTGATTATCAGCTGAACCATCTCCCCGGAGTAACATATATCCGCTTTAATCCTTTGCTTAACGGCTGTAGTGAGGAGATGGATGACGCAGGAGCAAAAAACATGGAGTGTCTCGAAGCGGTGGCAAAACGCACGATCGAGGGAAACAGAAGGCTTATCGATCTGATAGCCAGGTTTCTTTGATCAAAGCTCAAAACGTTTAGTGAGAATACTGCCTCTTGATTGCGTACAACTGATCCCACAACCCATCCATAATATCGCAAAGGACAGGATCGAAGTGGTGTCCCCGTTCCGCTTTGAACAATGCAACAATCTTTTCTTTGGGCCAGGCCGCTTTGTAGACCCTGTCGCAGGAAAGGGCGTCAAATACATCGGCAATGGCGGTAATCCTAGCGTAGATATGGATATCCTCTCCAACAAGGCCTTGAGGATAACCGCTGCCGTCCCATTTTTCGTGGTGCTGATACGCAACAATCGCCGATGTTTTTAGAAGATCTCTTGTCGAATACTTTAGCATATCATAACCAATTGTGGTGTGGGTCTTCATCACCTCCCGTTCTTCATCGGTAAGCGGCCCCTCTTTCAACAAGATGGCATCGGGAATGGCAATCTTGCCTATATCATGCATGGGAGAGGCATTTTTTAATAGTTCGGCCTCCTCTGCATCCATTCCCATGGCCAGAGCAATAAGGTAGGAGTATTCGGCGACCCGCCTGACATGCCCGCCTGTCTCCTTCGAACGCATTTCACCCGCTTCTGCAAGGGTAACGATCATCTCCCGCTGGGTTTGCTCAATTTCTTCCTGAAGAGCAACGGCTTCGAGTTCACTGCCGGTATAGCTTGCAGCAAGCTGCAGGTGTTCCAAATCCCGTTCGGTAAAGCCATCCTCCCCGGACATTTTATTGATCGCCTGGTAGACCCCCATTACCTCTCCGGCCGAATCACGAATCGGAAGTGCAATGATATTTCTGGTTCGATAACCGGTTTCGCTATCGACCTGCTTGTCGAAACGCTCATCCGCATAGGCATCGTTGGTGATCATACTCTTTCCGGTAGTGGCTACATAACCGGCAACCCCCTTTGAAAGGGGGATAACAATACGGTCGACCCCATGAGCAATCTTACTCCACAACTCTCCCCGCTGCTGGTTGACCAGCCAAACGGTACAGCGATCGGCCGTAATAAGATCCCGACCCATATCAGCCAGGGCGACAAGCAGACGACCAACATCCCGTTCATTTGCAATGAGGTTTATATATTTAAAAATGATCTTCAAGAGTTCCTGGGCGGAAGGCTCCTTACGGAGCTCTGTGTTCTTCATATTGCTATACTATATAATGAACCCTCCGAGAATTCCACCTCTTTCGAAGAGGTGGAAGAGGTTCATAGAATTTCCTTTGCCTTTGAAACAAAAACCTTTATCCCTTCGTCGCAGAAAAAATCCTTTAATTCGCGCACCACGTCGACAATAGCGTCGAGTTCTTCCTCCTCACAATAGGTGGTAAGAACAAAATTCTCCTCGGGCCAAACATGATCACCCCGCCTGGGGCCGGAAGTACCGACCCCATGAACCACAGGAAATTTCGTATAATGACGCACAATTCCCGCCTTACGAAACGCATCATGCATATCTTCTTCGATAGAACGGTTGGCAATGATCTCAACACGTAACAATTTCATGCCTCATCTCCTTTGCACTGTGCTTCAATTTCCAAACGATTCTTCTGTCTGGCAAGTTTACGTGCCTCCCGTTTTTCCTGACGGCGCTCACCAACCCTATTAACAATTGCATATATCACAGGAATGAGAAGCAAGGTGAAAAGAGAGCCAACCGAAAGACCGCCCACCACCGATTTGCCGATCGGCTGCACAAGTTCCGAACCTTCACCAGGGAAAAAGGCCATGGGAACCAATCCGAGGACCGTTGTCAGCGTCGTCATAAGGATCGGCCGGAGTCGGTTTCTCCCCGCCTCCACGCAGGCATCGTGGATATTCATTCCACGTTTTCTCAGCAAATTGGTATAATCTACCAGTACAATCCCGTTGTTCACGATAATTCCCGCAAGCATAACCAGACCGACCGCCGTCAAGATGTTGAAGATCTGCCCGGTAAGAAAATAGATCAGAATAACGCCGATCATAGAAAGCGGAATCGCAAAAAGAATAATAAACGGATCGACAAAGGACTCAAACTGGCTGGCCATGACCCCGAAGACGAGGAACACGGAAACAAGAATGATTGCAACAAATCTCATGCCATACTTTTGCAAATCTTCATAATCACCGGAGAACTCAATGAGTACATCCTCATCGGCAGGGATTTCCTGATTAATCAGCTGCTGGGCACGGTCGGCCACCTCGTTCAGGGCCGTTCCGGGTACCGTTCCTGCTGTTACATGTACAACACGGGTCTGATTCTCTCTATTGATGGTAATCGGCCCGGTTCCCTTTTGGTACCTGGCAAAGCTGGCAAGAGGGATACGCTGTCCTGCCTGATTATTGACGAAAACCTTATTCAAATCGAGAATCTGATTTCTATCCTCATCGGCAAGAAACATGACGATATCGTATTCGTTTCCACCCTCACGGAACTGGCTTGCGGTAATACCGTCGAGATTTGCCTGAATCTCCTGGCCTACCGAGTAAACGTTAAGGCCAAGGGAGTACATCTTGTCTCGATCCATGACAATTTCTACCTGAGGAAGTCCGTCTTTCAGATCGATCTGAGGTTCCGTCACCTCCGGCATGTTTTGCAGAATATCACGAATCTTTTCCGCGATATCCTTTGCTTTGGTCAAATCTTCGGTTTTTATCAGAATATCGATGGGCGTTGTTCCGCCGAAACTTGCCCCCTGACTGCTGTCGAAGGAAAATACCGCCGAAGGAAAATCGTTGAAGTGTTTACGCAGTTTCTGTTTCACATCATCGGAAGAGTCGATGCGCTCTTTATAGGGAGGCAGCATGATCCTGATGCTCCCTTTATAGCCGATAGCACTTCCGCCGAGGCCGAAGAAGGAGGCTTCCCCCACTTCGGTAATGATATCATCATACCCCTTCACTTCGCTGCGAACAATATCTTCCATCTGCTTGATGACCGTTTCGGTGATTTCAAGCTTTGTTCCCACCGGAAGTTCCACACCCAGGTTAACCTGATCCTCCTGCATACTTGGCATAAATTCAAAGCCAGTCTTCGGAATAAGTGTAAGGGAAGAGAGAAAGACAGCAAGCACCACGACAATCGTTATAATCTTATGCCGAAGCACACCCCTGAGGATCGATGCGTAAAGATTCTCAAGTCCCTGGAAAAAACGCTCCATTACCCCGTCGAGGGCCTTGAGGGTTCCCCGCAAGGGGCGCTGTCTGCGGCTTGTCAGCGGAAGGTAGTGGCTCGAAAGAACGGGAATCAAGGTCACGGCAACCACAAGACTGGCGGAGAGGCTGATGACAACGGTAAAAGCGAGAGAAGCAAGCAACTCTCCGACCACATCAAGCTGGCTCTTGAACAATACGACTGGGGCAAATACACAGATAGTGGTCAGCGTAGACGCGACTATGGCGTTTATCATCTCTTGGCTGCCGAGTATGGCGGAGGCCGTTAGCTTAGCCCCCTTCTCCCGGTAGCGATAGATATTTTCAAGAATAACGATGGAGTTATCGACAAGCATCCCAACCCCAAGGGCAAGGCCAGCCAAGGTCATAATGTTAAGGGTAAGTCCGAAAAAGTACATCAGCATCAAAGTAACAATCAGCGAAACAGGGATTGTCAGGCCGATGATAAAGGTACTTTTCAGGCTCCGCAGAAAGACAAATAAAACAATAATCGCCAGGAGGGCGCCGGTAATGGCACTACTTGAAACCTGATTAAGGGACGACTTAATGATATCCGTCGTATTGAAAATCTCCGTTACCGTAATTCCTTCGGGGACCTGTTTATTGATTCGCTCGAGCCTGTTCCGAATATTGTCCGCGGTCTGGACGGAATTGGTACCACTCTGTTTCTGAATGATGATCTGTATCCCCGGCTCTCCGTTTATATAGACAAGGCTGTCCGCATCTTTATAGCCGTCGTATACATCGGCGATATCCCGGAGCCGAACCGTACGCTGTGTAGAACCGTCTCCGCTTGTTCCGGGCATACCTTCGTTTTTATAACTAATGACCGTATTCTTGATCTGATCGATACTGTCATATTCACCACTGGTGGTAACCAGATAATTGATATTCCCTTCATCAATATTTCCGGCAGTGACCTGTACATTCTGTCCCTGCAACATGCTGGAAATCTGCGTAAGTGTAAGGTCATAGGCCTCCAGGCGGTCCTGCGGGATCTCAACCCTGATAATCCGTTCCCGTCCGCCGCTTACACTTGTCAGGGCGACTCCTTCGATCTGTTCGATCTTCGGCTGCACCACATCCTCGGCAATCTGCCGTAACTCTTCAGGGGTCCTGTTCCCCGACAAGGTCAAACCCATAATCGGAATCATTGACGGATCAAATTTGAAGATCATGGGGCTGTCGGCTTCGTCGGGAAGGGCACCTTTGACAAATTCCAGGTTGTCTCTAACGCTGTTCGCAGCCTCGGCCATGTCGGTCCCCCACGTGAACTCAACCATGATCATGCTGCTCCCCTCCGAACTCGTCGAGGTGATACTCTCGATGTTGCTTACGTTCGACAGAGAACCTTCAAGGGTTCGGGTAATCCGTTTCTCAATTTCCTCGGGCCCCGCACCGTCATATCCGGTAAATACAACAAGAACAGGTGGTTCAATCTCCGGGTAGAGATCAATGGCCAGGTCACTCGTGGAATAGATACCGAGGCCGATTAAAAGCAGGAAAATGATAAGTATCGTCGTTGGCTTGCCAACGACGGTTTTTGATACGCTCATACAAAACTCCGTTATTAGTCGATAGAATCTTTAACGGGCAGAGGCTCTACCTTCTGAACGACTTTCACTAAAGAGCCGTCTTCAAGAAGTGTTTGGCCCCTGATAACGGTGGTCTCACCACCGGAAAGCCCTTCCAGGATCTCCTGCTTGCCATCGATCTCAATACCGGCCGTCACCTTACGCCTTTCAACACTGGACTCATCTTTTATTACAAAGACATAGTCTTCACCAAAGCGTTCGATAACCGCTGCCGAAGGAATTTTTACGACCCCTTCCTTGTCCTCGGTAATGATTTTGATCTTAGCGAACATTCCGGCTCTCACCCCATCGGTAGAACCGACAAAATCAAGCTTCAGGTCCATGGTTCGGCTGGAGGCGTCCACCATGGGACTCAATTCAACAACCTTGGCCATGAAGGTTTTGCCGGGAAAGGCATCAAGACTAACCAAAGCCTGCTGCCCCAGCTTCATCCTGCTGATAAAGCGTTCGGCAACATAGGTTTTGATCTGTAACTCATCCATCCTGCTGATTCTCACAATCGGAGACTGCTGGCTTACCATGGAACCGACTTCCACGGGAATACTGGTTATTGTCCCCGTAATGGCAGCCTTCACCGGACTTGCCGCATAGTTCATACCGGGTTTTGAGGGATCCACCTCCGCAACAACCTGGTTCTTCCGAACCGTATCCCCCACTGCTACCAGAATCCTGCTTACCTTTCCCGCTACATCGGGATAGGTATCGACCGTCGTCTTTGAAACGACATCGCCATTTACATTGAGATAGTTGTAGATCTGGCCCGTAACTGCTTCGGTAACACTCACGGCAAAGACCGTTTCCGTGTTCTCGTCTGCATCCTTCTCAGATCCTGCTTCGGTAGCATTTTCCTTGTTTCCCCGACCGGGAAGCTTATCGCATCCGGTAACAAAGATCAGCAGTGCAAAGAGCATCAGCAAAAGCCCTGCGGTTTTCCTATTCATCGTTTCCTTCCTTTATCTTATCCAGCGTTGTATTTAACGCATATTCAAGGTCCAACAAGCCTGTCACGTAGTTGTACTTCTCCTTCAGCAGCTCGTATTTCGCATTATTGAGCTCGATCTCGGCATTCTGCACCTCTAAAAGTTCCCGGCTTCCGGCACGGTAGGCCTCCTCCGCCATTCGATACGCTTGGTCTGCCAGTTCGATATTAAGTTTAAGGCTATCCATGCTGTTTTTCGAATGGTTCAACTGTTTTACAAGCGAATCAATCTCCATTTCGGCTCCCTCGATCGCCTGCATCAGACTGAGCCGAAGGCTCCTCTTATCGTCTTCTATACCGGCCAGCTCAACCTTTGTTTTGCTGCCGGGCAGAAACCCCTCCAGATTCATCGCAACCGTGATTCGGAACATCCCACTTTGCTGGTCCCAGCTGTCCGAATTGAAATAATCCCCGCCAAAAGGGTCGTTCATGGTCGGATCATAGCTCCAGCCTACGGTAAGACCCGGGGTAAAGGCCTGGGAGATGGTCGCACGACGTTGTACATCCAAGTTCTTGAGATTGTACAGAAGCGACTTGATATCGAGCCTTCCGGTAAGGTACTGATCGATCAGCGGATCGGCTTCAAGAGCGATGGGATCGGCCGAAATCTCACCGTCGAGATGCAGCTCCGTATCCTGGGAGAGCCCCAAGGTCATCTTGAAACCGGAAAGAGCCTGATCGTAACTAAGATCCATCGACTCCAGAGTCGGCTTCAAATTCTCCCAGGCGACCCTGGCCGAGAGCATCGTCAGTTCAGGAACCAGACCATTCTGGTAGTTGATCCTCGCCTGATCGTAACGGTCCTTGGCAGCGGCAATCTGCTGCACGAAGAGATCCCGGTTCTGCTGCATCAACAAGAGGTTGTAGAAGTTCTTGCGCACATCCCGCTCAAGCTGCTTCCGCGCCTGCTCATAATCGACAAGTCCCGACTCATAATTCAACCTCGTCGCGGTAATTCCGTCGAAAAGTGCCAGATTCAAATAAAGATTCGCATCGACTCCGAAGCTCTGATTCCAGCGGGAAAGCTCATAGGCCGAAAAGGTAGTAAAATCAAAACTGGTTGGTGCCTCATTCATCCTCTTCAGCGTCGTTGAAACCTGTAACGTCGGAAGAAAACTGTTCCAGACCGTGCTCAGGGCCCGGCGCTTCTTAACAAGACCAAGCTGGCTGGACTTCAGACTCAGGTTGTATTCCCGTGCCAGACCTACCGCCTTCTCCACATCAACGGTCAACTCCTCCTTCTGCCGCATGCGTTCCCTGGAAAGCAATGCAGCCTCACCTGCTCCGTCTGCGATATCCGCAGGAGCTTGCGAGTTCACCGCCCGTTCTATCGCGTTCTCATCCAAAGAGGGGGTTGCAAACTCTTTCAATTCGTCAAGAGAAGAAAAATCCGTATCAGTCCCGCTTTCCCGGCTTCCGCCGGCAAACAGAGCGGCGGGAAACAACATCGCCGCGCATAGCAAGAACCAAGCATGTTTCATTATTTACGCTCCTTGTACTCCATACAGCAAAAGTTGGTGCAGCGTCCGCAGGATCGGAAAAAGCTGATTAAAATCATTACCGCGTCGAAAATGTTCGGAAAGCTCCTGCATCAGCAAAAAATTTAAAAGACGAAGAAAACTGAGCAAAGGGACCTTCTCCGACATAACGCCCGCTTCAACTGCCTCTTCGACAAATCGATAAAATCTGATCACGCTGGAGATCGGATCCTCAGGGGGATGGAAAGCGATATCCTGGAAGCGATACCAGTTCATCGTTGCTAAAAACTCCGGCCGTCCCCACAAATAGCGCGCATGCAATACAAAATAAGCATAGAGCTGATCGGAAAAGGACTCCATTGGTTCAATATCCCTAATGACCAACGCGCCAAAAGCCTGCCGCTCCTGCTCAATCAATTTCCACAGCATCTCGTCACGATTCTCGAAGTAAAAGTAAAGACTACTTTTACTCATCCCCAGCCGATGCGCGATTTTTTCCACCGTGGTATTCCAAAGACCATTCTCAGCAACCACCTCGCTTACGGCATAAGTCACCCGATCGGTTTCGGGAAAATCCCCCTCGGAAAGGATACATCGCTCCTCGATCATCTGAAAATCGGGTATCTGACGATCACGGTTCAAGCTGATACCCGAGATAATCAAGCGGCGATTTACTTCCAGAAGGCTCTCAGCACCCCCCGCTATTTCTTCGTTTCCACAGTGTTCGACGGCAAGAAGAAAATTCGAAACCGACAGTATATAACGAACGATAACCGGTATCTGCGCCATTCTCCAGCCGAATTCCCTTGCAAGAGGCTCAGCAGGAAAAAGATCCATATTTCTCCGAAAGGTCATGGCCAGAAAGGAATCCCCGACTTGGGGCTTTCTGATAAAGCGAATCTGAGCAAACCGGAGGTAATGAGAATTCCGCGCAAAAAAACCTACAAAAATGCGGTTATACGCCTCCAGGGCCTCTGCAACACTCCTTTCGTCTCGATGCCTGATCACTTCATCACATAAGTGGTTGTACAAACGAAGAAAATACTCTTCCATGGCCTGAAGCAACGCCTCTTTTCCCGAAAAGTAGCGATACAACGCTGTTTTGCTTATTCCCATACGCGTTGCAACGGCTGAGAGGCTGGTCTTTTTAAACGAGCTCTCCGACCACACCCGAAATGCAGTTTCGATGATCTCTTCTCTTCTTCGTTTCTGCTTATCTGTCATATAAAGTTACCGACCGTTCGGTAACAAAAAATACCCATCTCATTTTAAACCGTCAATAGTTTGTCCTATTTTTTTCATCATTTTTTTATCAGGCTTCTCAATTTAAAGCTTCAAAGATACTAATAGGATAGTCCCTCACGTGACAAAAATCGGCCCCCTTTTCTTAATTTTCAGTCAAAAAGATATGAGCTCGCACCGGTATATGGTACTATAGTGGCGTAACGATACAAACTAAGGAGCCATCCATGAATAATAACCCTTTGGAGGGAAGAAAACCCGCTTCGGTCTGGCATTATTTTCAGACCATCAGCAAGATTCCCCGTTGCTCATGCAACGAGGCAGCGGTTCGTGATTATGTCCGGCAATTCGCAGAAGAGCATCATATGGCCTGGAAAATCGATGCGGCGGGCAATATTGCGGTAAAGAAGGGTGCTTCTGTCGGTAAGGAGGCCCATCCCGGAGTAGTCCTCCAGGGCCACCTCGATATGGTATGCGAAAAAAATCGTACGACCAAGCATGATTTTACCGTTGATCCTATCAAACTTGTAGTCGACGGCGACTGGCTCAAAGCCGACGGAACGACCCTGGGAGCCGACAACGGCATTGCGGTTGCCATGGCCCTGGCAGTCCTTGCATCTGATGAAATCAGCCACGGTCCTATTGAAGTACTCTTTACCGTTGACGAGGAAACGGGCTTAACCGGGGCAATGGGTCTTGATCCCTCCATAATCGAAGGAAAAATCCTTCTCAACCTCGACTCGGAGGAACCGGGGGTCTTTTACATCGGCTGTGCGGGAGGTGTCAACACCGAGGGAATGTTGCCGATTACAAGCGAGGCAGTACCCCAAGGGCGTGTCTGCTATACGTTGACGATTGAAGGGCTCCAAGGTGGACATTCGGGAGGCGAAATCCATCTCGGTCGTGGCAATGCCATCGACCTCGTTGGCAGGCTGCTCTGGGAACTGCGGAAGTTGGGAGATTTCAATCTCGTTTCCATCAACGGAGGGGGAAAACATAATGCCATCCCCAGAGAATGTCATGCCCGTTTCACCCTTTCAAAGGAAAAAGTCGCCGAAGCAGAGAAGCTGGCGAAAACAATCGGAAGAGAGATCAAAGCGGAATTGGGCGATAACGCACCGGGATTCAACCTCATCTTTGAAAAGGATACCGAAGCCGACGAACAGTTCGACCCTTCGTCTACAGACCGAATATGCTATATGCTGCGTATCATGCCCCACGGAGTGGCGGCAATGAGCCGGAGTATTGAGGGCCTGGTCGAAACAAGTACCAACTTTGCAGCAATCGAAACCCAAAAGGATTGCTGTAGTACGACGGTGAAGGTCTTAACAAGTCAGCGATCCTCGATCATGAGTGCTCTTGACGACATAGCTGCAAAGGTGAATGCTGCAATATGTGTCGTAGGCGGTCAGGTGCGCCACTATTCACGCTATCCTGCCTGGACGCCCAATCCGAACAGTAAACTCCTTGCCGAATGTAAACGAATCTACCGAGATTTTACCGGTGAAGAAGCCGTCCATGCCGCCATCCATGCGGGGTTGGAATGCGGTGTCATCGGCGATAAACTGGAGGGTATGGAAATGATATCCTTTGGGCCGGAAATGCTGGGGGTGCATACTCCGGAAGAACGGCTCAATATTCCCTCGGTGGAAAAGCTTTGGGGCTTTCTTATCAAATTGCTGGAAAACGTATAAAATAAGAAATAAAGTGTCCTGTTCGGAGGAGTTCCATGACCCGCTTTAAAGACATTCCCATCACGGCTAAAATTTTGACCATTACACTGCTGGGTATTGTCACCCTTTCTGTTATTTTCTCTGTGGTTTTTACCAATGCGATTGGAAGCCAGGCGGAAAAAGCAATCCTGGAGAAAAGCCATGCGGTAGTCTACACTGCGGAAGCAGCACGAGAGAATATGGCCCATAAAATCAATATGGGGGTCATTCGAAATTTTGATGATCTTGCCGCCGAGGGCGACAGGGATAAACTACTCGAAGCCGTTCCCATCATCACCGCCATCAGTATTGCAAAAGAAAATGCTGAAAAGGCCAACTATCAGTTTCGTGTTCCGAAGGTCTCACCCCGTAACCCGGAGAACGAACCGACGGAACTCGAGGCAAAGGTTCTTGAAGAGCTGAAAGCAAAAGGCCTCGAAGAGAAAGTGATCTACGAGGAAAACCAGATCCGTTATTTTCGCCCCATTAAGCTGACCCAGGAGTGTCTTCTCTGCCACGGCTCACCGGCCGGAACCCCCGATCCCATCGGTGGGATAAAAGAGGGATGGCAGGTGGGTGAAATCCACGGGGCCTTTGAGATCATAAGCAGCCTGGAAGCTGCAAAAGCCACGACGACCAAGGCGGCGATACAAATCACGCTTCTCTCGCTCTCGATTATGTTCCTCCTCGGCCTCTTTCTCTGGTTCAGCATTAAAATGATTACCAGACCGTTGAAAGACTATATCCAGAACTTCGAAGCGGTCAGTGCCGGAGACCTCACCGTAAGCAGCGGTGTCGATTCAAGGGACGAAATCGGGCAACTTTCGGATTACTTCAATAAATTTGTTTCTTCACTCCACGGAATGATTCTCGATATCGGAAAGGTAACCAGGAATACCCGAAGTATCAGTGAAGACCTTGCATCCAGCTCCACCGAAACAGCGGCTGCCGTGGAGGAGATTAGAGCAAACAGCGATCAGATGAAAAACCAAATGCACCATTTGGATAAGGAGGTCCATTCCTCAAAAAGCTCGGCCGACGAGGTAAGAGTTTTTATCCAGCGGGTCAATGAACAGATTCAGAGTCAGGCCTCGGCAATTACCGAATCTTCGGCTTCAATCGAAGAGATGTCCGCAAGTATCAACTCTATAGCCCATTCCAGTGCCGAAAAACTGAAAATTGCCGAAGAGCTTGAGCATACCTCTGAACAGGGCAGCAGCGAAATGGGAATCACCCGGGAAGTCATGAAAAAGGTGGCTGAATCTGCGGATGTCATGATGGAGATGATCGAGGTGATCGACGCTATTGCCAGCCAAACCAACCTCCTTGCAATGAACGCTGCAATTGAAGCGGCCCATGCAGGAGAAGCAGGTAAGGGTTTTGGTGTTGTTGCCGACGAAATCAGGAACCTTGCCGAATCGAGTTCAAACTCCGCAAAAGAGATCTCCAAAAGCTTGAAAGAGGTTATCGAGAATATCTCCGTTACGGACAAATCAACCGAGCGGACCGGAGAAATGTTCGACAGGATGCTCCAAATGATCAAGGAAGTCTCCCGAAGCATGAACGAGATGCAAAATGCTACCCAGGAGCTTTCCATCGGTAGCGGACAGATTGTTGAGGCATTGGGTTCTCTGGTTCAAATAACCCAGGACGTGCAAAATTCGTCGGGTGAAATGGACCAGAAGGTTGCCGCCATCACATCCAGTCTGGAAACCCTCCAGAATATCTCTGCAGAGTCGACGGCAGGCATGGAAGAGATGGCCCTTGGGATTCTCGAAATTGCCCAGGCGGCCCAGAATGTATCAAATGCAGGGGATCAGAACTCCGGCAGTGTCAGGGAACTGGAGGAACTGGTCGCACGGTTTCAGGTGCGAGAAGAGAAGAACGAAGAGTAGGAGTCAGATCCTGCTGTACGCATTAAGACAGGAAGCAAGCAGTCGCATATCCTCGGCGCCGTAGCGCTGGTCAATCTGGATCGAGCAGATATGATTATAGATCCACTCTGCCCCGGGGTAGGAAGAAATGTCCCCAATCATCGGGGGAATGGGCCAGTAGACGGTAGTAGCGACATCCCGCTGGGCAAGAAAGGAACGCAGGTCCTCCCGGTCATCCGCATAAAGTGAAAAATGGCTTGGTGTCGCATTCTCAGGCAGGAGTGGGAAAACAGGTGCCCAGCCCGTCGGAGGACCGAGAAGTCCCAGCAGAAGGCCGTAGTTTGCCCGTCTTCGTGCAATCATATCGTCATAGGGATAGTATTCGAGAATTCGTCGAGATTGTTCATCGCTGCCATAGGCATCAAAACTTTTTCTGAGAGCCAGTTCCGTCTCCCAGAAAACGGATGAAGCCTCGGAGGACGCATGTAAATCACCCTTTTGTGCTTTTCCGGCTAACTCAAGGGAAGCGTAGCGTCCGGCAAGATGTTCTGGATCTACAGGAAGGGGGGAGATCGAAAAATGTCCCTTTCGTTTCGCGGCAATTCCTCCACAGGCTATCCCCATCCACTTTCGCATGCTGCCCGCAATGTAATCCGCCGCAGGGTCCGGCTGAAAAGGAGTATGTGTCGTGTCGTGTATAATAACAATGCCGCGTTCGGCGCATCTCCTCACGAATTCCCGATCATAGGTGGAAACACCGTAATATCCGCACAGGGAAAGAAGCGAAACTTCATCAAGTTCTTCTTCGCGGAACCGGGGTCGCAATCCTTCCGGATCAATATCGTAAAACCTGCAGGAATAGCCGGCCTTCAGGTAGCTAGCAAGGACCGTTTCGCAGGTATATGCCGGCGCGTAGACCACCCGCCGGCTATCTGAAGGCAAAAAATCCAGTAAGCATGCATAGATTGCGCATCGTCCGGACATGCAAAAACACACATCGGAACCAAGGGAAGCAGGATACTCCTGCCGTTTGTTGCCCACCGCTTCCAGTGGAAACATCCTTCCAATACCCATGTCAAAAACCAGCAATAATATCGTGTGTAATATTCCGTATGATCTTCACTGCAAGCTCAACCCCGTGGGCGAAGTCGCTATATGAGGATATCCCGTAATGGGTATGTGCATAGCGAACGGGAATACCAACAACAATGGCGGGAACTCCTTGATTGGAAAGATGAATAGGGGCACCGTTGGTTGCACCACCGGTCCTAACGGCGCGTTGCACGGGAATAGCCTCCCTCTTGGCTATATCAAGCGCGTAGCGCTGAAAGCGGGGATTCGTAATCATACGGGCATCGATGTGACGAAGCATCGGCCCGCGCTTCAGCACGGTCTGTGCCTGATAAGCGGGAACCACCGTATCGTCGGCGGGACACCCCTCAAAAACGATCGCAAGATCGGGAGTAACACGCTGTGCCGTAACGGCGGCCCCTCGGGTCCCGACCTCTTCCTGAGAAGCAAAGGCCCCTACTATATTAAGCGGCAGCTCATCCCCCCGGAGCTCTTCCATGGCGGAAACAACGGCCGCACATCCGAGGCGGTTGTCGAAGGCCTTGCCCATGAGGATATCATGCACCTCATCGTAGCTGCAGTGGGCATCAGGAACCACCGGAGCGGCTATCTCTATCAGATATTCATGCTCAATCTCTTCCGCCGAACTTGCACCGACGTCAATAACCAGATCCCTAACCTCCAGAGGAGCCTTGCGCTCCGCTTCGGTGAGAAAATGGGGAGGCTTACTTGCGACCACGCCGGGGATGTAGAGACCGTCTCTGTTACGTACCCTGACCAAATGTGCAGGGATATTGAAAGGAACCCACCCTCCGATGGTAATGAACTCCAGCATCCCGTCAGGCCTGATCGCCTTCACCATAAAGCCTACCTCATCGGTATGAGCATCAAGAAGGAGAACGGGTCTATCCTTTCCGTTGCCGCTGCGTTCCAGATAAAGATTGCGGAGGCTGTCTTCACTGAAGTTCCCAAGATCCTCTGCCTCTTGCCTAATAAGCTCTACCACCGCATCCTCGAATCCCGAGATGCCGTTTGCGTCGCTCAGGCGCTGAATTCTCCGTATACTTGCTTGTTTGTCCATGTTTGCCTACAGTTCCACCTTCTCGAATTCCTTCAGGAAGGAAACCATGAAGTTTGTAAAGGTTTGGAGCATCTCGCTCCCCCACTCGACGGTGGCATATTTGGGATGATCAGGTCCGATCCAGCCGTTGCTGGTTACGTGATTGGTCAGCCTCGGAATCGTAACGGTGATATTGTCGTACTGCACCGTATTGAAACCGGATCCCTTGATGGTATCGGAGAGATCGGTGATTTCAAGGGGTAAATCGATATAAGAGCGGTCGACCAGGTCGGGATCAATGGCCATAACGGCTGCCGTTTCCTCACCACCGCCGTGCCCGCCCTTCCATTCGGGGTTCATCTCCCAAACATTGAGCCACCAATTGAGAATCGCCATGAGACAGCCATCCGCATCCAACTCGTAGCCGATACGTTCCAGCGCCTTAATATTTCCACCGTGCCCATTCAGCACAACGAATTTCTTTGCTCCGTGTCGTTTCAGATTTTCCACAATCGTTTTCATCAGCTCGTACAGAAGATCCGTTCCCAGGTTGACGGTCCCAGGGAAGGGGTACAAGCTTTCACAGGCACCGTAAGGAATGGTCGGCGCAATAAGAAATCGGTCCTCCTGCCTACGCAAAAGTTCGATGATTTTGTCCGGAATAAGAGTATCGGTCCCCAAAGGCATATGCTTTCCATGGCATTCGATACTTCCGATGGGAATAATGACTAAATCCGATTCCTTGAAATACTTCTCGGCTTGCGGCCAAGTCATTTCAGATAACAACATGCTCTCCTCCTATAGATGGGAAAAGGGCCCTTTTGGGCCCCTTTTCCCGAAATATGAACGACTAATTATGAACGGTGACACCTTCGAGTTTGTGATATCCAATGGGGTCGAGAGCAAAGTTCTCGACCTTATTGCTCGAACCCGCCGTAATTGCGGTATAAATAATCGGAGCGTTGTTGGCAATATCCTTGAGCAGAATTGCAAGATCCTTATACGCTTCGCGACGGGTGTCCGTATCGGTATTGGTCCTGGCAAGCTCGATAAGGCGGTCGACCTCGGGATCGGCGATAAAGGTACGGTTTCCGGCTGCACCCTGCTGTGATGAGTGCTCCAGGGAGTAGTAGGTGTAATCAGCGTCCTTGGTGGAGGTAACCCAGCCGAAGTAAGCCATATCGTGCTCACCGCTGGTGGAACGACTGATGAAGGCACCAAATTCCATTACTTCGATCTTGCAGGTGATACCAACCTCTCTGAGCATCTCCTGAATCGCCTGACACATCTCAACACGGGTCTGGTTGTTATTGACCCAAAGGCTACAGGAAAAGCCGTTCGGATAACCGGCTTCGGCAAGCAGTTTTTTAGCCTTCTCGGGATTGTAGTCATACTGTCCCGGAGAGTAGTAGCCGAAAACCGCCGGAGCAATAATCGCATCGGCGGGAGCACCGGTACCGCTGTTTACCGTATCGACCAAAAGCTGCCGATCGATGGCGTAGTTGATCGCCTGTCGGACCAGCTTGTTATCGAAGGGTTTCTTTCTCATGTTCATGGAGATATAGAAACAGGTAAGGGAGGGTGCTTCGTAAAGGGTAAGTTTTTCGTTCTCTCTTACCCTCTTCAGGTCGGAGGTAAGAATATCATAGGAAAGATCCACTTCGCCAGTCTCCAGCGCGATGGTCCTCTGAGCAGCCTCGGGAATAACCTTCATAACCAGGTACTTGGTTTTCGGAGCACCGGCATAATAGTCGTCGAAGGCCTCAAGCTTACAGCTGTCACTCTGGGCCCATGAGACAAATTTATACGGCCCCGAACCGACGGGCTTGGTCTTGAGGATGTCGGGATTTGCCTCCACATAGTCCTTCGGAACAATGGCGGCAAAGGGAACCGCAAGGTTACGCAGGGCAGGGGCATAGGGAGCCTTGGTGGTCACCACTACGGTATAGTCGTCCTCAATCTTTACATCCTTGATAAAATCAACGATGTAAGAGACTGCTGCACTGGCAATGGCCCGGTCAAGAGAGAATTTTACATCATCGGCAGTAAGATCCTCGCCATTGTGAAATTTCAATCCCTTACGGATGAAAAACCTGTAGGAAACATCGGAAATCTGTTCCCATCGTTCAGCAATCTGAGGAACCACCTCACCGCTGACCGAATCGATATCCACCAAGGTATCGTAGATGTGGTTGGTCACGGCCACGGCGGGAGTTTCCTTTCCAATGTGAGGATCAAACGAGGTAACGTCCGCTCCCTGTGCAAAGGTGATGGTGTCCTTGTACCCACCTGAAGCGGCGGATGCTTCACTTGCTCCATTAGCAAAAACAAACGAGCAGGCGATGAGCAAGAACAGCAAACATGTCAGAGCTTTTTTCATGCTTCTCTCCTTTTTCTTGATATCGTTTTACCCTGCAAAGCGGGGCTATCAAGTCTTACCAATCATGATGCAAGCCGCAAAGTGGTTCGGCTCAACCTCAATAAAGGGAATATCCCCCTTCAGGCACGCCTCCGTTGCCTTAGGGCAGCGTCGCGCAAACCGGCACCCCGGTTTTGGATCGATAGGGCTTGTCAATTCCCCTTCCAGTAAGATACGGCTGACTGGAAAATCTGGATCAGGAACGGGAATGGCCGATAGCAGGGCCTGTGTATAGGGATGGAGCGGATTGGCAAAAAGCGCGGAAGCCGGGGCTTTTTCCACCATCTTTCCCAGATACATAACCAAAATCTCATTGGAAAGATGCTTCACCACCGAAAGATCGTGGGTAATGAACAGGTAGGTAAAGCCGAATTCCTCCTGAAGATCCTGCATCAGGTTGAGTACCTGTGCCTGAATCGAGACATCAAGGGCGGACACCGGCTCATCACACACGATAAACTGCGGCCTGAGGGCAAGTACCCGGGCAATTCCAACCCGCTGTCGCCTGCCGCCATCCAGCTCGTGGGGATAGCTGTTGATGAGCCTGGGGGCAATACCCACCATATCCATCAATTCCGTTACCTCTTTCTCGAGCTTGGCCTTGTCTTTCCTTCCAACAAGCTTCTGGATGAGAAGGCTCTCGGAAATGGTCTCTCCCACGGTCATACGGGGGTTAAGAGAGGCAAAGGGGTCCTGAAAAATGATCTGCATATGCTTACGCAGATTTTTCATCTCCCGTTTGTTGCAACTGTTAATTTCCCGGCCTTCGAACCAAATGTTCCCGCTTGTCGGTTCGTGAAGCCGAAGGATGGTTCTGCCGAGGGTCGATTTACCACAGCCCGATTCGCCGACTACTCCGAGGGTCTCTCCCTTGTTGATGGAAAAGGAAAGGTCATCAACCGCATGAAGCGACCCCGAGGGGGTATCAAAGTATTTCTTCAGATGCTCGACTCTCAGGATCTCCTGTTTTTCTGCCATATCAACCCCTCTCCTTTGCGAGATAGCATCTGACCAGCTGACCAGCGCCAATATCGGTAAGAGGTGGTACCTTGCCATAGCATGGTTCGAAGGCATGCTTACATCGGGGGTTGAATTTGCACCCCACCGGCAGATTGGTGGGATCGGGCATCATTCCCTTAACCGGATTGAGGCGATGAACCTCTTTTTTTGCAAGAGAAGGGATCGATTCGAGCAGCCCAATGGTGTATGGGTGGGTCGGATTCTTGAAGATCTGGCGAATGGTCCCCATTTCGACAATCTCTCCCGCATAGATAACCGCCACCCTGTTGCAGTTCTGGGCTACAACCCCAAGATCATGGGTAATAAGGAGCATGGCCGTGTTCATCTTTTCCTTCAGGGTCCTGATCATGTCCAAAACCTGCGCCTGGATGGTCACATCCAGAGCCGTGGTCGGCTCATCGGCAATTAACAGCTTCGGATTGCAGGCAAGGGCGATGGCAATAATGACGCGCTGCTTCATCCCACCGGAAAACTGATGAGGGAATTCATGTGCCCGATCTGCGGAGATTCCAACCAATTCCAGCATATCGTTTGCCTGCTTCCGCAGCTTTTCCTTCGAGAGTTCCCGATTGTGGGTGGCAATCACCTCCTGTATCTGTTCGCCGATGCTCAAGATCGGGTTCAGGCTGGTCATCGGATCCTGAAAAATCATGGAAACGGACTTACCGCGAACAGTTCGCATCTCGGCTTCGCTCAGCTTCAGCAAGTCCCTACCCTCGAACATGATTGATCCGGATTTGATCTTTCCCGGAGGAGAAGGAACCAGGCGCATGATTCCCCTTGCAAGGGTTGTCTTTCCCGCCCCAGTCTCCCCGACCAAACCAAGTGTCTCTCCCTGCCCCACAGAAATGGAGACTCCGTTCAGCGCCTGCACAATACCATCGTCTGTTTCATAATTAACGGTCAGGTTATCTACCGTGAGTAAAGGCTCGTCCATCGTTACGCTCCTCAGTTCTTCAGATGCGGGTCAAGTGCATCGCGTAGCCCGTCACCCATGACATTCAGTGCCAAAATGGTTAGCATGATGCCGAGCCCCGGGATAACGGTGATGTGCCACCCCTCACGAATGTAGGAACGGGCACTCGAGAGCATCGATCCCCACTCAGGAGTGGGAGGCTGAATACCGAGCCCCAAAAACGAGAGTCCGGCTATGGACAGAATTGCACCAGCCACGCCCAATGTGGCCTGGACGATCAAGGGTGCAAGTGAATTCGGAATGATGTACTTGAAGATGATCCTTCCGTCTCCCGCCCCTAGCGCCCTTGCCGCCTCAATGAACTCCTGGTCCTTGATCGTCAGCACCGAAGCCCTGACGGTACGGGCAAAGGTGGGTACATAGCTGATGGCAATCGCCAAAAGCAGGTTGGTAAGACTCGTTCCTAAGGCGGCAACAATAGCGGTTGCCAAAAGCATGGATGGAATGGCAAGAAGGACATCCATGAAGCGCATGATGATATTGTCGGTCGCCTTGCCATAATAGCCGGCGATCGCCCCAAGTATGCCACCGGCAATGGTGGATAGGGCAATCGCAATCGTCCCCATAAAGAGCGAATAGCGAATTCCCCAAATCATACGAAGGAAAATATCCCGGCCGAACTCATCAAGGCCAAAAATGTGCTCGGGGCTGGGCCCTTTTAGACGAAGTCGCAGGTTCTGTTTAATGACATAGTCATTATAGATCGCGTTGTGCATCACCAAATCTATGACGATCGTTGCAATGGCGATCAGCACCAGGGTAATTAAAAAAAGCATACCGGCAACGGCGAGCCTGTTCTTTTTCAGCCTTCTCCAGGTTTCTTTCCAGAGGGAACGAGCCTTGGGTCCGCTACTCATGCTGCAATACTCCTCTTTCGAAAGCCAATCCGTTTTACCCCAGCCTTATCGTATTGACTTTTGATGCGTGGATCGATAAACGCGTAGATAATGTCGACGAGAAGATTTACAAATGAAAACATAACCGCCATGAAAATCACCGCCCCAAGGACCATCGGGATGTCTTTACTGGTAATCGAATCCACCATCAGTCGCCCAAGCCCCGGCCATGAGAAAATCGTTTCGGTAAGCATCGCCCCTCCCAGTAGCTGCCCAAATTGCAAACCTACCGCCGTAACGATCGGAATCATTGCATTCTTCAGCATATGGTGTCTGGTGACGGCCTTTTCGGAGAGTCCCTTTGCCCGTGCAGTAGAGATATAATCCTGGCGGATCACCTCAAGCATGGAAGATCGGGTCATTCGAACAACGGTTGCGGCAGCCCCTGTTCCCAGGGTGATCGCCGGGAGAACCAGACTTCTCAATAACGGAAAAAAGCCTGTTCCCATCCCCTGGGAGGGCAGCCAACCAAGTTTCAATGCGAAAAAGAGAGAAAGGAGAAGCCCAAGCCAGAAGTTGGGCATGGACACACCTATGAGGGAAAGCACCATCGAGGAGTTGTCCATGAAGGTATATTGCTTCTTTGCAGAGAGGATACCAATCGGAATTCCAATCAAGAGGGCAACCAAAATACCGGCAACGGCAAGGATAGCGGTGTTGGGAAACTTATCCCACACCTGATCCCAGACCTTGATTTGGTTTTTGTATGAGGTACCTAGATCCCCATGAAACATATCATTTACGTAGTTGAGGTAACGTATCGGTATGGGTTTATCGAGTCCAAGTTCGATCCGCTTCAGGGCAAGAGCCTCGGCACTAGCCTGATCACCAAGGATAATTGCAGCAGGATCGCCTGGAGTCAGTGCCATGATAAAAAATACAATAAAGGTCACACCGATGAGCACAGGAATCATCATCAAGAGTCGTTTGAGGATATATTTCCACATGAGAAGAGCCCCCGAAAAAGGTTAGATAGATGGTATCAGAGCTGGGGAAGAGGGTCAATATAAACTTTAATTTAAAGTTTTTACTACAATTCGCTATTGAACAACTTAAGGTAATGTTCGTATTGCTGGGCAAGATCCTCTTGGTGGGAGAATTCGTCCTCCTGTTTCTCAGCAAGGAAGAGTACGGCAATGATATCTATGATCGCCATAATAGAGGTGGGAGAATTGGTGAGCCCCATCAATTCCGTCGGGCAGATCAGTGCGGTCTCAGCCATGGAAACCAAGGGCGAAAGGGTACTGTCGGTAATGGTAACCACGGAAATCCCCCGGGACCGACACATACGGGTAGTTGCAATGGTATTTTTCCCGTAAGGAGGAGTTGCTATAGCGATTAAAAGACTCTCTTCTGGATTACAACTTAGCAGCCGAAAAATCGTTTTGTGGGGATTATCCATATCCAATTCACTGATATCTACCCCCAAAAGCGAGAGCCTATAGGTAATAACCGAAGAAAAAATACGACTTGCACCATGTGCGGCTACAAAAACCCGACGGGCCTTCCGTATCATCTGAATGAAGGAAAGAATTTGTTTGGGACCGTTATGCTCAAAGGTCGATCGCAGGGCCTTCTGTTCCGACTTAACAACCTGGTCGAACAATTCGTTACTGTCGCTGCTTCGACTTGCAAGGGCCTTCATTCGATCCGCGGGCCTTGTCCAGATTAATACATGCGATTGCAGAGCTTTTTTTAGTTCGACATAACGTCCGAGCCCCAGAGAACGGCAAAAATTGAGAACGGTGACCTCGGTAGAACGAGCCTCTTCAGCAAATTCCTTCAAAGAGAGAAAACAGCAGCGAGTCGGATTTTCCAAAATAAATGAAGCAATACGCTTTCTGGTGCTGTTGTAGTTGGGATACTCACTTTTGATCTGTTCAAGGATGTCCATACAAACACTCCTTCCGAGAGTGTGGGATGGTACCATGTTCCACAGGCGGGGAGCAAGGGCGGTATCAGGTAGTGTTAGGAATCCTGGTGGTGATTCACTGCCAAAATTCGCAACAGTAACACAAGCCGTTCACATTCGGTTCACATCACAGGCCTATTATTGGTATCAGACAACGAAAACCGAAGGAGGCGTTTAATGAAAAAATACACGATTATGTTCATTATTGCTGCTGGAATGGTTTTTTCTTCCGGCTCTACCCTTTTTGCAGAGGGGGCCCAGGAAGATGAAGACTTTCGGGATAATCCCTACCAAACAGTAACCGTAAGCGGAAAGATCTATGCAAGTTTTTCAGGCTTTCCCGAGTTGAAAGGAGACGACGGAAAAACCTACCGCTTGATGTTCCCCATGTTTCTTGCAGACAGTCTTGAACTTTCCAATGGAGAAAGCGTAAGTGTAGAAGGATTTTCTGCTCCCGCAAACTGGCGGCCGACAAGAAATCCCAGTGATGCGGTCTATCTTCGCTTGGTGAAAGCGACCATAGACGGTCAGACCTACGACCTTTCCCGCTTCTACGGCCATATGGGTCCCGGAGGTCCCGGAAGGTTCCATGAGGGATGGGGCTGTTTCGAATCAGGTTACGATGATTCGAACCATATGGTACCTGCGCCTGGAATGGGAGGCTATCGTCGCAGATAGTCTCTATTATTCTCCTCCGGAAGCCCCACAAAGCGGGCTTCCGGTAGGGGAAATTCTACCGTTATCTGAGCACCGGAACCTTCATACCCGCAATTCTTCAATACAAATTCACCGCGTAATTGTGTAGCCAGCTGCTTTATCATGAAAAGTCCCAAATGATTCTTTCCGTCAAAATCAAGTTCAGCTGGAAAGCCCGCACCATTATCTTTTATGCACAAAACAACCGTATTGTTAATCTCGCGTACAAGGATCTCCAGAACGTTGTTTCTCCCCGGAGCAAAGGCATGTTTAATTGCATTCGCCACTGCTTCGTGAATGATCAGAGAAAAAGCCGTCGCATCACCAACATTTATGGCAAGGTTATCGCACTTGACCGACAAACGAATAGCCAAGCCCATACCGATGGAAGAAATAAGCAATTCACTTATCTCCTTAATGAGATCCCGCAGAGGAACCTGCTCGAACTGCTCGTTGGTATAGATCACTTCATGTACTTTCGCCATTGAAACGACGCGGCTCTGGAGTTCGGCAAAGCGATCCCTTCCCTCGTCGGTGGTACCTCCTGTATTCCGGATAAGATTGGCCAAACTTGAAATAATCTGGAGGTTGTTTTTAACTCGATGATGAATCTCTTTGAGAAGAATTTCTTTCTCACGAAGGGCATGTGCCAGTGCATCCCGGGAAATCTCCAACTGCCGACGCTGCTCGACAAGGGCATCGGTTGCCTGACGAATGCGCTTGTCCAATTGAAGTTTCCAGAACCAAAAGAGAGAGAAAAGCAAGCCAACCATAAGAACGAGGCCTACCGCTGCTATTAGCGGCCAGCGGATCGACCATCCCCTGAAGAAACCAGTTTGCCGGTGAATTGTAAGATTGCGGGCAAAGGGGCTCATTGAGGAAAAACCTTCTTGAATATCTTCCAGAAGCTCTTTCGGGCCCTTTACCAGTACAGGTGCAAAGGGCATTGAAAACGAAAGTGCCTTCCCCGAACGAAAGGCACGGGCATTTCCGGTGATACCAATCTGATGAATCATAGAAGGGGGGTAACCGACAAAAAGATGAATTTGATGGCTCAGGACGGCAGCCAACAATGCCTGTCTGCTGTCATAGCTTCTGATCACCAAAGAAGGATAAGCCTCTGCAAGAGGCGCTTCTATCCCGGAATCAGCAGCGACTCCCACCACATATCCGGCCATTTCCTCAATCCTGATAATACCGCTGATTCTTTTGTGATAGAAAATGGAAGGTTGAACCTCATAATATACCTCAC
Organism: Sediminispirochaeta smaragdinae DSM 11293; assembly: GCF_000143985.1. Taxonomy (GTDB): domain Bacteria; phylum Spirochaetota; class Spirochaetia; order DSM-16054; family Sediminispirochaetaceae; genus Sediminispirochaeta; species Sediminispirochaeta smaragdinae. The sequence continues at coordinate 18,489 of NC_014364.1, read as the reverse complement.
CATGTTCAAACCGACCGGCATCATCGGAAAAACCGGGGATACGATCATGGGCAAGTACAATAGGACCGGATGCATCGTTTCCGGCAAGATCCATGACATCTTTGAAGTTATCGACCAGGAGATAGGAAACCTCAACCCCACTTTCTTTTGACCAAAGATCCCATACATCCACCAGGATTCCTCTGGGGCGGCCCTTGTCATCAAGGTATTCATAGGGGACGTTGCCGTTTGCTCCCCCCACTACCGTCAGATTCTGTAGACAAAAAATCTCCGGAACACAAATAACGAGAGAAAAAAACAAAACGGCAAAGAAATTCCTCATTAAGCATAGCCTTTCCACCGTTCCGGGAACAATAGCAGGAAAATCCAGATGAGAAAGGCGCTGAACAATTTATCGCCAATGTTGACCGGAAGCCTGACAAGGAACGTGGATGAAAAAATTTCTCTACCGGAAGTCGCCATACCTGCAACAAAAGCGTCGATAACCCCTCCGCTAACTCCGCCGAAAACAAATACGGTTATTACGGTACCCAATAATGAACTAACAAGGGCAGAAACCAGCGCCCCAATAATAACCACGAAAAGGGAACGAAAACGAAAATGCAAGGAAAAAAGGCCGACAATAATTCCAATAACGATATTGACCAGGGCAAAGGGGATCATAACGGGATTGTCGATAAGTCCAATTAAGAGATTTGAAAAGAAACCGCAGGCGGCACCCAACCACGGACCTAAAACAGCAGCAGCCAAAAATGTCCCCATACTGTCGAGAAACAGCGGCAGCTCCAGCCAATACACAATGTAGTAGCCGACAAGGTTGATCCCCATCCCAAGGAAGAGGATGAAGATCAAACCTGGACGTTCAAGTAATAATTGACCGGCACGAATTTTCATAGGCTGAATTGTATCATGCCAAGAAGAACAAACAAACGCTCTTATTTGTCGGCTTGACACATTTTCTTTACGGCCCGGGCAAGTTCAGCCCCTCGCTCACGCCCCAATGCCAGGTCGTCGGCATCAGGTGCACCCGCGAACTCAAGAGCCTCCATGCAGTTCCATTTCATCGAGGAAGTAAACTCTTCAAGCTGCTTTTGTGCACCCCCCGACCAGCCGTACGAGCCGAATCGAAAAGCCGTTCTACTCTGAACATGACTTCGATCAAGAATATCAAGTACATGCGCCATCGGCGGAAACATCTTATACTCATAGGTAGGCATACCAAGCACTATACCCGTTGATCTCCAGGCATCCGCCAGAACAAAAGAAACGTGCTCCTGAGGCACCCGGTGCACATGAACGGGAACCCCCTCCGACCGTATTCCTTCCAAAACCGGTTCGACCATTCTCTGGGTATTGCCGTACATACTGCTCCAGACAAAGGTAATCTCGGGAAGAGCAGGCCCTTTCATCCAGGATGCATACTGAGCGTACTGTTCGACGATTTTCTCGGGTTCTTCCCGCCAAATGGGACCATGGCTTGGCGCCACTACATCGATTTCCAGATTTTCAAGCTTTTTAATTGCACGTTCGACAAAAGGGCTGAAGGTAGAAACGATATTGGCATAGTAGCGGAGGGTCTCGCGATCAAAAAAATCCTTTTCGCTGGCGGAAAGTTCATCGTGAAAGGCCTTGTTTCCCATGGCGCCGAAAGAACCGAACGCATCGCAGCTGAAAAGGACCTTTGAGGAGCGCTCCCAGGTAACCATTGTTTCCGGCCAATGAACATTTGGCGTATCTTCGAAAAACAGCGTCTTGCCGTCTCCAAGGTCAAGGCTATCACCGGAACTTACGGCCTTCACGCCCTCTTCAATGCCGTAGAAATTCTTTATCAGGGGAATCGACTTCTTACTGGCGAGAATCTGCAGCTTCGGATTCTTTTCCCGAAGCTCCCGCAACCAACCGGTATGATCCGGTTCCATATGGTTGATGATCAGATAATCAATCTGATCAAACGAGACACCTACCGATGCGAGCTGAGACGCAATCTGTCCCGGAGCATCGTCCCAATCCTTTACAAGATCGATAAGTGCTATCTTTTCCCCTTTTACAAGATAGGAGTTGAGGCTTACTCCATTAGGAAGGGGCCAAATACCTTCAAAGAGATCTTTATTTCCTATGTTGGCACTAATGCGATAAATACCGTCGCGTATCCGTATTGCCTGCATGACTCTCTCCTTTAGACTTTATTTCGAAAATCACTTACGCTTACATAGTAGCGCTAAGCGAAAAAGAACGCAAAGGGTTCCTGAAACCGATTCGAAAGTGCGTTATAGTAGAATAGCGGTATCAACACCAAGGAGGTTTTATGAAAAGAGTCATTACAGTGATGATCCTGGCCCTGTTGATAGCAGTGCCGATGTTTGGGCAAATACAATATTCCGATCTTGAATCATCCTTTGCCACCTTTGCCGATGATGTTGCCGAGGCACTGCCGTTCGCGGCTGCGGCTACCGGCCTCACCTGGTCGGATGCCAGGGTAAAGGGCTTCCCCCACTTCGGTATCGGCCTTTCGGTATCGGCGGTTACCATTCCGAAGGAGGCCTTCGAAGATGTTGCAACTGCTCTAGGCTTTGAGCTTCCAAGCGAAATAACTGATTCCAGTCTGGGAGTTCCCCTGCCCGGCTACGCTGTCGACGCACGATTGGGGCTTCCTTTTATCCCCTTCGACATTGGCGCAAAATTCGGTTATCTCACCCCTTCAATGGGTGATGCCCTCGAAGGTTCAACCGGCCTTACCGCCGAATATATCCTGGCAGGTCTTCAGGTTCGTTATCCCCTTCTTAAAGACCGTCTGCTTATTCCCGCAGTCAGCGTGGGACTCGGCTATACCTACCTCAACGGCTCGGTTGCCATGGAAACCACGGGAATGGCAAATCAGATTGACTTTCCCGGCGGAGAAACTCTCAATATAGGTAATCCCGATGCCGTCTTTGCATGGAAGACCCATGCAATCGACCTCTCGGTCCAGGCAAGCAAATCCCTGCTCATCCTCACCCCCTATCTCGGGGCAGGCTACTCCTACGGCTGGTCGCGGGCCGGCGGAGGTGTTAATGCAGATATAACCGGAGACGTAGATGCTGTGGAAGATAATTATGATGTGGAAATCACCGACGACGGTTTTGTGGTCTACTCCGATGCCAGCGGCGGATCTTTCAGGGCATTCGGCGGGCTAAGCTTCAATCTGACGATACTGAAACTGGACCTGAACGCCCAGTACAACTTTACCACTCAGTCCCTAGGCGGCGGTCTGAACGCCCGTATCCAGATCTAAGAATTCGTTTAAGAATTTTCGATACAAAAGGCCGGCCCCGGAAACTGGGTCGGCCTTTTATTTTCTACCAGCGATCGTAATGAATCTTTTCCGGCTTCCACTTATTCTTGGGCCGGTCACGATCCTCAAGAGGCTGGCCGACAGCAATAGCATTCAAGGGAATGACGCGCTCAGGAAGACCTAAAATCTCAACCACCGGTTTCATCCGGTCGGCTTCCGGATACACGGCGGTCCAGACTGCTCCATAACCGAGAGCCTCTGCCGCCAGAAGGATGTTCTCGGTTGCCGCAGAGGTATCCTGTACCCACAGCTTTGCCTCTTCATTGGAAAGCGTGCGCAGGTCTCCGCAGACAATAACGGCCGCCGTTGCCTGAAGAAGCATTTTCGCATAGGGAAGAGCATCTCCAAGCATATCGAGTTGCTGTCGATCCCGTACTGCAACAAAGGCCCACGGCTGTTTATTCATTCCGGAAGGTGCAGCCATTCCGGCCCGCATGATCGTCTCGAGGTCCTCCTTTGGGATCTCTCCGGCTCCATAATGGCGTACACTTTTTCTTTGCAAAATGGTTTCGATAATTTGGTTCATCGATGTGGACTCCCTTTGCTTAACATGAGTATGTTAAGAATATAAGGAGGCTATTATGGAATCGTCCAGTAAGATGCCCCACGGTGAAAGTGAATGGCGGGACAAACTCGGCCCGGAACGATATTATGTGTGCAGGATGAAGGGAACGGAGGCCCCTTTTTCCGGGAAACTATGGGATGAACACAGGAAAGGAACATACCACTGTGTCGGCTGCGGAACACCACTTTTTCGTTCGGAAACAAAATATGACTCGGGAAGCGGATGGCCCAGTTTCATGGATCTCATCGATCAGAAGAGAGTGGAACGCCGTACCGACAGTAGTCACGGCATGATCCGCACCGAGCTGCTCTGTGCCCGGTGCGGGTGCCATCTCGGCCATCTTTTTGAAGATGGCCCGCAGCCTACAGGCTTACGCTACTGCATTAATTCGGTATCCCTGAAATTCATCGCCGCTACTTCTTAGAAAATTGTTTCGAAGATCGAGCGACAGGCCTTGGAATCGGCACCTCGGGGATTGTTCCGGATGAGAAACATCTTGGAGGCATTGTTCCCGAACTCCTCGAAGTCGACCGCATTGTGTACGACCTCCTCAATTGCGGAGCCGAGCTCCAATTCTTCCAGCAAATCTTCCACAGCAACAACAGCCGCCTCAGCCGCATCCCGGGGAGTCATGCCGGTGGTATCATACCCCATCAATTCGGCAACAACGGCAAATTTCTCATGTCGGGCCGGCAGATTGTATCGCATTCCATGTGGTAGCAGCATGGCATTTGCCAAGCCATGAGAAACATGGAGATAGGCACAAACAGGACTTGAAAGGCTATGAACGATGCCGAGCCCTGCCTGGTCCATAGCAAGGCCGGCAAGAGAACTGGCAGTACCCATCGCCTCCCGCGCCTCAATATCCCCGCCATAAGAAAAGGCTCGGGGAAGATGATCCGCAATCAATTCGATGGCCTTTTCACAAAGCGCATCGGAAAATGGGTTGGCCCCTAAGCCGACATAGGCTTCTATGGCGTGGGTCAGGGCATCCATTCCGGTGATCGCGGTAAGATAGGGTGGAAGGCCTATCATCAACTCAGGGTCTACAAAAGCGGCTTTGGGAAAAATCTCCCTGGCATTAATGCCCTTTTTCATGTTTCTGCTGGTGATGACGGCCACTCCCGTCACCTCACTACCAGTACCTGCGGTTGTCGGCAGCGCATAGAGCGGAAGGGGGGCATTGACAAAGGGTTTTCCCTCCCACTGGTAGTCTGAAAGCGGTCCATCGTTCCGTGCCATGCAAGCAGCGGCCTTCGCAGTATCGAGGGGGCTTCCCCCGCCTATGGCGACAATAACGTCGGCCTGCATTGCTTTAACCGCTTTGACTACCCTAAGTACTGTTTCCTCATCGGGGTTGGGATCGATATCGGAAATTAGCTTCCAGGAAATATCTGCCTCATCGAAAATCGTTGTCACCAAATCCAGAGGGGGCGCGCCGACCAGCCCCTTATCCGTTACCAGCGCAACCTTCGCCTCCTGAGGGATACACTCCGCAAGGCCAGAGCGACAACCCCGCCCACAGTAGAGGGCGGTGGGAAGATTCAGAATCGCTTTTTTCATTGCTTATGCTCCTTACCAAATCTGGATTTCCTTCCGGCTCATGGCCGGATAATAGACAAAAGGATTACGTAGTGTCCGGAATCCTGGTGGTTTCATGCCGTCTTTCCCGGAAAAATCCTTAGGTTTCCAGGATTGCTTGATCGTATGCCCCTATACTCTGTAATTGACGGCAACAAAAAAAATTGAGAGGCTTTGACCACCAGGATTCCGAACACTATAAAAGGATTACCATTTCACCGGGCCGGTGGAACCCCGTTTTCGTAACGTAACCGGCACAACAAGATGCAGAGCCTCCTCATCGGGATATTGTATTCGTCGTATCAGCTGCTCCACTGCCTTTTCCCCAAGTCCATGGGGGTCAAAACCAAGGGTAGTCAACCCGGGAATAAGAAAGGCACTTGTTTCGGCATCGTCGGTGCCGGCAATACTAACCTCATCTGGCACCGCAATCCCCATATCGGCTGCAGCACGAAGTGCACCGGTTGCCATAAAATCCGATATAAAAACAATAGCACTCGGCCGAGATGAAAATGGAAGGCCCATAAGAGAACGGAAATCTCGATATCCATCTTCAATGGCCCAATTACTAAACAAAAGATGATCCTCGGTTACCGGTAAACCAACGCCTTCCATTGCAGCAATAAAGTGGATATAGCGGTTTTCCGAGTAGGGACTTCGCCTTCCAAAAACAGCGGCAATGCGCTTGTGTCCGAGCTCAAAAAGATACTCAACCAAAAGCCGCATCCCTGTCCTGTTGTCCGTGCGTATGCAATCCAGACTCTCCTTTGTCGGAGTACTTTCCAGAAAAAGCACTGGACGACGTAATGAAACCGACTCCATCTGCTGACGGGCGCTTTCATAGCAGAATATGACACCGTCGCTGGCGTGTTCATGGAGTAGGTCCGAGTAATCGGCTCCGGATTTATCCGAATCCTCACCCGAATCAAGAACAAAAAGGCTGTAGCCGTTTTTGTTGGCTGCGAACATGGCACCCCTAACGATCTGCGACATAACAAAGGACTGAAGGCTCGGAAGGACGATGGTAATATTCCCGGTCTTCGCGGTAGTCAGAGCACGTGCAACGGGATTAGGATGATAACCAATTTCACGTGCAGTCTCCAACACCCTCTCCCTTGTGGCTTCTGAAACAAGAGGAGAACCTGAAAAAACCCTAGAAACCGTAGCCTTACCCACTCCCGAAAGACGGGCAACATCATTTATCGTTTGCTTTTTCATGATACGCTTCAATCAATTAATTGGAACCGGTTCCATTACAATGATAAACGAATGCTCGCCACCTGTCTATTCTTTTTTGTCAAGGGAACGACCGGAGGCGAGTATCCGTACCACAACCCTGCCTCTGATATAGGTTTGGCATGCAAGCCGGACAGACTCCGGAAGTGTTCCCTCTTTTCCGGAAAGGCGCAGACGTTCCCTCTCACCCATCGGACTACAAAAAGACTCCCCGTCAAGGATTTTCACCCTGCAGGTACCACATTGGGCCTTTCCTCCGCAGAGGTGGGAAATTGGGATACCTTCCCTAAGCAGGGTATTAAGCAAAGAAATTGCCGGGCTTGCGGTAATAAGCCTGTCGTATCCTTCTACGATAAGTGTTGCCATGAGAAAAGAGTATCTGCTTTTTTTTGTTTGTAAAAGCTACAAAATGTCGATATTATACTATAGGTGGTTTTATGGTTACCTTATGCAGGTTGATTGGGAAAAACGGCATCTGTCAGCTATCCAAGACAAATAAGTCCCAGGCCATTCTCGAGCTCATTTCACATGCAAGACAATTTGCAAACAAACCTTGGGCTGACGATTTCTATTGTGAAGTAATGAGAAAGGAGCTGCTACAGAGCACCGGTCTCGGCAAGGGTATTGCGGTTGCTCACGGAACCTGTCAGGGAATCGATCAAGTCTACGTTGCCTTGGGAATCAGTCAGGAAGGAATTGAGTATGATGCCATTGATTCTCAACCCGTCCACCTTCTTTTTCTTGTTGCAAATCCTCCGGAAACACAATTGGAGTATTTAAGCGCCCTCTCAACCCTTGTCCGTTTGCTCCGCAACGATTCATTCAGGGAAAAAATCATGCACTGTGTTACAGCCGAGCAGGTTTACCTTCTTTTTAAGCAGCGTGGCTGCACCATCCCGATACGAACATAGCCGCCACTTCAACTAACCATTTTTTCATATACTATTCACAAAAGGGTCATCAATTTTTTATATTTAAGAATAGTATGAACAAGCAATTCTATCATCTCAAGCTCGAAGAGCTTTACACAAAGGCAAAAGAGATTGAGATACATGACAATCAGCGGTTTGTCATCTTCAGCGATCTTCACGTCGGAAACGGGAAATATGGAGACGACTTTCGTCCCAATGCCAAACTCTTCCAGACCGCTCTCCATGACTACTACTATGAAAAAGGATATACCCTCATCCTCAACGGAGATATTGAGGAGCTCCATCGTTATACACTTGCCGAAATCCGCTCTACATGGAAGAGCCTATATTCGCTTTTTGATGCATTCGATGCGGAAAATCGCCTTTATAAGCTTTCGGGTAATCATGATTCGAAACTTTTTAACCTCCCTGGAGAGCCCCTACGCTACAAACTCTACGAATCACTCAAGTTGAATTATAAGGGTATGACGCTTTTTCTCTTCCATGGCCATCAGCCCAGCTATTTTTACGAAAAATTCAATGAAATATCGGGCCTTTTGCTCCGCTTCATTGCAAAACCCTTACGAATCAAACACTATTCGGTCGCACACGATAAAGGCAGGCGCTTTAAAATCGAAAAGCGGACCTACGAATTCTCCATTGAAAAAAACATCGTATCCATCATCGGCCATACCCATCGCCCCCTTTTTGAATCCCTTTCAAAACTCGACTCTCTTAAATACAAAATCGAAAATCTTCTGCGCAGATATGCAAAATCCGGTGACGAAAAACAAAAGTTTCTTGAAAAGCAAATCGAGGAAATCAAAAAAGAGATCGACAAATCCATCATGACAAAGGGCAAAGAGCAGGCAATAAGTTCTTTGTACAGCAGCCAGACCCTTGCTCCTTCCGTTTTTAATTCCGGCTGCGTAATCGGAAAGCGAGGAATGACGGCGATAGAAATCAAAGGAGGAAAAATATCGCTTGTTCACTGGTTCAATGAAGACGTCGATGAAAAATACCGGAAAAACGACGGGAAAAACACCTCTCAACTGGATAACACCGGTTTTTTTCGAACGGTACTAAAACGAGACTCTCTTGATTACATCTTCACCAAAATCAGACTTCTCACATAAATCGGGCATAAATCAGGCAAACCCCCAAAAAAAAGGAACGAGAAAGGGGACAAGAAGCGAAAGAAGTGCCCCGTGGGCAATAGAAAGAGGAACATACCCTGCCCCGCAGCTGGTTTCCACAAGGGGAAGGGTGACGTCCATTGAAGTGGCCCCTCCGACGCCGATAGCAAGATGAGGAAGGCCCAAGCCTCCCAAAAGGGGTATCATGAAAAGAGCAAGGCTCTCTCTTACAAGATTGACAAGAAATGCGGCGGAACCGAGTAACGGATTTCCGAGATCCGAGATAAGCACCCCCGATAAACTGTACCAACCAAAGCCGGCCGAGAGAGCCGCAGCTTCTCCCACTGAGAGGTGAAAGAGGGGAGAGACCATGATCCCACCGCAAATCGATCCTAATGCCGTAACAAGAGGCAATAGAAGCATTCTTCGGTCCCGAAGCAGAGAGACAAACTTTATATCGCTTTGCATCATCTGCATCCCGATGAAAAAGAGCAAACAATAAAGCGTCCAGGTTCCGGCTTCATTCGGGATGAGGGAAGCAAAAGGAAGAATCTTTCCTGCCACAATGCCGACAATAACAAAAGCAAACAATCCAAGAGATTCCCAAAGAAGCCTTTTAGCAGAAGGACGTCGTGACTCGGAACGTCCTCTTTTATGCTTCGACTCGTTTCCTCCCGACAGTCCGTTCAGAATGATAAGAAACAAGACCGTTCCGAAAATCGTTGCACTCCCAAATACCAAGCCAAGAAGGCCAATGGTTTGTACTTCCCGGATATTCATACCGAGGCGGCCGATTCTGATGCCCATGAAAAGCAGTAAGATGCGGAGTATAACGGCAATTATACACGTGACCCCTTTGGGCTTGGGCGCGAATGTGCTCTTGGCGCACATCATTCCCCCACCAAGAAAGGCCAGGAGAATCAGGAGAGAAACAATTCCTTCCATCTATGGCCGTGTCAACCAACGGCCTTTTTCAGCTCTTCGGTCTTGTCTACCCGTTCCCAGGAAAAACCGTCTCTTCCAAAGTGACCGTATGCCGCCGTCGCTTCGTAGATAGGCGCCAAAAGACCCAATTCCCTGATAATTCCCTCGGGAGAGAGATCAAAAACCTTCTCAACTGCAGCTTCAATCCGCTCTTCGGGCACAGTAGCCGTTCCGAAGGTATCCACCATAACCGAAATGGGGAAGGGAACGCCAATGGCATAAGAGAGTTCCAACTCACATCGATCGCACAATCCCGCCGCAACAATGTTTTTCGCCACATAGCGGGCCATGTAAGCGGCCGAACGATCTACTTTACTTGGGTCCTTTCCACTGAAAGCCCCTCCGCCGTGACGCCCCATACCGCCGTAGGTATCGACAATAATCTTTCTACCGGTAAGTCCCGAATCACCATGAGGACCTCCTATCACAAAGCGTCCCGTCGGATTGATGAAAAACCGTGTCTTCTCGTCTATCAGTCCCGTATCGCCGAGAACAGGTTCTATGACCCGTTTGCGGAGACTCGCTTCTATCTCTTTTATCGAAACCGAAGGGCTATGCTGATGGCTGATGACAATGGTATCGATCCGCACCGGCTTTCCACCTTCGTATTGAACGGTAACCTGACTCTTTGCATCCGGCCGCATCCAGGAACATTCCCCCGACTTTCGTACTGCTGCCGCTTTTTGCAGCAGACGGTGGGCAAAGATGATGGGTGCTGGCATAAGCTCTTCGGTTTCATTGCAGGCAAAACCGAACATCATTCCCTGATCCCCGGCTCCCTGGGATTTATACTTATTCTCACCTGCGGTAACGCCCATGGAGATGTCACTGCTCTGATTATGAATTGTATCGATAACAGCCATGGATTCCCAATCAAGGCCATACTCCGGCCGATCGTACCCTATCCGCTTCACAACACCTCGAACCACATCCTGAAGATTAACGTAGGTAGAGGTACTGATCTCTCCACCGACAAGAACCATCCCCGTAGTTGTAAAGGTCTCACAGGCAACCCTCGAAGTGGAATCCTCCCGCAAACAGGCATCAAGAACGGCGTCGGAAATTTGATCACATACCTTATCGGGATGTCCCTCACTGACAGACTCTGAAGTAAAAAGTACTTTCCTTTTTGTATCCATAGCTTTTCTCCTACATACGAAAAAGAGAAAACAACCCCAACCTGCTAAGCCAGTTGGGGTCATCCTTAACTCATATTTATAATAATTTTAATAGTTTGCCGAACCCTTGTAAATGATCCGGACTTGTTTATAAAGGCCTTCGCCTTCACTCCTGGTTTCCACATCATCGATATCATTCAAGGTAGTGTGGACCAATCGCCTTTCAAAGGGATTCATCGGTTCAAGGAGCCGGGAACGCTTAGTCTTCCGTACCTGTGCCGCAGTTCTGTCGGCAAGACGGATAATGCTTTCCTCGTGCCTGCTTCGATAATTCTCAGCATCGACAATAACTCGGCGTCCCTCATGCAGCTTCCCGCAATACACATTAACCAAAAGCTGCAATGCATCAAGATTTTTTCCTTTTTTTCCTATCAGAATACCGGAATGTTGGGAATCAATCGTTAAACCAATTTTCTTTTCTTCCCTGAAATTGATGGAAACCGTACCAGGAAAACCCATCTTTTCGATCAGTGTTTCAAGAAACGTCACCGAGGCCTTTTCAAAATCGTCTTGGGCCTGAGGATCAACATCTTCGCTGTAACGATCGCCGACATCAAAGCCATCATCGTCGTCTTCAATAAAAACCCTGATCTTTACTGCACCTTTTCGGAAAAGGCCGCCCTTAACGGATTCGACAATCTCAACGTCAAACTCTTCACGGTCAATATTCAGTGCTGAAACTGCGTTATCGATCGCCTCCTTTTCGGTCTTTCCTTCGAATTCTTTTACCATATATTTTATCTCCTTGGAGTAAACGGGATGTCACATTCATCACCCTTCCTCCTTACGCTTCTGTATCTTTGAGATTGCCTTCTGCTGACCTATCGTCAGCACGTTGGTAACAATCCAGTAAACCAGCAGACCGGAGGGAGCATTGTAGAGAAAGAAGAAGAAAAAGATAGGCATCATGTAGGTCATCATCTTCATGCTACTGTTCTGGCTTCCTGCAGACGAGGGACTTTGCGTCATCTTACTGGAGAGAATCATCGTTGCAACGAAAAACATAGGAAGCAACCGTATATCGCTCCATCCCAGAATCGGAATTTTGAAGGGTGCAAAACTATATACTGATTCGGGACTCGACAGGTCGGTAATCCAACCGGGAATAAACGAGGAGCCACGAAGATCGAAATACTTGTTAAAAAGGCCGTACATGGCAATGAACATCGGCATTTGAAGAAGCATGGGAAGACATCCTCCCATAGGATTCACTTTTTCCCGTTTATAAAGCTCCGCCATTTCCTGATTCATTTTGTTCGGGTTGTCCCGATACTTATCCTGAATCTCCTTCATCTTGGGCTGCAGCATCTGCATCTTACTAGTCGATTCGTAGCTTTTATGTGTTATCGGAAACAATACGACCTTGACCAAAATGGTAAGGAGAATGATGGCTACACCCCAATTTGGAATAATCGAATAAAAGAAGACAAGCAACTTTTTCATTATGACCTCAAGCCAGCCAAGCAAACGGCCCTGGTCCATAACCTCCTCAAGATGAAGGTCACGAGTTCCGAAGCCATTTTTATCCGGATCGTTGTACTGTGTCAGGACACGGCTGATCTTCGGTCCCATGTAAAAACGAAAAACATCCTCGCTTACGCTGCTTTTCAGAGGAGGTCTGGAAAAGAAAAGTCGCGAAGTTGTCGGCAAACCGGGCTCGGAACCTTCGGTAAAAAGAAGATCATAGTCGGTTGCATCGGGAACCCCGATAACCGCAAAATACTTTCCAAGTACGGCAGCCCAACTTACCCGATTATCAACGGAAACAGAACCGTTTTTCATTCGATAATTTTTCTGTTTCCCGTTTTCATAGGTAAAATAACGACGATAGGCATATCTACCATCCATTTTTTCAACCTGGGGACCAATCTGAGGACCAAAGGATAGCGTGTAGGCATACCCATCTTCGTCGAGGGCTGGATAGGCATTCACACTATTCTCAATCTTAACCAAGACCTCGAAAAGATAATCGGAAGGATTAAACCGAAAACGCTTGGTCAAAGTGAAGGGAACGGGACCTGAAGAGGTTTGTACTGCAAACTCACGGTAAAATTCGAGCGTATTCTCATCGATATTCCGGACAAAAAACGGAACATGTGCTATCTCTCTTTCCGGTCCACCAAAAGATATACCGAAAGCCCCCTCTGCATCGTTTCCCCGCCAAATCATCTCCAGCGGCTCTCCATTTTCAAAGTGCTCTTTCAACTTCATGCTGGTCAAAAGAGCCCCTCGGCTGCTGAAGGTTGCTTTAAATACCTTTGTGTCGAGAGAAACCATCTTCTCCCCAGGCTCATCACCAAAAGGAATGATACCTTGGGCCTGTAAAACAGGAGCCGTCGGCTGCTGTTGAGAATTATCATTCGATGAAACAGATCCATCGGAAGCATTTGTATTCCCGGAGGCCTCGGCTTGTTCTGTAACAGCCGGTGACTCGGGAAGGGGAGGAGCAAAAAACGTATTTTGAATCATGAAACCGACGGAAATAACAATGGTTGAAAGAATAACCGCCAGCAAAGTTCTTTTGTCCATACCTTCTCCTACTGGTCCTTGATTGAGAGAAAAAGCGGATGCCGCTTTCCAAGAAGTTGTGCCTTGTGTAATAAATCGCTCAATTGACGGCTACGATTGGACAATGTATCTTCAGATCGATACAAAAGCAAGACCATGTCATATCCCTGTCGGATTTCAGGCTTAATGAGCCGATAAGCCTCCCGGGCTACTCTCTTTGCCCGGTTTCTCTGAACGGCATTTCCATACTTTCTAACCAGGGTAACCGTAAAACGGTTCCTTTCTGTATTATTTGTTCGATACATCAGTTTCGCGCCAAGGCAGGACACCCTGGTTCGTGAAGAGAACACTCGGCCGATGTCGGCCGAGTGTTTCAATCTATCCCTCTTAGTAAGGCTTTTTCTCATCAGCAACAGAAAGCTTTTTTCTACCTTTTTTTCGGCGTCTGGCAAGAACAAGCCGCCCGCCGCGGGTTTTCATGCGTGCTCGAAAGCCAAATTTTCTGTTGCGCTTTACCCTGCTAGGCTGGTAAGTCCTTTTCATAGAAGCAACTCCTTATTGTATCGCTATACAGCGCTTTTGTCCCAATGAGTGCCAAAGTATACGCTGCATCCGTCGGGAATGTCAATGGCGATTATCCCTCTCAGAACCCTTAACCATCTTCCCAATACTATCGAGCATCTGCTGTAAACGGCCGTCATCACCGGCACTTTTTCTCTCGTTTTTTTCTTTTTCACCAAAAACGGGAGGCTCATAGTGCCACTCATTCCTATTGCCCTCTTCTCGTTCTACCGGATAGACAGCCCCTAATTGCTGTACAATCCATACCCTAATATTACTCAAAGAAAATTCCGGATACTTTTTGTTGATATCCCGAAGGATTCGTCGTTTTTTCAATTCTATCATCTGAGCCCAACCCGGATGATCTGCCTCCACAATTAAAACATCCCGCTCTATCTCCCTTACCCGAGTATGACTTGCAATATCGATACCGACAATTGTTCTCCAACTACGGAAAAAAGAGCTGTATTTCTGGGCCTTTTCCAACTGTGCCTGATCAAAAAACTGAGACAGAATCTCCGATGCCTTTTTCATTAGGCCTCCTATTCTTCAATAAACTCACCCTCTTTCACCCGTAAAAGCATGGTATCGTTTCCCTTCAGTTCAGAATACTGCCTATCGGGAAGAAAGGTAAAAAAAATCTGATCGGCTTCCGGAAGTGTTCCCAAAAAGCGCTGCCTTCGTCTCGGATCAAGCTCCAAAAGTACATCATCAAGTAGCAGTACCGGCCGTCTTCCACACTTCTCATAGAAAAATCGGGCCTGTCCAACCCTAAGAAGCAGGGAAAGAAGTCGAAGTTGACCGGTGGAAGCAATGGAAGAAAAATCCCTCCCCTCAAGAAGAAAGGCAAAACGATCTCGATGAGGACCGGATCCGGAGGTCTTCATTTCTAAATCACTCTCCCTCCTTCGATGAAGAAGAACACCAACATCTTCCTCGCCTTTACATCCCTTCCAACTGGGACGATAGGCAATCTTCATTTCCCCCTCCAGACCCGAAACCTTCTCATGGAGTGAAGAAAATGTTGTATTAAAGCCTTCTATTGCCTCTCTTCGCTTTTCCTGGATCTCCATCCCGGCCCTTGCCAACTGTATATCGTAAACATCAAGGAGATCTCTGCGATCTTCTTTCAAGGCCATATTTCGTAATTTCAAAATTTTGCGATAGGATCGAAGGGTGTCGATAAAAAGCGGTTCATGAAGACTCATTGTTTGGTCGAAAAACCAGCGCCTTCTTTCCGGCGATCCGTTTACAAATGAGATATCGTCGTGACAAAAAACAATGGCCGGAAAGATACGTACAAGCTCTTTTCGATCGGTAACAGGCTTTCCATCAAGCTTAATGCTTTTTGTTGTTCCGTTCTTGCCTGAAAGCAAAAAGGATATATCATGCTCGGCGGTTTTTCCATGAAGCGCAAGTTCACCGCATCCCCGGCGAATAAGCTCCTGATCTCGCCTTGTTCTAAAAGAAGAACCAAAACTCAATAGATAAATAGCCTCGAGCAGATTACTCTTTCCCTGGCCATTCTCCCCCACAAGAAAAACGCGGGGTGCGTCAAGGCACACCTCCGCGTCTTTTAGGTTTCTATATTGATATGTCTTCAGGGCTAAAAACCCCATGGCTTCACTTAATCCAGCTGCATCGGCATAATGATATGGAAATAATCGCCTTCAGGAACCGGTTCGAGGGTGATCGCCTTATTTGCTTCAGTAAAACGAAGAACGACTTCTTCACAGCGCATAACCTTCAAGGGTTCGGCAAGGTAAAGATAATTCAACGCTATGGTGGTCTCAGGTCCCTCATAACTACAGGAAAGTTCTTCCTTGGCGACACCAATATCACTCTCTTCACTGGTAAGTCGCATCATTGCGTTCTCAACACTGAGATAGACCCTTCTTGATTTCTGCTCAACCAAAAGCGATACACGTTTAAGAGCCTCTTCAAGCTGATCACGGTTGACAACCAACTGGTAATCCTGACTGTCGGGAATGACCCGCCGATAATTGGGAAATTGTCCTTCAATGAGGTTGCTGGTAATCCGTTGATCATCAAACTGAACGAATATATTCCGGTCGGAAATAGCAATTTTCAGATTTCCCTCTCCTGATGAAAGCTTTCTGATAAGCTGAAGAACCTTCGGAGGAATGATCACGGCGTCGAATTCCTTCAATTCGGATTCTATTCGCCGTTTGATAAGGGAAAGCCTTCTCCCGTCGGTAGCCACCATGGAAATACTTTCACCGTCCTGCTCCACATAGACTCCGTTCATGTAATAACGAGTCTCATCATCGGAAACAGCAAAGATTGTCTGGCCGATCATCTCAATAAGATCCTTTTGAGGGATCTCAAAATAAAGATCTTCGGATACTTCCTGCAATTCGGGGAATTTGTCTCCGGCAATACTCTTAAGTTGAAAGTTGATCTTCTGAAAGAGGGGTCGTATCATGACTCTGTTGTCGACCAGTTCAACCTCGATATCTCCTTCCGGTAGGGAACGAAGAATTCCCAAAAATTTGTCACAAAAGACCGTAGTACTTCCGGGAGCAGCAATTTCAACTGGTATTCTGGTCTCGAAGCTTACTTTCAAATCTGTCGCTTTTATGGTCAGAGACCCATCGTCGGCTTCGAGAAGTACGTTTGAAAGAATTGAAAGTGCATTTCTTGTAGAGATGATTTCCTGGGCAATGGAAATTTCTTTCAACAATGCGTTTTTTTCGCAGGTAAATTTCATCTTTCCTCTCCTACCTACAGTATATATTAATTAATAGTAGTAATAATAGGCACGGTGAATATGTTAATATCCGCCATAATTTCTTTTGAAAGAAATAGTTGCCCATCTGAATAACTTGTAAAGGTTATTCCATGAAAATGCACATATCCACAGCCTTCGGTATTCATGCACATATCTTCCTCATAGTTGTACCATCTTTTCATTATTTTGTCCCGTACTCTTTGATTTGCCGTACAATGCGTTGGATGATAGGTTCCAAGCTGGGATCCGTTTGCATTCTGCTTTCCACTCGTTGGCATGCATGCATAACAGTGGTATGGTCTCGCCCTCCAAATTCCAGACCGACTTCCGTGGTGCTGAATTCGGTTATTTCCCGGGTAATATACATGGCGATCTGTCGGGGAAAGGCAATGGCTTTTGTCCTTTTTTTACCACGAAGGTCGTTAGGGGAGAGATTGAAGTATTCGGCAGTAACGCGCTGTATCATTTCAACGGTGATATTACTCATTTTGGGATTGGAAAAGACATCTTTGAGTTGCTGCCTGGCAATATCGAGGGTCACTTTCTTATGCAAGAGATCTGCATAGGCAATCAGTCGTGTTAGTGCGGCTTCGAGATCTCTTACATTTGTGGTGACGTTTCGACAAATGAGTTCGATAACTTCATCGTCTATCGGTACCTTTTTTTCTTCTACCTTCTGCTTTAAAATGGCAAACCTTGTTTCAAAAGCTGGGGCCTGAAGGTCGACGTTGAGTCCACGTTCAAACCGGCTTCTCAGCCGATCAGTGAGCTGTTTCAGCTCTGACACCGGACGGTCACAGGTAAAAACAAGCTGCTTGTTTGTTTCATACAAAGCGTTGAAGGTATGAAAGAGTTCTTCTTGTGTTCCCGTTTTTTCCTGGAGAAAATGGATATCGTCGATAAGCAGGATATCGACCTTTCTATATTTATTTTTGAATTGATGATTTTTGTTATGGTGAATCGCCTCTATAAATTCGTTGGTGAAGGTTTCCGCCGTAACATAAGCAATTTTTATGTCGGGATTATGTGCCCATGCATAATTTCCGATTGACTGAATGAGATGCGTTTTTCCAAGACCTACTCCCCCATATATCAGACAGGGATTATAGGCAGTTCCCGGATTTTTACTGATGGCCATACAAGCGTTTGCCGCAAGGGTGTTATTCTCACCAATAACGAAATTCTCGAACGTGTAATCGGGTCTAAGATCGGGATGCTTTTTTGGGGGATCATTCTTAGCCGGTGAGACCGATACGGGTACCGGTTTTACCGCCATGGGGGGCTGAGGGGTATCAGAAACTTCATTTTTCTCCTTCGGCGATTCCGATGTTGCTCGCTTTGTAACGATAAAATCGACATCCAGTTGAAAACCGGATAGTTCGTAGAGTTTTTCCTTTATTATGCCGGTATAACGCTGTTTTACCTGGTCACGGTAGAATGCCGAGGGAACCGAAAGGATAAGCTTTCCCTCTTCGGAGGAGTGATAGGAGATGTTACTGAACCACATAACAAACTCCTGGTCCGATAGTTCGTTTTTCAACTGGTTCAATGCTTCCTGCCAGAAGATGGAAAAGTCCCACCTGCTTTGTGTATTCATTAAAAGCCTCAATACTATAAGAATTATTCACAAGTTATACACATGCTGCTTTTCACTAATGTACGGAGCCAAAAGAACTTAAAAGGTCGCAAATACCTCCAATTACTTTACCGTTGTTATTAATTCCATACCGGTAAAGAAATTATAAA